>DATKCN010000231.1:0-2256 GCA_035513175.1 Thermomicrobiales bacterium
GTCGACGGGGCTGCTTTCATGTTCGACAGTCTTTCGATGTCTGGGAAGTGCCATATGTCACTTTGAATTCATTGATGAGCCTGAGCGCGATGTGAACACCATTTTATCTCACGTCGGGCGCCCGCGCGTCGTTCAGGTGTCGCCCGACATGGCAACGACGCCGAGCTACTCCAGCCGATCCGCGTGAAAGAGGCCGGGATGAGCGCTGGTCAGCACGTACTCGGCGCACAAGCGGGCGGTGGCAGGTCCGAAGCTCATGCCGGAGCCGGTGAACCCGGCAGCGAAGTACACGTTCGGCATGTCGGGCAGGCGGCCGACCAGCGGAAGGGCGTCCCTGGTGAAGCCCATGATCCCGGCCCAGCGGTGTGTGACCTTCAGCCTGGCGATCTCCGGGAAGCGCGCGGCCACCCACGACTCCATGCCTGCCTGCAGGTGGGGCGTCGTCTCGTCGCCGTAGCCGACCTCCTCATCGACGAAGCGGTCGCGGTAGCCGCCGATAAGAAAGCGGCCGTCGGGGAGCTGGCGGAAGTACTCGAATCCGTCCTCCGTGCCAGTTGGCATAGTGATGAGGCGCGGCTCCGTGCTGGGCTCGGTGGCGTACATCTGGGCGCGGGTGGGGAAGATCTTGTCACGGAACCAGGGGTGCAGCAGGCGAGACCACGCATTGGTCGCCAGGATGGCCTGACCGCACGCAACGGTCGCGTTGCGGGAGCGGATGGCGACGGTGTCGCCAGACTGCTCGATGCCATGGACCTCGCTGTTCTCGATCACGAGGGCGCCGGAATCGGCCATCAGCCGGGTGACGAGCAGGTAGGGCTGCAGAGCCAGGTCGCCCGGCTGGTAGAGGCGCCCGTGGAAGCCGCGATCGAAGGGGTCGGTGTCCGAGTAGTCGACTTCGCTGCCGTCCGCGAGCAGCGCGCGAGCCGAGGCGCGCAACACCGCGCCCTCCGCCGCATCGATGCCGAGGTACTGCGAGCCGTTGCGCTCGTAGGGCACGGCGTAGCGGTCGCAGAAGGACTGCACCATGTCCCGATTTTCTACCAGCATGGCCCGCATGTTGCGCGCGCCCGAGCGTCCGAACCGATCGACCGCCAGATGATAGGAGTTGCGTAGCCCGGCAATGCAGTGTCCAGCGTTGCGGCCGGAGGCGCCGGAGCCGACCTGGTTTGAGTCCAGCACGATGACGGACTTGCCCGCCTCGCCCAGCAGCTTTGCCAGCACCGAGCCGACGATGCCCGCGCCGATGACGCAGATGTCCGCCGTCTCGACGCGGTGCTCGATCTCTCCCGGCCAGGCGGCCGTGTCCTGCCACAATGAAACGGTCATGTGCTGCTCCCTCGCGTCCTGCCTTCGCCGTGAGTATCGCGGGGGATTATGGCTCAGGGGGGCGACGCGCGTGCTACGGCGTGCCGCCGCGCCGGGCGATGACGACCCGCCGCAGCACCAGCAGCAGGGCCGCCACGACGACGAGCGTGCCGAGACGCAGGTCGTCCCACGGCGCGCGGTCCGGCTCGCCGACCGGCGCTGAGCCGCCGGTGATCGACTCATGCTGGGGGGCGCCTTCCGGCACGGACGTGCCCGCGCCGAACGCTGCGACGGTTTCGGAGCGCTGGACCATGCCGGTCCCGTCGCAGATGGTGGTCATCATGGACATGTCGTCATTGTCGCTGGCGAAGACGACGAGGGTCTGACCCTCCTCGAATACCATCGCGCAACTGGCGGAGTGCTCACCGCCCAGCACGGCCACCTCGGAGATGACCGGCCCTTTCCAGACGGTGTCGACGCGCAGGATGGCGCGAGTCGCGTAGATGTCGTCGTCGTTCGGGGCCACGCCGACGACTGTGCCTTCGAACACGTAGTCGGCCCTGTCACGCATCTCGTCGAGTGACTGTTCCACGCAGGAGCAGGCGAGGGCAGGCAGTGGCGAGACGAGGAAAAGCGCGGCGCCCAGCAGCGCGACGATAACGATTGGAATCCGCATCGGTTCAGCAGCCTCCGCATCGAGGCAAGTATGCGTCAACGATAGCGGCGACGTGACACGACCGCGATGGCTGCCGGGACTCCGATAATCGCGACAATGAGCCCAGCCCACGGCAGAGTCCAGTCAGGGGTTTCAGTCGACTGCACTGGGTAGGGCCGAAGCGGCTCGCGATTGACGACCGTGTCGTGTGCGGGCGCACTGTCCACGACGGGCGTTCCAGCGCCATAGGCCGTAACCAGCTCATGCCGGGCGTTGACCAAGCCCGTGCCGTCACA
>DATKCN010000232.1:0-24184 GCA_035513175.1 Thermomicrobiales bacterium
ACGGCGCTGCTGGGGCCGTCGACCCGCTACACCCACACGGCGTTCGAGATGATCGACGAGCGGGACGTCGACGCGTCGCTGCGCCTGCTCAAGGCATTCGTGACGGCCAGCCCGGTCGAGATCGTCCATTGAACGCCGTCGTAATGCGCGGCTCCGGCGTGGAGGCGTTCGATGCAGCCTGACACGGGCGCACACGACGAACACATCCTGACAGGGGCCTACGACAACGCGATCGGCGTACTGCGCGCGCTGGCGCAGTCGTCCCGGACAGGACGCTGCAGCGATGGCGACGGAATCATCCTCGTGCACACCGGTTCGCCGGTCTCGTTCTTCAATCCAGCGTTCGTCACCCGCGTGCCTCGGGACGTGTCCGGCATGTTCCGGCGCATCGACGCCTTCTACCACGAGCAGGCCGCGCCGATGGTGCTCTACGCGCGACCGGCCGACGCTCCCGGGATCGAACCCTACGCGGCCGAGGCTGGTTTCCGGCGCGGCCCTGACGAGAAAGGCCTGCTACTGTCAGCCGGCGGCCGCACAGCGCCGCCCCCTCCGGACGGCCTTGAGATCGTCGTGGTGCGCGATGCCGCAACACTCGACGCGTTCCATGAGACGAGCGCGCGGGCCTTCGAGGTTCCCTCCGGATGGCTCGGCGACCTGGACATCGACCGGCTGCTGGCGATTTCCGGCCTGACGCTTTACGTCGGGCTGGCGCGCCACGAGCCCGTCAGCACGGGGGCGTTGTTCGTCACCGGCGATGTCGCCGGGGTCCACATCATTGGCACGCTCGCGGAGCACCGGCGGCGCGGCATCGGCGAGGCGATGACGTGGCGCGCGATCCACGACGGCACGCTCCGCGGCTGCCGCTTCTGCGCGCTGACCTCCAGCGCGATGAGCCACCACATGTACCAGCGCATGGGTTTCGAGCACGTTGTGGATTACGCGGTGTGGGAGCGGTGACCTTACCCCCCGGCCCTTTCCCCGTGTGGGAAACGGGGAGATTGGGTTGGCCGTTAGCCGGTTGCGGCTTTCGGCGCGGCTTCGCGGCGGACGTCGAAGACATCGCGGACGGCTTCGAGCTTCTGGAGGACGCGGCTGAGTTGAGTGACCCCGCCGACCTCGATCGTCATCAGCACGGTGACGGTGCGGTCCTCGTGGACGTTGGTGAGGACGCTGAGCATGTTGACCTTCTCGTCAGCCACCAGCGCCGTGATGTCGCGCAGCAGCCCGACGCGGTCCCACGCTTCGAGGCGCACCGACACCGGATACGACTGGGCGGCCTGGTCGCCCCACGAGACGGGAACCTGGCGGCCTTCCTCATCCACGTTCTTCATGTTATGGCAGTCGGCGCGGTGCACGGTGATTCCCCGGCCGCGCGTGACATAACCGACGATATCGTCGCCGTAGACCGGCTTGCAGCAGGCGGCTAGCCGCGTGTACAGGTCGCCGACGCCCATGACCTGCAGATTGGACGCGATCGTCGAGGTGGTCGGCGTCGTGGGCGGCGCGAAGACCTCCGGCTCGCGGGTTTCCACCAGCCGGGTGGCGATCTGCTGCGGGGTAATGCCGCCATAGCCGACGGCAGCCAGGAAGTCGTCCACGCGCTGGAACGATGTGAACTGCCTGGCGATGTCGTCGATCTTCGACTCGATGCCAAGGCGGCGCATCTCGCGCTCGATAATATCGCGGCCCTGCGAGATGTTCTCGTCACGCTCCTGTCGGCGGAACCACTGGCGGATCTTCTCGCGGGCGCCGGCGGTCGTAACATAACCGCTGGAGGGCATCAGCCAGTCGCGGCTGGGACCGACCTTCGTCTTGCTGGTCATGATGCGCACGACAGCGCCGTTGCTGAGCCTGGTGTCGAGCGTGACGAGCTGGTCGTTGACCTTGGCGCCGACGCACTGGTGTCCGACCTCGGTGTGGATGCGGTAGGCGAAGTCGATCGGCGTCGCCCCGGCGGGCAGCTCGACGATGTCGCCACGCGGCGTGAAGACGTAGATCATCTCGCGGAAGACGTCCGACTTCAGCGACTCGACGAACTCGTGCGCGTCGACCACCTCGTCGCGCCAGTCCATCAGCTGGCGCAGCCAGGCCACCTTGGCCTCGACGTTGGGATCGACGCGGCGGCCTTCCTTGTAGCGCCAGTGGGCGGCGATGCCGTACTCGGCGATGTGGTGCATCTCGTGCGTGCGGATCTGAATCTCGATCGGGTGCGCGTCGGGACCCAGCACGGAGGTGTGGATCGACTGATACATGCTCTCTTTCGGCGTGGCGATGTAGTCGTCGAACTCGCCGGGGATTGGCCGCCAAAGCGTGTGGATGACGCCCAGGGCGCCATAGCAGTCCTTGTTTTCGTTGACCGTGATGCGCAGGCCGATGATGTCGTAAATCTCGTCGAAGCCAGCGTCCTTGCGCTGCATCTTGCGCCAGATCGAGTAGATGTGCTTTTCGCGGCCCTTGATCTCGGCGTCGATGCCGGCGGCGGCCAGCGCAGCGGAAAGCTGGTCCTGCACGAGCTCGATGTAGCGCGCGCTCTGAACGCCGCGGCGTTGCAGCGAGCGTTCGGTCTGGTGGTATGTCTGCGGATCGAGGTAGAGAAACGCGAGGTCTTCCAGTTCGGACTTGATCTGCCAGATGCCGAGCCGGTTGGCCAGCGGCGCGTAGATTTCCATCGTCTGCTGGGCGGTGTGCAGCTGCGACTCACGCGGGACGTGATCGAGCGTGCGCATGTTGTGCAGGCGGTCGGCCAGCTTGATCAGCACGACGCGCACGTCGTCGGCCATGGCCAGGAACATTTTGCGCAGGCTTTCGGCCTGGCGCTCGACCTCGCGGGTGGCGCGCTCCTCGTCACCGACCTCGCCCGACCACGGGATGCGGCTGAGCTTGGTCACGCCCTCGACGAGCGCCGCGATGCGTTGGCCGAATTCCTTTTCGATGTCGGCAACTTCGATGTTGGTGTCCTCGACGACATCGTGCAGCAGCGAGGCGACCAGCGTCTCCGGGTCGAGCTGCATTTCGGCGAGGATGATAGCGACCCGCAGCGGATGAATGATGTACGGCTCGCCGGACTTGCGGCGCTTGTCCGCGTGCGCCGTTGCGGCGAACTGGTAGGCTCGCTCGATCAGCGAAGTGTCCATGCCGGGGTTTTCCTGCACGAGGATATCGAGCAGGTCGCGCAGGGTGACGCTGTCTGGCTGGTCCGTGAGCTGTGTTGCCGCAATCGCCATACTGGTCGCCGTTCCCTCGACGTTGTCCGGCCGCCCGAGAGAGTCACCATTATCGCTGGAAAACGGAAACGAAGATCGTGCCTCCCAATTGTGCCAGATTCGCCTATGCTGATTGATCGATGCCGTGTCGCACGTTCGATGCCCCGTCCCCCGTCCGGCGGTTATGATTCGAGCGGAAACGATGACGAATCCCGGAGGAGCCGCGACCATGAACGACGCTGGCGACGATCTCGACCGCATGCTGGCGCCCGATGAGGCGCGCGGCATCGTGCTCGCGAACGTCCGCCCTCTGGAGCCGGAGGTCGTGCCGATCGATGTCGCGGGCGAACGCTACCTAGTCGATGGTCTGATCGCCGACGTCAGCCTGCCGCCGTTTCCGGCCGCGACGATGGACGGCTTCGCAGTGATTCACAATGACCCGGCGCCGTCCAGGACGATCCTCGGGGCGGGCTTCGCCGGCGACAGCCCGAGCGTGACCGTCACGCCTGGCGCCGCGGCCCCGATCATGACCGGCGCTCCCGTGCCGGCCGGGGCGGACGCGGTCGTGCCGGTCGAGAACACCGCGCGCGGAGACGGCTTCGTCGAGATCCGGCAGGCGCGCGTCTCGTCCGGAGAGAACATCCGTCCCATCGGCGCCGATCTGCGGCAGGGGGACCTGCTCGTCCCGGCTGGAACGCGGCTTGGTCCCGCCGAGATCGGATTGCTCGCCAGCTTAGGGCACGCTCAGGTGCGCGTCGGGCGCGTTCCCAGGGTGGCCGTCATTTCGACCGGCAACGAATTGGTCGCGCCGGACGCACGGCCGGGACCGGGACAGATTCGCGACTCCAACCGCTTTTCGCTGGCCGTGGCCGCCCGGCGCGCCGGGGCCGAGGTCGTCGTCAACCGGCACATTCTCGACGACGACGGGGCCCTGCGCGAGGGCATAGCGGCGGCGGTTGAGCTCGCGGACGTGGTCGTGACGAGCGGCGGGGTGTCGATGGGAGACCGCGACCTGGTGAAGGCGCTGCTGGGCGACATGGCGACGGTGCATTTCCGGCGGCTGTTCATGAAGCCGGGCAAGCCGCTGAACTTCGCGACGGCTGGCGAGACGCTGCTGTTCGGCTTGCCGGGCAATCCGGTGTCGTGCCTGGTCGGGTTCCACATGTTCGTGCGGCCCGCGTTGCAGGTCATGCAGCACGCGCCGCCAGACCCGAACCCGGCCGTGCCCGTTACGATCGCGCACGACATCGCCCCCGGCGACCGCATCGAGTACCAGCGCGCCGTCGTCTACGCGGGCGCGGATGGACGGCTGCGGGCGCGCAATACGGGTAATCAGATTTCGGCGCGGCTGATGTCGTTCGTGGGCTCCAACGCGTACCTGATCGTCCCACCGGCGACGGAGATCTACCGCTCGGGCGCGCAACTGTCGGCAATCCTGCTCGGTCCCCCGGCGCCCGCCCCGGACGATCGGAACCGATGATCGTTCAGCGCGTGTCAGTCGTACTGCTGGCGGTCCTGGCGGTCGCGCTGGGGATCAATCTGCTCAGCGCCTCGGGCCGCTTCGTCACCGCGCACGACACGTACGACCGCATCGAGCTGGAGCTGACGACCTTTCAGTACGTCGCCGCCGACGCTCCGATCGAGACGACGTTCGTGGCGCGCAACCCCACCAGCCGCGCAATCGAGGTCATCGAAATTGAGCTGGGCTTGAACGTTGGCGTGCATCGGGTCGGCGGCGGCGTGGCGCGTCCACGGGCGGTCGTGCCGGTCGGCGAGGAGCTGGCGACGCCGATGAGGCTGGTCATCTACGACATTGATTACGTGCAGCGCCGGGACGACGGCGCGCTCGACTGGAGGCTGCGAGGCAGGATCCTCGTGCGCATCGACCCCGACATCGATCCGGAGTGGATCCCGTTTACGGTGAGGCATCTGCCGGAATGACGGGCCGTCAGCGACAGTGGCTGCTCGAAGCGGTCGTGATCGTGCTAGCGTCGGTCGCGGCGGCGGGGCTGTGCGCCAGCACTACGTCCGACCTGCAGGCCCTGACCGTGTTTCACGTCAACAGCGCCTGGATCATCCCCGGCCTCGTGCTGATCGGGGCGCTGATGACACTTGCGATAAACGATGCGATGCGCAGCGCCGCCGCGCTGATGATCGTGTCGGTGGCCGGCGCGACGCTGTTCGGCATGGCCATAGCCGCGCCCGCGCTGCGCCTCGACGGCACGCGGGTGTCGCTGATCGACCGGGGCACGACATATGGTCTGCTGGGTTTGCTGCTGATCGGCCTGTTCGGCCTGCTGGGCATGGTGGCCGTCTGGACCGTGAACACGCTGGTGAGGCCGGGGAATATGTGACATGCGGCGATTCGGGCCGCGAACCGTCGAGTGGGCGCGGTTCCAGCACGCGTTGGGATATGCGGATGCTTCGATCGATCCTGCGATCTCGACAACGAGCGCCAGCGCGCGGCTCCAGTAGCCAGTGCTCGCACGTCGTCATCGTCGGCGGTGGATTCGGAGGTCTGTACGCCGCGAAGTCGCTGCGCGACGCGCCGGCCCGGGTGACACTGATCGACCGCCGCAACCATCACGTGTTCCAGCCGCTGCTGTATCAGGTCGCCACCGCGTCGCTGTCGCCCGCCGACATCGCCTACCCGATCCGCGCCATCCTGCGGCGGCAGAGCAATGCCCGCGTGATCCTAGCGAACGTCGACGCGATCGACCTCGACGCGCGGGCCGTCAGCTATGCCGGCAAGCGGATGACGTACGACTACCTGATCCTCGCGCCGGGGGCGGAAAGCTCGTACTTCGGGCACGACGAGTGGGCGGAGCACGCCCCGGGCCTGAAAACCCTGGACGACGCGCTGGAGATGCGGCGGCGCGTGTTCTTCGCGTTCGAGGCGGCTGAGCTGGAGGCGGACGAGGAGCGGCGCCGGGCACTACTGACCTTCGTCGTAATCGGCGGCGGACCGACAGGCGTGGAGCTGGCGGGCGCGCTGGGCGAGATCGCTCACGAAACGCTGGTCCGCGACTTCCGCTCCATCGACCCGTCCACGTCCCGCATCTGCCTGATCGAGGCGGGCGAGCGCATCCTCGCCAGCTTTCCGCCGGAGCTGTCGCGACGGGCGAAACGGGACCTGGAGCGTCTGGGGGTCGAGGTGCGTTGCGGCGCGCAGGTGACCGGCGTGGAGCCGGACCGGGTGCTGCTCTCCAGCGGCGAGATCGCGACAGAGACGATCCTGTGGGCGGCCGGCGTCAGCGGCAGCGAGCTGCTGGCGACGCTCGGGGCGCCGCTGCAACGCGGAGGGCGGGTGGAAGTGAACCCGGATCTCTCGCTTCCGGCGCATCCGAACGTCTTCGTCATCGGCGACGCCGCATATTGCCTCGGGCCGGACGGGACTCCGTACCCCGGCCTGGCGCCGGTCGCGATACAGCAGGGCGCGACGGCGGCCCGCAACGTGGTTCGCGCGCTCAACGGCGAGCCACCGGCTCCGTTTCACTACATCGATCGCGGCACGATGGCGACGATCGGCAAGCGCCGCGCGGTGGCGGTGATCCGCGGGCGGCGGCTGACCGGCACAATCGCCTGGCTGGCCTGGGTGTTTGTGCACATCCTGATGCTGATCGGCTTCCGCAACCGCGTCTTCGTGATGAGCCAGTGGATGTGGAGCTACGTGACGCGCCAACGCGCCGCGCGGCTCATCACCGAGGAACGGCGGTAGGACGGGACGCGCATTCACGCGGCTGGTGGCATCCTGTTGACGACCGGCAGGGGAAACGCTGCTTGGACACGCCCGCCGCAATATCGTAATAAACTGCCCAATCTTGCACGACAGCAGAGGGGAGTGGTCCGCATGAACGACGGGCTCAGGGTCGACCTCGCGGGGAGGGTTGCGCTCATCACCGGCGGCGCGGCAGGGATCGGGCGCGCGACGGCGCTGGCCTTCGCGCGGGCAGGCGCGGCGGTGATGGTCGCCGACATTGATGCGCCCGGCGGCGAGGAGACGGCGGCGCTGATCCGTAACGGGGGAGGAGGCGCGGCGTTCGCGCGCTGTGACGTCACGTCGGAGGCGGAGGTGGCGGCGATGGTCCAGGCTACCGTCGACACGTTCGGATCGATCGACTGCGCCTTCAACAACGCGGGCATCCTGGAGCGACACTCCGGCACGCTGCTGGCCGATCTGGAGCAGGCTGACTGGGACCAGGTGATCGCGACGAACCTGACCGGCGTGTTCCTGTGCCTGAAGCACGAGCTGCGGGCGATGGCGCGCCAGGGCCGGGGCAGCATCGTCAACACGTCCTCGATCGCCGGGCTGCGCGGGACGGCGATGCTGCCCTCGTACGGAGTTAGCAAGCACGGCGTCATCAGCCTCACGAAATCTGCGGCGCAGGGCTACGGCGCGAATGGCATTCGGGTCAACGCCGTCTGCCCCGGACTGATCGACACGACGATGCTGGACGAGCTGGCGGAGAAGGTCCCGGCCATCGCCGCGAGCCTGGAGACCGGCCAGCCGCTGGGGCGCGTCGGCCAGCCGCTCGATGTCGCCAGCGCCGTCGTCTGGCTGTGCTCGGACGCGGCTTCGTTCGTGACCGGCATCGCCATGCCCGTGGACGGCGGGCGCACCGCCTGACACGGATTCACCTGGCGGACACGGACGCCGTCGGGGCGCTGGCATTGCCACGCGCCCCGACGGCGTGACCGAACGCCGTGTGCGTCGTTCTACTCGCGCTCGATCACCGTCTCCCAGGCGAGCGCGACGAGGTAGCGCGTCATCGTGACGATCGTGTTCAGGTCGACCGATTCGTTGATGTTGTGCGCGCCCGACTTGCTGGGATCGGCGTCCGGATGGGCGGCCATGAACCCATACGCGACATTTCCGAGCGGCCGCACGAAGCTTGAATCGGTGAAGCCGACCGTGATGCCCGGCACGAACTGCAGATCGTCACGTCCGACGGCCACGCGTGTGGCGGTCATCACGTGGTCGACCAGCTCACTGTCCCAGGTGGACGCGCTGGCGGGCGAGGTCTCGATAACCTCAACCTTGACGCCGCTGACGTCGCTCAGCATCGTCTCGATCTCGTTGCGGACGTAGCCGATGTCCTGATGCGGCAGCGAGCGCACGTCACAGGTGATCAGACAGGTTTCGGCCACGCTGTTCGACTTCACCCCGGCGTTGATCATCGTGGCCACCAGCGTCATGCGGCTGGCGGCCCGCAGGTACGAGCCGAGCGTCTCATCCGTCTCGTTCAGCGTCTGGATGATGGCGTCGATGTTCTCGGCGGTCACCGGCTCGGTGATGCCCGCCAGCGTGTCGAGATGCTGGAAGGCCTCGATGTCGACTGAAACGTCCGACTCATAGTTGCGGATGCGCCGGATCACCTCTTCCGCCTTGTAGATCGCGTTGTCGGCCAGCCACGGCCGGGAGGCGTGGAAGCCCCTGCCGGTGACGTGGATGTGGATCTCCATCCGACCCTTTTCGCCAGTGTTAATCGGGTAGATAAGGGCGCCGTCGCGCTTGATGGCGAAGCCGCCGCCCTCGTTCACGGCGAAGTCCGCCGCCATCAGCTCCGGGTAGTGCTGAGTCATCCAGCCGAAGCCGTAGGCGCCGCCTGACTCCTCGTCGGCGCAGGCGGCGAAGGCCAGTTCGCCCTTGAGCGTCACGCCCGCGCGCTTCAGGATCGCCAGCGTCATCGCCTCAGCGGCCACGGTCGACTTCATGTCCGATGAGCCGCGGCCCCAGAGACGCCCCTCGGCGATCTCTCCGCCGAACGGCTCGTGCATCCACTGCGACGGATCCTCGACCGGCACGACATCGAGGTGCGACATCAGCAGCAGGCGCGGGCGGGCTCCCTGCCGGCCGAGCGCCGCGAACACACTGCCGCGGTTCTCGCCGGGCACGAATACGCGCGCCTCGATGCCATCGCGCGCCAGCCAATCGCGCAACAGCTCGGCGGCCGGCAGCTCGTCGCCGGTGCGGACGGCGCCGGAGGCGTCGTACGCGGCAATCGGCTCAGGATAGGGCTCGCCGGGACCGGGCTTGCCGGTCGGCGGCCAGGGCGGCTCGGCATTGCGCCCGGTGTTGACCGACGGGATCCGCACAAGCGCTTGCGTCAGCTCGATCACCTCGTCGCGGGCCTCGTCCACCATCTCCAACAAGCGTGCGAGCGTCGTCACGGCCTCCACCTCTCTCATTCCGAACACCGCGCGCCACTTTAGAGATGTTTGGCCGGCGGCGCAAGCGCACGACCGGTAGTTACGGCATGTTTTCCGCGACGCGTCCTCATCGGAACGTGAACGACCGCGGCGCGGCAGCGTCATGCGCGTGGCGCTGTCGTCGCTCGACGATAGCAGCGGAGTGAACGGGCGATCGGCAGCCGCGAGCTAGCTCGACGCCGGAGCGCGTCCAATCTCGACCTGATAGGCAGCCTCGCTGCCGATCCACGTCTCCCCGTCGGCGTAAGCTTCCTTCTTCCAGACCGGCACGATCTGCTTGATGCGCTCGATCGCGTAGGCGGCGGAGGCGAAGACGGCGTCCCGGTGAGCGGACGAGACGGCGATGACGACGCTGGCCTCCCCCGGATAGAGCTGGCCGGTGCGGTGCTCGATGGCGACCGCCAGCACCGGCCAGCGCTCCCGCATCTCGTCGCCGATCCGCGCCAGCATCTTCTCCGCCGCTTCGGCGTAGGCCTCATAATCGAGCCACAGCACGGCGCGGCCGCGCGCGTTGTCGCGCACCGTGCCGACGAACGTCACGACCGCCCCGGCATCGCGCCGTTCGACATGCCGCGTGACCTGCGCCGCGTCGAGCTGCTCGTCCGTCACGCGGTAATGTCCGGCGCCGCCGGACACGGGCGGGATGAACGCGATCTCGTCACCGTCTGCCAGCGGCTCGCCAGCGTCGACGTACTCCTGATTGCGCATGACCATCGATGTTCGAAACAGTGGCGCGATGTCCGCGAACTCGGCGCCTACCCAAGCGAGCGCGTCAGCGACATTACTGCCTGACGGCAGCTCGATCACGCGCTCGGACTCCCCGATGCGCTCGCGCACGATGGCGAAAAACCGCAATGTCACCTTCATACCAGAGCATCCAATCAAGCAGGTGGACGGATCGCGTCTGGTCGAATCTTACGGCAACGGCAGAGGCAGGGGCGGGGAGCAGCCGCGGTCAGCGGGACTCGGCCGGGCTGACGGCCGGCGCGGCAATCAGGTCGAGCAGGTCGAGCAGGTTGAACGGCTTGGGGAGCACCTCGCTGACCTTGAGCGACCTCGCGACGCGCAGCTGCCGCTCGTCGGCGGACATGGCGATGACACGGATCGAGCGGGTGCGCGGGTTGTCGCGCAGCAGCCGCAGGACGGACGCGCCGTCGACCGCGGGCAGCATCATGTCGAGCAGGATGAGGTCCGGGCGTTCCTGCGTCGCCAGCGCGACGGCTTGGCCGCCGTCCGCGACGGCGATCGGCTCGAAGCCCTCGCCGGTCAGAAAATCGACGATGAGATCGCGGATTATTGGCTCGTCTTCGACGACAAGTATCTTGAGAGTTCCCACAAGCGAGCGCCTCTGCCCGACCAATCGAAATAGCTGTGCCCGCCTCCAACAGTCGAGCGGTACTGTACGTACACTCCGATCGTACAGCACGTCGATTGCCATGTCAATCGTTATGGGCCGCTTGAAGGGGACGCAGGCGTCCGCGGGCGGCCTCCTGGCGCCGCGCGGGGCAACGCGAATTCACGCCGGGCGCTGGTGACCGGCGACGCTATCGCGCTCTACCAGCTCGCTGAGGACGCCCGCGCAGGCGCGCGGGTGGACGAACGCGACCAGCCAGCCGTGCAGCCCAACGCGTGGCGCCCGGTCGATCAGCTCGACGCCGTCCGCGTCCAGCGCGCGCAACGTGCCGGCCAGGTCGTCGACCAGGTAGGCGATGTGGTGAAAGCCCGGGCCACGCTTCTGGAGGTATGACCCGATTGGCGAGTCTCGCTCGACCGGCGCGAGGATCTCGATCCAGCTCTCGCCGGCCCGCAGCGCGGCGATGTCGACGTTCTGCTCGGCAACGCGGGTGACCTCGCCACCCGCGAAGCCCAGCGCCCGGTAGGCGGCCACGGCGGCTGCGATGTCCTCGACGACGATCCCGATGTGGTGGATCGGCCCCGGCGGCGCGAAAGCCGCCGGGGTTGTCCCCGAGATGCCGTCAACGTGAGGTCGCGGTGCGTCTGACTGGGACATTGGCAACCAGGTTGTCTCCTCGACCCGAGCGGGTCACACTGATCTGCAGCGCGTCGACATCGACATCGAGGTGACGCGACAGCACGGCGCTGATGTCGCGCCGGATGGCGTCCATCACGTCCGGCGTGAGCTTGACGTGATCCTGCACGAGCACCTCGACCAGCCGTTGCTTGGCTACCGAGGCGCTTGACGATGCGGCCGGCTTGCGGCCCAGCAAGGTATCGATCCAGTTCACGTGGCCGCCCCTTATCGAGCTGGCGCGGCGGCGCGCTGCGCCGGCCCGCCGATGCCGAACGCCCGCAGCATGCGCTGCAAGGCGTTGCCGTCCGCCTCCAGTGCCATCAATGGCACGTCATGTCCGGTCAGGCGCAGGGCGATGTTGCGAAAGCCCTGACCTGCCCGCGACGACGGGTCCAGCGCGGCAGGTTCGCCGCGGTTGGTCGACATCACGATCGTCTCGTCGTGCGGGACGATGCCGAGCACCTCGATCGCCAGAATGTCGGTCACGTCATCCAGGCTCATCATGTCCCCGCGCTTGACCATGTTCGGGTCGAGCCGGTTGAGGACCAGTCTCGGGATCGGCAGCTCCGCCGCCTCGACCAGCCCGATGATGCGGTCCGCGTCGCGCACCGACGAGACCTCCGGATTGGTGATGACGACGACCTCGTCCGCCCCGACGATCGAGTTGCGGAAGCCGTGCTCGATGCCGGCCGGGGAGTCGATCAGCACGTAGTCGTAGCTCTCGCGCAGCTCCTTGCACAGCGCGATCATCTGCTGCGGGGAGACCGCTTCCTTCTCGCGCGTCTGTGCGGAAGGAATCAGGTGCAGGTTCGGCAGCCGCTTGTCCCGAATCATCGCCTGCCGCAAGCGACAGGTTCCCTCGATCACGTCGACCAGATCGTAAACGATCCGGTTCTCGAGACCGAGCACGATGTCGAGGTTGCGCAACCCGATGTCGGCGTCGATCAGCACGACCGACTTGCCCTGCTTGGCGAGCGCAGCGCCGATGTTCGCGGTCGCGGTGGTCTTGCCGACGCCCCCCTTCCCGGACGTGATCGTAATCACGCGTCCGGCGATCGCCTTCGTCTGCCGAGGATCGACCTCGACAGCTTCGATGGTGTCTACCACGGATTCCCCCGAATCCTGCAGCCGCCGCCAGCCTCGCCCTGACCCCGACTAGCCTGCACGGCCCCGGCGCTCCAACCCGCGCCAGGGTTCCACCACAATCATGGCGTCCTGTATATATGCGCTGTGTGGCCCGTCGGCGGCTGCCTGCTTCCCGTCAGGCGGCCGCGCCACGATGGCGCCGATGCGGAGTTGCGTCGGCTGCAGGCGCAGCGCGCAGATGCGGACGGTGTCATCGCCGGTCGAGCCCGCGTGTACCGTCCCACGCAGCACCCCCCAGACGATGATGTCGCCCGCGGCGGAGACTTGCGCGCCGGGATTAACGTCGCCCAGGATGACAACATCGCCATCGCCGTGGATCGACGCGCCGGAGCGCAACGTCCGCTTCACGTAGAGGGCGCTGCGCTCGTCGGGCGGGGAGTCCGCAGCGCGGCGGGGCGCGGGCGCCCGAGAGTCGATCCTGACGGATGCCAGCCCCCATTCACGCAGCAGCGCGCGATGCTCGGGGCGCGCGACGGTAATGGACCGCGCCTCGATTCCCCGCTCACGCAGGACGTCGAGCAGGCAATTGATCTCACGCCGCTCCGGGTCACGTTCGCCGAGCGCAAGGTGAACGCTGGCGTCACGCAGGAAATCGCGAGTGGCGGCAACCTCGTCGGTGAACTGGGAGATCAGCTCGTCTGACGACAGGTGGGCGGGCAATTGGATGTCGATGCCGTCGCGGGTTCCCCGCAGCCGAACGCGGCCGGAAGCTCTGTCGCTGTGTCCGTTGCTCATGAGGCTATCCCGTCGAACGGGCCGCGTCGCGGATGCCCGGCTCGTTGAAGTAGGCGTTGAGAATCTGGTTGGCTATCGGCCCGGCGTAGGTCGAGCCCTCGTAGCCGCCGACAACCATCGTGACGACGGCGATCTCTGGACTATCGTACGGTCCGAAGGCGGCGAACCAGGCGTGACCGAGCGTGTAGCGGCCGTCCTCATCGACGTTGCCAAACTCCGCCGTGCCGCTCTTGCCGGCGATGACGACGTTCGGGACCGCGACCTTTCCGTAGCCGGTGCCTTTCGGCTCGGTGATTGTCCGCAACATGCCCTCGCGCACGACGTTCAGATGCTCGGGCTTGAGCCAGGGCACGTCGGGGTCGCTCGGCTTGCGGGTCAGATCGCGGATCAGGTGCGGCGCGAACTGGCGGACGACGCTGCCGTCCTCGGTCACGAGGTCCTTGATCAGGCGCGGGCGGTACAGCTTGCCGCCGTTGGCAAGGGCAACGATGCCGTTGAGCATCTGCAGCGGCGTGCAGAGCATGTGCCCCTGTCCGATCGAGACGTTGATCGTGTCGCCGATCGACCAGTGCTCCCGTAGGTCCGACTGGAACAGCCAGCGCGGGCTCGGGACCACGCCGTCGGACTCTCCAGCCAGCTCGATGCCGGTCGCCGTGCCAAAGCCGAAGCAGCCGCGCAGGTAGCGCTCGATCTGCTCGATGCCAAGCCCCTTGAAATAGTGGCGCTCCGGATCGTTCGGATTGTAGTAGTGCACGTAGTCCGCGCCGGGAACGTCTGGCTGCTGTCGCGGCGCGCCGACATTGTAGAAGTAGATGTCGCACGACTCCGCGATGCCGCGCAGCATGTCGACCTCGCCATGCCCGATGTCACGTTCCCAGCAGAGATAGTTGTTGCCCTGCGTCTCGTCCCACGTCCAGGGCACGCGAATATGCCCGAGACACTCGACCTTGTCCTCCGGCTTGAACAGCTCCTCCTGCAACGCGGCGGCGGCAAACAGCGGCTTGATCGTCGAGCCGGGCGGATACAGCCCGCCGATGGCGCGATCGAGCAACGGGTTGTACTCGTTTTCGAGGTAAGCGTCGTACTGCGCCTGGGAGATGCCGTCGACGAACAGCTGGTTGTCAAACGTCGGCAACGACGCCATCGCGAGGATGTCGCCGTTCTGGGGATTGATCGCGATCGCCACGCCCGCGCCGGGCGGCTCTCGATCCTTGCTAATGGCGTCCTCGCGCGCGAAGTCGATGCCCGCCTGCAATGCGTCCTGCACGACCTGCTGAAACTCCCGCACGACTGTCAGGCGGGCGCTTAACCCATTTTCCGCCTCGCGGCGGCGTTCGAGCAGCTCCAGGCGCTCGACGCCGCTGTTGTCGACTTGAATCCAGCGCCCGCCTTTCGCGCCGCGCAGGTGCCGTTCGAGCGCCTGCTCGACGCCGCCCCGGCCAACGTAGTCGTCCTGATCGTAGAGCGGCGTGCCGGCCGGCGTCTGTTCCGCGTCGTACTCCGCTTCCGAGATCGGCCCGACATACCCGAGGATGTGCGAGAACGCCTGCCCACCACTGTACTGGCGGATCAACTCGTCGTCATCCACGACGACGCCCGGCAGGTGGATCGTGTTGGAGGCGATCTCCAGCGCCAGTTCCCGCTCGACATCCCTCTTGACCAGCATCGGCTGATCCGACGCGCCGTGGTTGGCCAGCGCGACGTCGAGCGCGTTCACCGCGTGCACGCCCGGCACATCAGCAAACTGCCGTTCCAGAGCCGGAGCGTCCTGCTGCGACACGTTCAGCTGCAACGCCTGCATCATGATGTCGGAACGGGAGAGCCGCGCCAGCAGGGTCGCCGTGTCCACCGTCATCAGCTTCGAGATGGCGTTCACCACGGCGGCTTCCGACCCGACGGGAACGCGCGAGCGGTCGAGCACGAGCACCTGCTGCAATTGGAGCGTGTTCGCCAGCTGATCGAGGATGCGCTGGCGCTCGTCCGGATCCGCTGGCAGGAGGCTGCCGGTGACGCGCACCGACCAGACGCGCCGGTTCTCGGCGAGCGGTTTGCCGGTGCGGTCGGTAATGCGGCCCCGGGGCGCGCGAATGCGCTCGAAGCGCAGGATGTTCCCCTCCGCCACGCGCTGGAACGAGCCGCCCTCGGCGATCTGCATGTTCCACAGCTTGCCGCCCAGCGCCACGAAGCTGCCGGCAATCAACCCGCGCATGACGAACACGCGCCGGGAGATGCCACCGTCGACGCGCTCGTGCTCCTCGCGCCGCCGCCGTTCCCCCGGCTGGGCCATCTGCATGCGGCCCCGCCGCCTAAACACGTCGCGGAGCCCAACGGTCGAACACGAGCATCACTCCATATGCGAGCGGCACCAGCAAGGCGTTCAGCAGCGACGTCATCAGCGCCAGCCGGACAAAGCTCACAGCGTCCGTGCCGCTGCCGGCGAGCGAGTCCATGAGCAGCACGACGACGTTGTAGCCCAGCGTAGCGACGATGACGGTGACCAGCGGCAGGATCGCGCCGGAGCGAAACAGCTTGCCCCGCGTCAACCCGCCGACGAGCGCGACGATCATGAGCGCCAGCGAATGGGCGCCGATCAGCTCCATCGAGACGATGTCGAGCCAGACGCCGAGGCCGAAAGCCCAGCACAGGCCCTCGAACACGCCATGCGTCGCGCTCCACAGCAGCAGCAGCACGAGCGAGAAGTCGGGCAGCACGCTCATCAGATTGAGAGTCGGCAGGAACGTTGCCTGAAGCAGCGCCGTCGTCACAAGCAGCAACCCGAAGAACAGTCTCGCTGCGGTTCGATCGTCACGCGGCGCGCCCGAAACTGCCATTGAATGTCCTCGTCCCCGTCCCCGCGAGGCATCCCAGGGCGCCACTCAACCGTCGACACATAGGCACATGATACCACAGCAGATTGGAGGCGAACGTACGCGGTGAGCGAGGGCCGGGGGATGAGGGCCGAGGGCCGAGGAGTGGATCGACGCGAGCCCCGCACTCACTCCCCCGGCCCTCATCCCCCGGCCCTCGGCCCTCGTCACAAAACTGTGCGACTATACCGGCGGTCGAATTGGTAGTGGGAGAAGGGTTGATGCGCAATGGCGATATCGACGTTTCTGGCAGCCAGGCTGTTTGACGGGACCGGCGCGCAAGCGATCCAGAACGCGTTCCTGCGGGTCGAGGACGGCAGGATCAAGGACGTGGGGCGGCGTGAGGACCTCGGCTCAGCCGCCGCCAACGCGCGCGACTTCGGCGACGCGACGCTGCTGCCGGGGCTGGTGAACATGCACACGCACCTGACGTGCAGCATGAGCGAACAGACGCTGGCCGACGCGTTGAACGATTCCTACGAGGTCAAGATGATGCGCGCCGTCGAGAACGCGCGCGCCTCGCTGCTCTCCGGCGTGACGACAATCCGCGACTGCGGCACCCTCAACGCCATCGTCTTCGCCATTCGCGAGGCGTCGGCGCAGGGCATCATCACAGCGCCGCATGTGTGGGCCAGCGGCGACGTGCTGACCTCGACGGGCGGGCACTGCTACTTCTTCGGCGTCGAGTGCGACACCGCCGAGGAGGCCCGCTGGGCGGTGCGCCACCAGGTCAAGGACGGCGCCGATTACATCAAGGTCATGGCGACAGGCGGCGGGCTGACGCCGAACACCAACCCCGGTGAGCCGCAGTTCACTGAGGACCAGATGATTGCGATTGTCCAGGATTCAGAGCGCATCGGCAAGTACGTGGCGGCCCACTGCCACGGCACGCCGGGCATCCGCAACTCGATCGCCGCCAGGGTGCGCACGATCGAGCACTGCTCGTTCATGGTCCCGCACGGCAGCGGCATCCAGTACGAGCAGGACGTCGCCGACGCGGTGGCCGAAACCGGCATCTACGTCTGCCCGACGATCGGCGTCGGTGAGCGGGCGCGGCGCATGATGGAGGAGCAAGGGCGGGACAACCCGTTCGCCGCGATCCGCCACGAACGGCTGGACAACATGCGTAAACTGGTCGAATCCGGCGTGAAGTTCGTGTCCGGCAACGACGCGGGGATGATGATGACCGGCTTCGATGACTTCCAACTCGACCTGGAGCTTTTGGTCGAGCATGTCGGCATGTCGTCGGCTGACGCGATCGTGACTGCCACCGGACGCGCCGCCGAGGCGATCGGCTCCGATGACTTCGGCGTGCTCCAGCCGGGCCGCCGCGCCGACGTGCTGGCCGTGCGTGGCAACGCGCTGGACGACATCGGCGCGCTGCGCAACCTCAGGATGGTGATGAAGGCAGGGCAGATCGTAGTGGAGCGGTAGGGAACCCCACCCCAACCCCTCTCCGCGCCGGGGAGGGGTTGGGGTGGGGCTGGGGAGGGGTTCCTCAGCGCAGCGCAGCAAGCACCTTGCCGAAGAACGCGTCGCGATGCTCGCCTTCGAGCCAGCGGACGACGACGACCAGGCCGTGGTCCGGCGAGATCCAGATGTAGTTGCCGCCCGCGCCGTGGGCCGCGAAGCAGTTTTCCGGGCAACTCGGGTACAACGCCCGCCTCGGATTCAGCCACCACATGTAGCCGTAGGTCGGTTCGCAGGCGCTGGGCGTGGTAGCTTCCGCAATCCACTTTTCGGAGATGAGCTGCCGGCCGTTCCAGTTGCCACCGGCGAGGAACAGATGGCCGAAGCGCGCGTGATCGAGGCTGTTAATCCAGATGCCCCCGCCGAAGTGGCTGCCTCCGCTGACCGACTGCATGCGCTTGCCGTCGATGTCGACGTATGAAGTGCTGTAGCCGTGCCATTGCCACGTGTCACTCCCGCCGATGGGGTCCATGACGCGTTCCTTGAGGACCTCGGGCAGCGGGCGGCGCCATACGTGTAGCAGCGCGAATCCCAGCAGGTTCACCCGCACGTCGTTGTACTCGTAGAGCGTGCCGGGCGTTTGAATCTCGCGGTCTACGCCCTTCCTGCGGTCGGCGGTGTCGTTCTTGTCAAACAACTTCCCGACCCACTCGCTCGTCTGCTGCAACAGCATGCGCCAGGTGATCTGGCCGTTGTGGTCGCCCTGGAAGTGCTCGGTAGGCACGTACTCACGGACGAGGTCGTCAACGTCGCGGATCAGCCCGTCATCGAGCGCCAGCCCTGCCATCGTCGAGAGATAGCTCTTGGCGACGCTGTAGGTCATGTCAATCTGGGCTGTGTTTCCCCAGTCTGTCACAATGCGCCCATTGCGCAGGATCAGCCCATGCATTGGCCCCTTGTCCTTCAGTGGCCCGACAACGTCGTTCTGCGGCAGGCTGAGGTCGACGCGGTCGTAATGGCCTTTGGTGGTCTCGTTGGCAAGCGCGAAATTAACCGCTGCCTGCAATGCGTCCGGATCGAACCCGGCGTCCTCGGGGCGCTGGCGCTCCCACGAGTCGCCAGCGGCTGGGAAGTAGTGTCCGCGTTCGGTGGCTGTCATGTGTGCTCCTCATCAACGTGCCGGCTGATTCTCCCTCGCGTGCAGGATAGCACCATGCGCGTCGCGTCAGGCGGATCGCAGCGAGTGCATTCGCAGCGCTGCGACCGCCGTCAGGGCCGTGGCGATGAGACAGGAGATGGAGACAGCCCACGGCGCGCCGTACTGCTGGGCCAACGCGCCAAGCGCGATCGCGCCGAAGGGGGTGAAGCCGTTGGTGAGCATGTAGATCGCCATCACGCGGCCCCGCACCCTGGCGTCGGTCAGCAATAGCATGAGGGCGCTGGTGAGGGAGCCGAAGATCGAGCCGGTGACGCCGGCCAGGAACAGCCCCAGCATCGCCAGGATCGGGAGCGGGCTGGCCGCGAATCCGGCCAACGCGGCGCAGTAGACGACGGTCAGGGCCATGACCGCCAGCCCCTTGCGTTGGACGCGATCCATCGTGGCGGCCGCCAGCGCGCCGAGCAACGCGCCGAGACCGCTGGCCGCCATCAGCAGGCCCAGCCCGCGTGGCCCGATGTCGAACACGTCGCGGGCAAAGACCGGCATCAGCTGCATGTATGGGTAGACGAGCACCGAGGGTATGGCCGTGAGGACGATCAGCGAACCCAGCGCAGGGCGCTTGCGGACCTCGCGCCAGCCGTCGAGCAGTCCTCCGGTCGCGACGCCACTGAGCTTGGACGCCAACGGCTTGATGCGCACGCTGACCAGCAACGCGGCCAGCAATGCTCCCGCCTGGATGAAAAAGCAGGCCGCCACGCCGAGCGTGGCGATCACTACGCCCGCGACGGACGGCCCGATGATGCGCATCGCGTTGCTGCCGGCAGAGTTCAGCGCGACGGCGTTGGCCATGTGTTCGCGATTCACCAGGGCCGGGACGAGGGTCTGCCGCACCGTCTGATTGAGGGCCATGATCGTGCCGGACAGACCGGCCGCGATCAGCAGGTGCCAAGGGCGCGCCAGGTCGAACATGATCATCACCGCCAGCACGGCTGCGACGAGCATCGACGACCATTGCGAAAAGAGCAGCACCTTGCGCTCGTCGGCGCGGTCGACCAGCGCCCCGGCCGGCAGCGCGACGATCAGAAACGGAATGCCGGACGCAAAGGCGATCATCCCGACCATGAACGGCGAGTCGGTCAGCACAAGCATGTGCCAGCCGAGCGCGATGTTCTTCATCCACTGGCCGAGGAACGTAAGCACCGTGCCGAGCCAGAGCAACCGGAATGCTGGATACAGGCGCAGCCCGATGAACATCGAGCTGCGCGGCGGCGCGGGCGCTACCGGGGTCGCGTTCATCGACGCCGCCCGCTGCGAGGGTGGATGCGGTGGCGATCTCGACGTGACGTGTCGTTTCCCTTCCCTCGACGCTCGATCCACGCGCCGGTGGACAGCGGCAGCGGATTGGACTATACCCTGACGATCGCACGCGGGCGATTGCCAGCGGCACACGGACTCGCAGGCCAGACACACGGCCCCGGCAGCGTGAGGAGTGCCCGTGTCAACAGCGTGGGGATCGTTCGAATCGAGCGCGCGGCCGCTGGCGGCTGCCGGACACAGACTGATGCACGCGACGGGCATCGCGTTCCTCGCGACCGTGCGCCGGGATGGATCGCCCCGGCTTCATCCGGTCGTCCCGATCTTCGCCGGCGACGGGCTATACGTGTTCGTGAGCCATGCGTCGCCGAAGCGCCACGACCTGACGCGCGACGGCCGTTTCGCGCTGCACGCGTCGCTGGGCCCCGACGACGAGGAGTTCGTTATCACGGGCTTCGTGGCGCGCGTTGACGACGCTGACCAGCGCGCCCGCGTTCAATCGGCGGCGGCTCACGCCATTCACGACGGGGACATCCTGTTCGAGTTTCGAATCGAGCGCTGCCTGCACACGGTTTGGGAACGGGTCGGCCAGCCGGACACGAATCCATTGCGGACGCGCTGGGCGGTGAGCGATCACTGACGTGGTCGGATGAGCTCATTGAGGTTGACGACGTGCCGAGGCTCGCCCTGAAACATCCGAGCCAGGTTGTCGACGGCCATGCGCACCGAGCGCCCCGATGCTTCCGGAGTCCGGAAGCCGATGTGGGGTGTCAGAATCACGTTCGGCAGGGCGCGCCACGGGTTGTCCGGCGGCAACGGCTCGGAGGAAAAGACGTCCAGCGCGGCCCCGCCGATGCGGCGTTCCCTCAGCGCGTTGAGCAACGCGTCCCCATCGACCAGCTCCGCCCGCGCCGTGTTAATCAGAAACGCTCCCGGCTGCATGCGCCTCAGCAGCGAGGCGGACACGATGCCGGTGGCTTCCGGCGCCGGGGCGAGATGCAGCGACACGATGTCGGAAGCCGCGAACAGGTCCTCGAGGGAGGCGTATGTCGCTCTCGCGAGCGCGAGACGCTCCGGCGTCGGCTCGCGTGTCCAGGCGAGCACGCGCATGCCCAGCAGCCCGCCGAGCTGGGCGACCCGCGTGCCGATGCCGCCGAGTCCCACGACGCCGAGGGTCTTGCCAGCCAGCTCGACGCCGCGCACATCGTCACGTGGCCAGTCGCCCCGGCGGATCTCGGCGTCGAGCGCCACCGTGCCACGCGCCAGCGCCAGGATGAGGCCGAGCGTGTGCTCCGCGACCGCGTCGTTGCCATAGCCCGGCGTGTTGCAGACACGGATGCCGAGCGCGCTGGCGAGCGGCACGTTCACGAACGTGTGCACGCCGCTTCCGACCCACGACACCGCTTTCAGATTCGGACTCTCGCGCAGCACGCGGTCCGGCAGCGACCAGAGCAGGAGCAGCCCTTCCGCGTCGCCGACGCGCCGCAGCCACTCGTCGTCGTCGCCGGGCGTGCCGTTATGCCAGTTGACGCGCACGCCCTCCGCGTCGAGGCTGTCGAGCATCTCCTGACCGATCAGGTCGCGATAGCCCTCGTCCCCGTCGGCGCAGGCGATGGTGTAGCGCGTCGTTGTCACGGTCACGAACTCATTTCACGAGGGTGGCAATTCGATGAGCTTGTGGTGGAGCGCATAGGTCGCCGCGGCCGCTCGGGACGGGACGCTGAGCTTGGCATAGATGGACGTGAGATGCGAGCTGACGGTGCGTCGGCTGAGGAACAGGCGCTCGGCGACCTGTGTGTCGGTCAAGCCGGTGGCGACCAGCCGCAGCACGTCCAGCTCGCGCGGCGAGAGCGCGACCGTGGCATCCCGCGTCGACCGCGTCGTCGCCGGGTCGCCGGAGAAAGCGGTGTCGGGTTCGAGCCCGTAGCTGATGGCTTCAGAAAGTGGCAATGCTCGTCCGCGCGCCCAGGCGCCGGCCAGCGCGTCCGCGTCGCTTCCCGCGCGCACCCGCGCGAGCGTTCGGTCGTAGCGCTCCTGACGGGGTGGCGGAACCGGTGTGCGGAATTGTGCGCGCACGGCTTCTGCTGCTCCGAGCAGCGTTGCGCCACGGTTCAGATCTCCAAGCCCTGCCGCGGCGGCGGCCAATCCCTCCAGGCACTCGGCAATCGTCATCGCGTATGGGTCCCGCCCCTCTCGCTCCAGAGCGGCGCGGAACTGGACGCCCGCCTCGGCGTAGTTGCCACGCTCGACCTGCACGTATCCCAACAGCTCCTGGGCGAACGCGAGCTTGATCGAATCGAGCTCACCAGACAGGGAATGGCAGGCGTCGGCCCACTCCTGCGCTTGCTCGATATGTCCCTGCCAGAGCGCGAAATACCCGAGGTATCCCAGAATCTGCGCCACGCCGGTCTGCACGCCAACGGCGCGATACAGCGCCAGGCTCTCCTCGGCGATCGATGTCGCCCGGGCGTAGTCCATGGCGCACGCCACGGCGATGGACTGCCCCGCCAGCACGGTTGCCAGGCGGTGGCGATCGTCCGATGATCGTGCGAGTGAAACGGCTTGCTCGAACAGTGCTGCTGCGTCCACGTACTCGCCCTGGTAGATCGCCGTCCACGCTTGCGTGGAGAGCGCCCACGCCAGGCCGGCTGAATTCCCAGTCTCTGTATGCAGCGCAACGGCGCGATCCAACGACTCCACCGCGAGTGAGTAGTCGTGAAACGAGTAGGCGAAGCCCCCGAGCATCGTCCATGCGTCAGCCCGCAGCGACGGCGGAGCATTTCCCGCGAGCGCCAGGCCCGATGTTACCCATCGTTGACCCTCCGATAGCAGGCCGCGCGTGAGCCAGTAGTGCCGTAGAGCGACCGCCACACGCAGAAGCGCCTCGCCCTCCTCGAGATTGCGCGCGGCTGCAAGGGCGGCATGAGCGTTGTCAATCTCGGCGTCGAGACGTGCGAGCCAGTCGCGCTGATCCTGCCCGTACAGCCCTTCTGCTGCCCGTTCGACGAGCTCCAGGACCCAGGCCAGGTGCAGCTGAGCCAACGAGTCGGTCTCCTGACGCTCGCTGACCTGCTCAAGCCCAAACTCACGGATCGTCTCCAGCATGGCGTAGCGGGGCTCGCCGGCAGGCTGCTCGCGCCGGATAATCAGGCTCTTCTCCACCAGCGCGGTCAGCCCATCAAGCACGTCGGCGTCCCGCGCCGTGTCCGGATCAGCAACGGCCTCGGCGGCGGCCAGAGTGAAACCGCCGGCGAACACCGACAGCCGCCGGAAGAGCGCCTGCTCCTGGGACGACAGCAAGTCGTAGCTCCACGCGATCGTGTTGCGGAGTGTGCGCTGGCGTTCGGGGGCGTCACGCCGTCCTCCAGTGAGCACCTGCAGCCGATGAGAGAGACGCGCCAGTAGCGTCGCTGGGGTGAGCGTTGAAAGCCGCGCGGCGGCGAGCTCAATGGCGAGCGGCAGGCCGTCGAGCCGGACGCAGAGGTCCGCGATCACGCGCGCGTTCTGCGGAGTGAGCGTGAAGTCGTGCTGCACAGCGCGAGCGCGCTGGAGTAAGAGCGCAACGGCCGGAACGCGCGCCAGGTCAGCGGTCGCTACCGCTTGCGTAAGATCGGGGATGGCCAGCGGCGTGACCTGGAACTCCTGCTCGCCCTGGATGCGCAGCGGCTCCCGGCTCGTCACCAGCACCGACAGTTGAGGACAGGAGCCCAGAAGCTCGCTCACGACCGGCGCCGAGTCGATCACCTGCTCGAAGTTGTCCAGCACCAGGAGCGTTTGACGATCGCGGAGCGCGTTGCTGACGCCGGACAGGATGGGGTGCCCGGGCGTCTCGCGCACGCCGAGCACGCGGGCCAGCGCCTCGGGAACGAGGGCGGGATCGCGGATCGACGCCAGTGGGACATACACGACACCGGCGCGGGCGCTCGCGGCGAGATCCGCCGCGATCTGGATCGCCAGGCGGGTCTTGCCAGCGCCACCGGTTCCGGTCAACGTCCGCAGCCGCGCCCCCTGCCGCGCCAGGTCGGCGACCGCGGCAACCTCGCGGTCCCGGCCGATCAGCGGGGTGAGCGGAACTGGAAGGGTCGGCGGATGGCCAGCAGCTGCGGTC
>DATKCN010000233.1:0-2514 GCA_035513175.1 Thermomicrobiales bacterium
GAGTAGAGACGAACGATGTCGATGATCAACTACGCAAGCCGGGAGATCAACTGCAAGCTCGTCTACTACGGGCCCGGGCTCGGCGGCAAGACTACGAATCTCGAGTATGTCTACAACAAGGTCAGTCCGGAAACGCGCGGCAAGCTGATTTCGCTCGCCACGGAACAGGAGCGCACGCTCTTCTTCGACTTCCTTCCGGTCGACCTCGGTGCGATACGCGGCTTCAAGACCCGATTCCATCTCTACACGGTCCCCGGCCAGGTCTACTACAACGCGTCGCGCCGTCTGATTCTCAAGGGCGTCGACGGCCTCGTGTTCGTCGCCGATTCACAGGCCGAGCGCATGGACGCCAACATCGCTGCGCTCGAGAATCTGTACGAGAACCTGTCCGACTACGGCTACGACCCGTATCAGCTGCCCATTGTGCTCCAGTGGAACAAGCGTGATATGCCGAATGCCGTACCTGTCGATGAGCTGCGCCGTCAGCTCAATCCGATGGGGCTGCCCGAGACCGAGGCGGTCGCGGTCGATGGTTCGGGCGTTTTCGATACGCTCAAGACCGTCAGCAAGCTCGTCCTGAAATCCCTCAGCTGATCCGCGTATGGCGTTTGAACGCAGCGCCATCCCCAATGTGATCACGGTCGCGCGGATAGCACTCGCGCCCGTCGTGGGATTCCTTGCGTTCGTGCCGACGTTCACGGCACGACTCGCCGCATTCATACTGTTCCTGATCGCCGCCTTCTCCGACCTCTGGGATGGGCACCTCGCCCGCAAGTACGGCTGGATCTCCGACTTCGGCAAGCTCGTCGACCCCATCGCCGACAAGCTCCTGCTCGTCATGACGTTCCTGCCGTTCTATATCCTGTCCCACCGCGCCGGCGACCCTCATGGCCAGCTCGTCGCCATCGGCGAGATGCCGCTCTGGATCATCATCGTCATCTTCGGCCGCGAGCTGCTCATCACGATCATCCGCTCCGTTGCCGCCAGCCGCGGGGTCGTCATTCCCGCCGGCAGAAGCGGCAAGCTGAAGGCGGTGTTCCAGAACCTGTTCGTCGGTACCGCCCTGGCCTGGCTCGCCATCAACAGCGCCGCCATCAATCAGGGCTGGTACGGCATGCAGTCGTGGACGTACTGGACCTGGTTCCATGGCTTCGTGTTCATAACGTCCCTGATCATCGCCGTGGTCCTGACCGTCTTCAGCCTGGCCGTCTACCTGTGGCAGTGGCGCAAACTGATGACGACTCTGTAGCCGGGCGCAGTGCACGCACACGCCCCCACTCCCGGATTCGTGGAAATCCTCGCCATCGGTAACGAACTGCTCCTGGGCGAAACCGTCGACACGAACACCCCGTGGATCGCGAAGCGACTGGCCGACGAAGGAATCCGGATCGTACGCAAGACGACGGTTGGAGATGATGAGGCAGCGATACGGGACGGGCTCGATGCCGCACTTCGCCGTTCGCGCGTCGTGCTGTGCACCGGCGGACTGGGACCGACGCGAGACGATCTGACCCGCGACGCAGTCGCGGCTCTGTACGGCCGCTCGCAGCACGTCGATGAAGGGTGGCTGAACGTCCTCCGGGAGCGCTACGCGAAACGCGGGATCCCGATGCCGGAGATCAATCATGTGCAGGCACTGCTGCCGGAGGGCGCAGTGCTGCTGCACAACGCGACCGGCACCGCGCCGGGCATCGCGATCGACGATGAATCGCTCGGTCTCACCATCCTCATGCCGGGCGTCCCATCGGAGATGCGCGGTCTGATGGAAGCGCACGTCGTGCCACTGCTGCGCGGGCGCATGCGCAGCGCGGGACGCGTCGAATCGCGCCTGCTGCGTACCGCCGGCGTCAGTGAGGCGTTGCTCGCAGAGCGCATCGATGACATTGCGCAGGAGCTGGCACCGCTGCTGCTCGCGTTCCTGCCGCAGGCAGCGAGCGTGGATCTGCGTCTGACGTGCGCGGGCGATGTCGCCGATCCGGGCCCGCTGTTCGAGCGCGCACTGGGTCGCCTGAGACAGCGCCTGGCCAGCGATGTATATGCCGACGATGACACGGACCTCGCCGTCATCGTCGGGAGGCTGCTGCGCGCGGATGGACTCACGCTCGCGCTCGCCGAAAGCTGTACCGGCGGCCTGGTCTCCACGCGCCTGAGCAATGAGCCCGGCGCGTCAGACTTCCTGATCGCGGGGTTCGTGACGTATCACAACAGTGCGAAGCGCGAGTTCCTCGGTGTCACCGCAGAGACGCTCGCAATGCACGGAGCCGTGAGTGAACGATGCGCCCGCGAGATGGCGGTCGGCGCGCGTACCTCAGCCGACACCGATGTCGCCATCGCGATCACGGGCATCGCCGGCCCCGCCGGCGGCTCAGAGGACAAGCCGGTAGGCACCGTATGGTACGCCGTCTCCCTGACGCCGGACCTCGCGCAGCGGCTCGGGCGTGATGCGATCACAACACGCCGGTTCGTGCATCCCGGTGATCGCACTGAAATACGGGAGCGCGCGGCGCAGACCGC
>DATKCN010000234.1:0-6368 GCA_035513175.1 Thermomicrobiales bacterium
CGCGAGCGATGTTCCACACAGCTTGGTGGCTATTGATCGTAGGCGGCTTGCAGCTCGGCGATGTCGAGCTTGACCATCTGCAGCATCTGGCGCATCGCCTGCCCGGCGCGCTCGCGGTCGGGGGAGCGCAGCATGTCGTACAGCGCGGTCGGCACGACCTGCCATGACACCCCGTACTTGTCCTTGAGCCAGCCGCATTGCACCGGCTCGCCGCCGTGGGTCAGCGCGTTCCAGTAGTAATCCAGCTCTGCCTGATCGTGGCAGTCGATGGCGAACGAGATGGCCTCGGAGAACTGGAACTCCGGCCCGCCGTTGATGGCCTGGAAGGTCTGCCCGTTGATCTGGAACTCGATGAAGACGACCGGGGCGTCGGGGTCCGGGGCAACGTCGCTGTAGCGGTCGACGTGGAGGACCCTGGAGTCCTTGAAGATGGACATGTAGAAGTTGACGGCTTCCTCCGCGTTGCCGTCGAACCACAGGCATGGGGCAATCGACTTTGGCATCGTGACCTCCTCGCTTTCTCTCCCGCGCGGTTGAAACTCACGTTGCGGCCCACATCGTAACCGCTGGGCGCCTCTGACATGTAGTCGCTTGAGGCGGGCTGAAATCGACAATAGATGTCAGATCCCGCGCGCCTGTTTCGGAATACAGGCCGCAAGTACCATGAAAAGCAGGGGATGAGGAAGGAGACACGGGTGTCAACGGACGAGACGCGCTTTTCCGAGTACATCGAATACACCGGCGCCGAGGAGTACGATCGGGAGAATGGCCTCAGTGGTCCAGCGCTGCCCTTCTACCTGGACCTCGCTCGGGAGACCGGCGGCCCGGCGCTGGACCTGGCCTGCGGCACGGGGTTCCTAACGATCCCGCTGGCCGAGTCAGGACTTGAGGCAACCGGGGTCGACCTCTCGCAGGAGATGCTCGATCACGGCCGGAGCAAGGCCGGGTCGCTGCCAATCCGCTGGCTACATGCTGATTGCCGCACGCTCGATCTGGGCGAGCAGTTCCGGCTGATCACGCTGACCGGCAACGCCTTCCAGGAGTTTCGGACGCGCGCCGATCAGGAGGGGCTGCTGGGCAGCGTCCGGCGCCATCTCTCGCCGGGCGGGCTGTTCGCGTTCGAGACGCGCTTTCCCCGGCCGTCCGAGCTGCTGACGCCCGAGGCGCTGGCCGGGGACTGGTCGGCGGAGACTGCCTGGCGAAAGTATGAGAACGAGCGCGGGCAGACCGTTGCCGTCTCGACCCAGCAGCGTCATGACGCGCTGCAGCAGACAGTGGAATACGTCATCCACCGGCGCTGGCAGGCGGACGGACGCGAGCAGGTACACACCGAGCGGGCGGTGCTGCGGTTCGTCTACCCACGGGAGATGGAGGCGCTGCTGCACTATAACGGCCTCGCCATCCGGGACGCGTATGGCGACTGGGACCGACGACCGCTGGACGGCATGAGCCCCCGCATGATCTACGTCTGCCATCGACGCGCGGGATGACCCGCGCGGGCGCCGCACGGGCGTGTTCGACGATACACCTCGACTGTATCTCGCGTTGCTGCGTGATCTATGGTCGGGGCGCTACTCTCGGGTCAGTTGATAGTTGACGCGATCCCGGAAGGAAAGCACCGTATGTTCCGCTTACGACTTCGATACCCGCTCCTGCTGACGGTTGTGGTCCTTGCTCTGGTCTTTGGAGGGGTTGGAGCGATTGCGCTGGGCGCCGGATCGCTTCCATCCGTGGCACAGGCAGCGGCTCAGGATGGCCGGGTTGAATCTGCCGGTGAGGCGGCACGGCCGGATGGAAACTGCTTCAGGTTCAATGATGATTGGGTCTGCGTTCCGAGAATCGATCAGCTCACGGCGCAGCTGGCGCCGGAGCCTCTGGATTCCAGCGCACCCTTGGCGTCGAGCTCGCTGGCATTCAGCAGCGAGCCGCGGCCGGGAGGCGGAAGGCCATCGATGTAGACCGCCCGGCGCAACCTGCGTTGCCTGGACGACGGGCGATCAGGACGCTCTCATCTCTCACCCCGCCGATGCCGCGTCCATCCGGACGCGGCATCGGCGTGTGCGCGCGGCAATCGAAAACCAGGCACATTACTCGGCCCTGCGCGTATGCCAGGCGCCCATGAGCGTCATTGGAGAGTGTGTCGCGGAAGAGACAGCGGCGGAATCCGCCTGGTTGCCGTGCCCGGCGCTGGAGGATCGGGCAGGACGCGCCCGGCGTCGATGAATACCGAGGCGCCGGGGCAGCCTCCGGCATGCGTTCTCGACAGATCGCAGCTGCTGAGTAACGCATGCTGGCGGCACAAATCGTCCGAGGTTATGGCTTCGCGATCGTGATGCTCGTCCCGTTGCTGTCGCCGTCTGGGTCGTGATTGTCTCCGGCGTCGTAGCTGAACGATGCGTGACTCACGTTGTCCACGGTGAACGTCAGGCTCCCGGTCCGCTTCGGCACGCTCGGGCTGGTCAAGCTGCACGTGCCGTCGTCGCCTGTCGTGCACTCAACGACTGTGCTGGAGCCGTTCCATGTGCCCGTCACGCGCGCTCCGGCGATCGGCGCGTGATTCGCGTCATGCACGGTGATCGTCACGGTGGCAGCCCAGGAGGAGCCGGCGTTCGCGCTCGAACCGTCGAGATCGGCGACGTGCATCGTCGCCGCCAGCGTGCTGACGGTGACTTCCTGGCTGCTGGCGCCGGTCGCGCCCTTGTTGTCGGTTACGGTCAGCGTGACGATGTAGGCTCCCGCTTCCGCGTAGGTATGGCTGGAGATGACGCCAGAGCCGGCCGCGTTATCTCCGAACTCCCAGTCATAGCTCTCAATCACGCCGTCCGGGTCGGTCGAGCTGGTGGCGTCGAAGTCGCAGTTCAGCCCATCGCAACTGACGCTGAACTTCGCGGTCGGCGAATCGTTCACGTTGTCGACCGTCACGCTCACGGGAGCGCTCGTCGTGGGCTGCTCCGCCGTGTCGGTAGCCGTGGCCGTCAGCGAGTGTGTGCCATCGATCACCTGGGTCGTGTCCCAGCTTATCGACCAGCCACCGGTGCCGTCGATGTCCGTTCCGATCGACACGCCATCGACGAAGAACTCGACCTTGCTGACACCGTCGTCGTCGGTGGCCTCTGCTGTCACCGTGACAGGTCCTGCCACGGTGGCGCCGTCGATTGGGCTACTGATCGACACGCTGGGCGGCGAGTCCGGCGCCAGCTCGGCAGCAACGGTCACAAAGTTGAGGTTGTACAGGTAGCCGGGATCGGAGCCGGAGTGTCCCGCGACGAGCCTGAGGGTATAGGAATCCGCTTCGATCGGGAACGCGCTCGTCGTCAGGTCCGTCCAGTTCTGCCAGCCGCCGGTCTCCGGGACGGCAATCGGGTCGGACTGGAAGAAGGTGGCTCCGTCAGCTTGAAGAAGCTCGACACGAATGGTGGCGTTGCTGTGCGGCGACGACACCCGGAAGGTGAACGCATAGTTGCCCGACTGCGCGAAGGACGCGTCGTACGCCAGCCACTCCCCATTGGTGACCCAGCCCACGTTGTAGCACGTCGTGGTGTCCGCGCACGATTCCTTGTCGACGCCGTCGTTCCAGTAGGCGCCACCGAGGTTCTTCGGCTCGTAATCGGAGTAGCCGACGTTCTGACCTCCGGGTCGGTAGTCCTCGGCCTCGAAGCTGCTCGGCAGGGCCACCGGTTTCGCGATGCGCACGAGTGTCGGATTCGTCGTCGTGGTTCCACTACCATCGGTCGCCTTGGCGCGAATGGTATGTGGCCCGTTGCTGGCGTCGGCAAGCACCCACTCGCTCTCGTAGAAGCCGGTTGCCTCGTTATACGCCGCCGGTTGCCATGCGCCGCCGTCGATGCTGACATCGACCTGCGCCGAACCAGCTATGTCAGTGACGCTCACGTGGACCGGCAGTGGGGAGCTGACATCCGCGATTTCGGCGCCGGTCAACGGGCTGGCGATCGTCACGCTCGGTCCGGACGAAGGGGCGTCGCACGTGCCGCTGACCGCCTGGCAGGCGTTGATCCGGCCGTGTGTCCACAGGCTGCCGGTTCCGGCGATGGCGTCCGCGGTCGCTTCGATCTGGTTCCGGACTGCGCTGTTGCCCGTGCCGTAGCCGGTGGACCAGACGAGTCCGGCCAGGCCCGCGACGTGTGGCGTGGCCATCGAGGTGCCGCTCCAGCTGGCGTAGGTGTCGCCCATCGTCGTCGAGAGAATGAGCTCGCCCGGGGCGGCGACGTCGACCCAGCTGCCGTAGTTCGAGAAGCTGGACTTCTGATCGTTGTGATTGGTCGCCGCGACGGCAATGACCTTGGCGTAGTACGCGGGGTAATGGGGCGACGACGAGCCCTGATTGCCGGCCGCGGCGACGATGACCACGCCCTTGCTCCAGGCGTAATCGACCGCTCGCTGGACCGTGCGGGAGCCGCTCGCCCCACCCAGGCTCATGTTGATGACCTTCGCGCCGTTGTCGGCGGACCAGTTGATGCCCTTGGCGATCCCGTCCCACGAGCCGCCGCCGCTGTCGCCGAGAACCTTGACGTTATAGAGCACGCAGTTTGGGCAGACGCCGGCCACGCCGATTCCGTTGTTGGTGGCCGCCGCAACGCTGCCGGCGACGTGGGTGCCGTGCCCGTGTACATCCTCTACCGTCGGGCTGTTGGTGAAGTTCACCCACTTCTGGATCTTGCTGAACTCGTTGTTGTCGACGCCGCCGTACTGGAAGTCGACGTGGCCGTGGTCGATTCCGGTGTCGAGGATGGCTATCGCGATGGATTCGTTGCCGCCGGTCACGTCCCAGGCCTCGAACGCGTCGATGTCGGCATCCGGCGTGCCGCCGGTCTGCCCGGTGTTCTCGTACGCCCACTGCTCGCCGACCCGTGGGTCGTCCGGGGCGCCGGTGGCCTGGTAGATGCCGTTCGGCTCGGCAAACTCGACGTTGGGATTCCGCTCGTAGGCCGCCGCCCGCGCCGCTTCCTGACCGGCCGGCACGCGGACGACCTGCACCTCGATGCCAGGAATGACGTCCTTGACCGTCCCGCCCAGCTTGCGGTGGATATCGGCGATGGTCTGCCCGGGCGTGCCCGGCCGCAGCTTGACCAGGATCTCGCCTGCGACAATCCCTGATGATCCCTGAGGATTTGATGGGGCTGCCGTGGCTTGGCCGCCCGTGCTCGCGAGCAGCACGAGTGTAACGACGCACGCGACGAGACGAACTAACATGCTTACTCTTCCTCTCGTAGGCTGCCACGGTCGACAACTGTTTCTGGGGCTGGTCCGCCCAAGATCAGACTGTCCGTTATCTGTAACATTACTTGACGTGCGGAAAGTATTACATAATCAAGATGGTGATGTTATCGAGACGCTTCCCAACTGGTAGTCTGTCCGGAACTCTCGATTAGCGCTCGTGATCGGCGGGTCCGGAGTTCAGAAGGCGCGACACGAACCCGCGATGGTCGCAGCCCGAAGGAGTCGTCGCATGCAGTCAGTAACAACGTCTAAGCCTCCAGCTGCCGCGATCTCGTCCGGTGACGCTCATTGGTCCAGCCAGCGGGAATCCCTCCGGTTCGATTGGCTGATGACCGGCCTGATTGTCTGGCTCGCCGGCGGAACCCTGCTCGATGGCTGGGCGCACAACACCCGGCCCGGTCTGGACACGTTTTTTACGCCATGGCACATCGTCATGTACACGGGTCTCGTCGCCGTCGGCTCGTTCACACTGACCGCGTTCGCCCGCAACATCAGCCGAGGCGTCCGCTGGACTCAGGCCCTGCCGGCCGGCTACCTGCCGTCGGTCGCGGGCATCGGCATCTTCCTCGCGGCGGGGATCGGCGATCTGATCTGGCACGAGCTGTTCGGGATCGAGTCGAATGTCGAGGCGCTACTGAGTCCCACGCATCTGGGGCTGGCGCTCGGGGTCGTGCTGATACTGGCGGGACCGCTGCGCGCAGCGGGGCAGCGCCGGCACTGGACGCTCGATGGGTGGCCGCGGGCTGGCCCACCCCTGCTGTCCGCAACCTTGACGCTGACGGCGTTGACGTACATGACGCAGTTCATCAATCCGCTCGGGCTCTCCGGCGCGGCAGTCAACTATCACGCCGAGCATGGACGGGTGAACCCCGGACTGGAGATCGGCGGCATGCTGCTGCATGGCGCGCTGCTGGTTGGGGCGTTGCTGCTGGTCACGCGGCGATGGACGCTGCCGACCGGGGGCGTCACCTTCATCGTTGGCATGAACGCGACGCTTATGATCTTCGTCTGCTATGAAACGCTCGCGCCACATCCCGCCTGGCTGATCCTCGCGGCGTTCGCGGCCGGCGCCTGTGGTGAGCTGGGCCTGCGCTTGCTGCGCTCGGCGCCAGACATGTTGCGCGTGCGGG
>DATKCN010000235.1:0-5761 GCA_035513175.1 Thermomicrobiales bacterium
TGCTCAGCCGAGTGTCTCAAAACGCAGCCACGGACCGATCTCCTGAGACGCGGAGCACCTGGAAAACCGCGCCAGCCCGAGGCAACGAACCAGATCCCCAACAACCGTCCTCGTGTCGCACATACCGTCGTCTGTGAGACCGCTTAAGCACGTCGTCTAACCACCCCAACAGTAGGCGGTTAGCCGGCACAAACAAGCCCGAAACCGGCTCCGACTGCCGTCTAATGGAGGTTAGACGACGGTAGGCTCAGCACGATCCTCAACTCGGGATGACCTGATGCTCATCCCGTGGCGCCGCGGCTGCACGCACGTGACACCCACCCGGGTCACTCGGGTGGGTGTCGTCGTCTCCGTACCCAGGCTGTTATCGCTAGGGCTGGAACGGTTCGTTGAGGTGGTTGGCGTTCGGGACGATGAGCTCCGCCTCGCCCGGACTCAGCGCGGCGAGCTGCTGCTCCTTGTGTTCCCAGAATCGCTGCGCCTGCGCCACCCGCGCCGTCTGCGCCGCGGCCGCCTGGGCCTGGGCCGCGACGCTCGGTCCGTTCCCGCCGACGGTCCAGGGCAGGTTGCCGGTTACGCCCAGCGCAGCCACGCCCAGCGCGCCGCTGACCAGCACGCTGGCCGCCAGCGCGGTTGCCGCCACATGATTGACCACGAACTGCTTGAAGCCGAATGTCTGCTGCATGGTGTGCCTCCTGCTCGCGTCTGCTGCTGCTCTTCTCGTGTCGCCGGCACCTCCGACGACCACGGACACAGCATGCGCGTTGCAGGCAGCCGCCACATCGCAGGGCTCAACCAGTTCTGGGAGACGCCGCGAATTGGTTGATCTCAGCCATACCGGGACAGCAGCATCAGCCCAGGTCGTGGCGCACGGCCCAGGCAGCGGCGGCGGTGCGCGAGGTGACGCCGAGCTTCCCCAAGATGCCGGTGACGTGGCGCATGACGGTGTAGTGACTGATGAACAGTCGGTCGCCGATCTCGCGGTCCGACAACCCCTGGGCGATGAGGCGTACCACATCCAATTCGCGCGGGGTGAGCCCGCCGGGGCGGTCGGCTGGCGGGATCCCGCGCGGCGGCTGCCCAACCTGCTCGTCCGCGAGCGCCCCGTCGATGACCTGCTCGATTGGCACATTGCGCTGCGCGGCCCAGACCGCCTCGGCCCGCGCGGCGCCAAGCAGGGTGCGCGCGCGGTCCAGTTGACGCTCGTAAATTGCCTCGACGATAGGCTCATGCACGATTCCGTGCGTCTGGCGCAGGAGCGCGGCGCTCGCGTAGAGCTTCAGCGCGCGCTCGGGATGGGCTGCCTCGAGCGCGAACGCCGCGAGCTGATCCAGACATGCCTGCATGCCCCACTGCGCGCCGAGTCCGCGATAGAGCGTCAGGCTCTCGCGCGCCAGACGCGACGCCTGCTGCAGACCGATTGTTCTCCACATATTGTACGCCTGGGCCCATAAGGCGAGTGCGAGCGTTTCGTCATCGCCGGAAGCGCGCGAGATCGCGATGCTCTCATCAAACAGGGACATGGCGCGCGCCTCATCACCGTCATACGCTGCCAAGTACGCCAGATTGGTCAGCGCGCGCGCCATCGCCTGTGCATCGCCGACCTCGCGAGCGACGGCCAGTGCCCGCGCGTTCATGACCCGCATATCCTCAAGTCCAGATTCCTCAGGATAGGAAATAGTGTTGTAGGCGATTCCGAGCGTGATGCAGACAGCCGGCTCCACCGCTTGGTCGGACCGACTGGCGCAGATCGCCAGCGCCTCCTCGCCGTCGGCAATGGCGCTGCGGTAACTGCCATGCCAGAGGGACAACATGGCGCGCGTCGCCAGTGCTCGCGCGCGCGAGACGCTCGCTTCCTCAGCGCCTGGCAGGTCGAGCAATGCCGTTGCCTGCGCGATCCCCTCGACCACAAACCCCCGCATGAACCAGAAGTCTCCCAGGCGCCCGACCACATCGAGACCGGTTGCGATTTCCCCTGCCTGGGCGCACCAGCGTAGCGCGCCACGCAGGTTGTCGTGCTCGCGCTCGAGCTGGTCAGACCACGCGGCAGCGTCGCGGCCGGTCAGCCGTGGGGCAGCCTCAGCGGCAAACCGCAGGAAGTACATCGCGTGCCGCTCCTGGACGACCTCTGCCTCGGTGTGTCCGTCCAGCAACTCGCCCGAGAACTGACGGATCGGCTCCAGCATGCTGAAGCGCGACACTCCATTCGGCTGTTCGCTGCGCTGCACGAGACTGCCGGTAACCAACGTTGTCAGCGCCTCCAGTACATCGATGTCATGGGCCACGATGGCGCTCGCCGCCTCCAGCGTCCAGCCGCCGGTGAATACCGAGAGCTGCCGAAACGCCTGCTGCTGCGGCTCGTCCAGCAGATCGATACTCCAGGCAATGGTGCTGCGCATCGTCTGGAGCCGGGCCGGTTGATCGCGCGCTCCACCGGTCAACACCGACAGCTGCTGGTCCAGCCGCCGCTCAAGCTCGCCGAGGGACAGCACGTTCAGGCGCGCGGCCGCCAATTCGATCGCCAGCGGCAGCCCGTCCAGCCGGTTGCAGATCGAGGCGGCGATAGCGGCGTTCCCCGGCGTCAGGGTGAAACCGGGCGTGGCAGCCTGAGCGCGCTCGACAAACAGCTGGAGTGCCGGGATCTGTCCGAGATGTTCGACAGGTGGCAAGTGATGGGGATCCACCAGCGTCAAGGACGGCACGGGATACACATGCTCGGCGTAGAGCTGCAGCGGCGTGCGGCTGGTTATCAGGACGGTGACGTCGTGGCAGGTGTCGAGCAGCTCCGCTGCCAGTGGCGCGGCAGCGAGGACGTGCTCGAAGTTGTCGATGACGAGCAGCAGCCTTTTCGCGCTGAGATGCGCCGTCAGGGTCTGCTCCACTGGTCGCCCACCATAGTCGCTGAGGCCGAACGCTTGGGCGATCGACGACGCAACCAGACTCGGGTCATGCAGCGCCGCCAGCGAGACGAACCAGGCGCCATCTGGCCATTGGTCAGCATGCTTCCGGGCTACCGCCAGCGCGAGCCGTGTTTTGCCGACCCCTCCCGGGCCCGTCAGCGTGACGAGCGGGATGTCGTCGCGCGCCAGCAAGGCGCCCACTGCGGCGACCTCCGCATCCCGGCCGATCAGGGGCGTGCGTGAGATCGGGAGGCGCGGGTGTGGCAGTGGATGGTCGGAGAGTGGGAGCGTGGTCATAGCACCGGCCTTCGCAGCATGGGTCGCTCGTCGCGGGCATGATGTCCGCACTGCATACCGGCGTCAAGCATCGGGATCCAGCAACGTTGGTAGGCTGGCCCCCGGTGTTCGGCACCCGGCAGGCTGGCGACCGTCGTCTAATGGGGGTTAGACGACGGTGCACCACGAGCTGGCGTCAGCGGTTGATGTGACTTTCACCGCTATGTGGCGGGGTTTCTTCAGCGTTGTTTGGCGTCGGCTGCGCAGCCACCCACGCAGCGTTTCAGCCGCGCTGCCGCGAGGCCCGGCCAGGCGGTAGTCAGGACCACCGGGGGATAGTGACCGTCTTGACCATGCCCCATACTCGCCACTCAATACGACGATGCCCGCAAGGCGTTTTGCGGTGCCCACGCGCGACATCACTGGTGCCACAGCCTTGGTCGCTGTGAGAAGCTGTGCGAGCCAGCTGCATTCAGTGAGGCTCGCGCCATCGAGCAGCCAGATCGCGAACCTGGTTGACGCTTCGGGAGATAAGCGCGCTCATGGCCATCCGCGCGGACAGGTCGACATGCGCTGCCCAGGCAGCAGCACTGCAACGATGGGAAGCGCCGCTCCAGGCGCCAGTTGAACTTACGCCTAGCACCATCACCGCGCAGCCCGAGTTGGCCACGCGGCTGGAGCGCGACGGGCGCGACGACGCTCTCACCAGCTTGCCCAGCCGCACCGTGCTACTGGATCGACATGACGATGCAGTCGCGCAAGCCTCACAGCGGGGGGCGCGCGTCGCGGTCGTGCTCTGCGATCTGGACAACTTCAGGCTGATCAACCAGTCACAAGTCCATGCCGTCGGGGACGAGCTGTTGATGGCCGTTGCACGCCGGTTCGAGGCGGTGCTGCGCGCCGGCACGCTGGTCACGCGGCTCGGCGACGAGTTTGTCGTGCTGCTCGACGATGTACGGGCGGTCAGCGATGTGATGCGGATCGCTGAGCGGTTGCTGCGCGCGCTCCAGGAGCCGGTGGTGCTGGCGGAGCGCGACTGGCACGTGACGACCAGCATCGGCATCGCCGTCGGTGCGGCTGGCCCCCAGCTGGCCGAGGATCTGCTCCGCGACGCGGACACAGCCCTGTCCCGGGCCAAGCACGACGGCAAGGATCGCTACGCCCTCTTCGACCCAACGATGCGTGCGGTGGTGACGCAGCGGCTCGATCTCGAGCACGACCTGCGGCGCGCCATTCAACGGGGCGAGTTGCGGCTGGTCTACCAGCCGCAGGTGGCCCTCGACAGCGGCGAGATCGTGGGCTTCGAGGCGCTGGTCCGCTGGCAGCATCCCATCCGCGGTCTCATCTCGCCGGCCGAGTTCGTTCCGGTGGCCGAGGATTCCGGGCTGATCATTCCCCTCGGTCACTGGGTGCTGCGGCACGCCTGCTGGACGGCGCAGCGCTGGCGCGCTCAGCACCCCGAGTTGGTGATCGCGGTTAACCTGTCGGCGCGCCAGTTCCGGCACCCAACGCTGTACGATGATGTCGTCTCGGCCATCAGTGAAACCGGCCTGCCAGCCCACGCGCTCGTCCTCGAGATCACCGAGAGCACCGCGATGGACGACTCAGCGGCCTCGACGCGCACGCTGGCGAACCTCCGAGCGCACGGCGTCCGGCTGGCGATCGATGACTTTGGCACCGGCTACTCCTCGCTGGCACAGCTCAAGCGCCTGCCGGTGGCGTGCCTCAAGATCGACCGCGCCTTCATTGCAGGCCTCGGCGAGAGTGCCGACGACGAGATGATTGTCGCAGCCATCATCGGGCTGGCCCACGCGATGGGTCTGTGCGTCATTGCCGAGGGTGTGGAGACGGCATGGCAGTACGAGCGGCTGCGGGCACTCGGCTGCGACTGGGCGCAAGGCTATCTGCTTGCCCCACCGCTCGCGCCAGAGGTGGTGCCCGGCATCCTCGAGGCACCGCGCGCCGCAGCCGCGATGAGCGTGCCGAGCTCCTCGGTCTGATCGCCTTATTCGGAGACGTCCTGCTTGCCTTTCGTCCGCCACATCTGCTACCGCGATGTCGTCGCCTGGCCGAGGACACGCTCCATCCCGACCAGGAATGCGACTGGCTGGCCGAGCCAGCTCATGTCGAGCTGCTGATCGTCGACGAGGCAGACCGGCTGAAGACACTGGGACGGGAGGTCCTGCGGAGACCTCGCCACATGATGCTTCTCACATATTTGCAGTTGGTCTGGCAAGGCCGTACCATGACGACCCTTTGAGGAGGAGAACCATGCCCTACGCGACGGTAAATGGTCTGACGATGTACTACGAGGAGCATGGACTGCCCAGCGGCCCGCCGCTCGTCCTGTTGCACGGGTTCACCGGAACCAGCGCCTCGTGGGCGCCGCAACTGCAGGTCTTTGGTGCCCACTACCGACTGGTCGCCCCGGACATGCGCCTGCACGGGCGCACGAACAATCCCGCTGGCTTGGCGGCCATGAACCATCGCCAATTCGCGCGCGATGTCATCGCCTTGTGCCAGGCGCTGGGCATCGAGCGCGCGAGCTTCTGCGGCGAGAGTTCCGGTGCGATGCAACTGCTCAC
>DATKCN010000236.1:0-11128 GCA_035513175.1 Thermomicrobiales bacterium
AATCCGCCGTGACCACGTGTCCGGGTCGAGGCGCCGGAGCCGTTCCGGCTTGCCGATGCCGTCGAAGGGATCGCGCAGGACGGCTTCCATAAGCTTCATCACGCGGACGGCGGTCTTGCGATCCGTCTCAACCCAGTACGCGAGGTCCTCGCGGAAGTGGTCGTCGAGCACGCAAGCGCGGTGCTTCAGTGGACCGCTATTCGTCGCCAAGGCCCAACTCCGCCTGCAGCGCGGCGAGGCTGGTCGGGTCTCCTGTCTGGCTCTTCGCTTGCGCCAGCGACGTCATGAGGCGCTCGGCGTTCGTCCGCGACCGCAACAGGTGCACGGTCTCGATCAGCGACTCCAGCTCATCGGCAGCAATCAGCGCCACCGAATCATGCCCGCGTCTGGTAATGATCACCGTCTCACGGTCCTCGATGACCTGGTCCATCAGCTCCGCGAAGCGAGCGCGGGCCTCTGTGTAGCTTGCTGTGGCCATGATCGGCTCCTTGCAGGTAAATGTACAGGTTAACTGTACAATAAGGGCAATTCACATGCAAGATTCCGTCTCGCCGCTCGCGGCACTTGGAAGTAGGGCGACAGGTGGTAGCATCCTCCTCACCGCTCACCGCTCACCGCTCGCCTCAGTCCGCCGTCGCCCCTTCCAGCACAACACCCGACTCGCGCTCCTGTGCCTGAATCTCCGCCTCCGGCACGCCCTCGACGCTGACCTTCGGCAGCCATTCGAGCCACTTCGGAAGGTACCAGTTGCGGTCGCCGAGCAGCTGCATGGTGGCTGGCACGAGCACCGAGCGCACGATGGTGGCGTCCAGGATGACGGCGACTGCCAGGCCGAAGCCCATCTGCTGGAACATCGAAAGCTCGCCCATGGCGAAGCCGCCGAACACCGCCACCATGATCAGGGCCGCGCCGGTGATCATGCTGCCGGTGGTGCGCAGGCCGTGCGCGACCGACTCGCTGTTGCGGCGCGTCAGGTCGTAGTGCTCGCGGATGCGGCTGAGGAGGAAGACGTGGTAGTCCATCGAGAGGCCGAACAGGATCGAGAACATCATCAGCGGCACCCACGCGTCGATGCGCTCGACCCGCTGGAAGCCGAAGATCTGGTTGCCAATGCCATGCTGGAAGACCAGCACCAGCAGGCCGTAGGACGCGCCCACCGACAGCAGGTTCATCAGCACCGACTTCAGCGGCACGACAATCGAGCGGAAGGCCAGCATCAGCAGCAGGAAGCTCATGCCCAGCACGAAGGCGAACACGATCGGCGTGTAGAGGTTCACCATGTCCATGAAGTCGACCGAGAAGGCTGTCGGGCCGGTGACGAGCGCCTCCGCCTCCACCCCGTCGAACGCGGTTGGGATATAGTCGTCCCGCAGCCTGTTGAGCGCGTTTACCGACGCGCTGGACCGCACGTCGTGCGACATCGGCGCGTCGATCACCGCCAGCGTGCCGGCCCGGTTCACCGTCGTGGTGGCGCCCGCGAAGTCGGGATCGGCGTGAAGGCTGCCGGTCAGGCGCGCGATACCGGCCTGTACGTCCGGGTCGTTGACGTTCGCAGCGTCGACGACGATTGTGTTCGGCGCCTCCAGCGAGATCGCGGAGAACTTCTCGTCCAGCAGCGTGAAGGCGCGGTGGACGGTCGTCTCACTGGGCAGGGTGCTGACGCCCGACTCGCCGAGGTCGATGGTGAAGTAGAAGGCGGAGACGCCCACCAGCAGCGTGACGGTGAGCGCGACGATGGCGGCCGGACGGCGCATGACGAAGATGGTCAGCCGCTCCCAGAAGCTGGCGCGCTTGCTCGCGCCGACGCGGTGGAATGGGTCGATCCCCAGCGCCGCCAGCACGAGCGAGACGACGGCTAGCGCGATGTAGGCGTAGATGAAGAACACCGGCGCCTCGATGGCGTTGAACAGCGCGGCGAACACCAGCAGCGCGACCGCAAGCGTCGCCATCAACGAGCGCCCGCGCCCCCGGTCGATGCCGAGGCCGATCAGGCTGAAGGCGGCCGGCAAGAGGGTCAGTGTCGCCGAGACGGCCACGATGACGACGAAGATGGCGCCGGCGCCGAGGCTCTTGAAGAGGGACGACGGCACGATCAGCATGCCGAGCAGCGCCGCGACGACGGTCAGGCCGCTGAACAGCACCGCCTTGCTGGCGGTGTCGCCGGTGCGCACGATGGCGGCGATGTTGTCCAGCCCCTTCGCCCGCTCCTCGCGGTAGCGCCCAACGATGAACAGCGTGTAGTCGATGCCGACCGCCAGCCCGATCATGATCATCATGTTGATGACGAAGATCGACAGGTCGAAGACGTGCCCGACCAGCATCGTGATGCCGATCGAAACGGTGATGGCCAGGATCGCCAGCGCCAGCGGGATGCCGGCCGCAACCAGCGTGCCGAACACCAGCACCAGCACCAGCAGCGCCACCGAGACGCCGATCGACTCGCCGGTCAGCAGGTCCGACTCGGAGGTCTCGATGAAGACGATGTCGATGCTCTCCAGCCCGCCGGTGACGACGGTGAAGCCGTGCTGTCCGTCGCGCCCGTCGATGTAGTCGAGGAAGGGGTGCGCGTCCTGGCCGAGCCTTTCAAAGAAGACGGGCACGATCGTCGCCGTGCGGTCGTCCGACACCAGCCGCTGGTTGTCGTGCGTGAGATGCGACTCGACGGCGGCGACGTTGTCCTGGATGGACAGGTCGGCCACGAAGGCGGCCAGGTACGACTGGAATTCGGGCGCGTCGACGGTCAGCCCCGCGTTTGACTGCACGATCACGTACTCGTGCGGGGAGGGTGGCGTCTCGCCCCGCATGCGTTCCCGGATCAGCTTGTCGGCGCGCACGTGCTCCGGCTCGTTGGTGAGCGCGAACTCGGTCGAGAGGCTGGCCGGGAAGCCAGCCGTGATCGCCATGGCGATGACGATCAGCGCCACCCACGCGCCGATCACCCTCCAGGGATGGCGCGCGCTCAGCGCGGCCAGACGGCCGGTCAGTCCGAATGGTTGCATGGCGGCGCTTCCCTATTCTCCTGGCCGGTCGGGCTGCGCTGCCCCCGGCGCCATCCTCCGCAGCATCTCCAGCACAACGCCGAACGCGCCGCGCGCGTCCACGGCCCCACGCCGTATCAGTCGCAATTCCCGTAAGCCGAGCCCAACGGCGTGTAACACCGTCGCCAGCCGCTCGGCGTCGATGCCCGCATCGATCTCGCCCGCGCGCTGTGCGGCGACCACCAGTTCCCGCAACGCGCCGGCAAGGGCGTCGGCGTTGTCGCATAACACGTCGCCGAACTGCTCCGGATCGCGCGCGGCGGCGATGGCGGCCTCGAAGCCGACGATCACCTGATCCTCGTAGCCCTCAGAGTCGAACATCTCGGCGAACAGCTCCGCGATCCGCTCCAGCGTCTCCAGCGGCGTCCCGCCAGCGGCGGCGGCCGTCTCGAACACGGCCTGCACGTCTGTCGACTTGTCGACGCAAACGGCCCGCAACAGGTCGGCCTTGCTGGGGTAATAGAGGTAGAGCGCCCCGGCGCTCAGCCCGGCCTCGCGGGCGATCTCGGCCATGGTGGCCTTCTCGCTCCCCAGCCGGGCGAAGACGGTGAAGGCGGCTCGCTCGATTTCACGCAGCCGGGCATCGGTGTGCTCCGGCGTTACCCTGGTCATGCAACGCTCCGCCTGATGACTCGCGGTTCATCTGAATGAACGCTCATTCAATGCCGCGCCATGATACGTGCGCGCGCCCTGATTGTCAATGGGCGGCGCGTCTGATGTCGTTTCCCGCTACACTGGGCCCGTGATGCGACTGCCTGCGACCTCGACATCCATGCGGACCCAGCGCTGATGATCAGGACTGATCCCACCACTCCGCGGGCCTCGCAACAGCCTGCCGAGCAGGCGGTCGAGCTGCGCCATCTCGCCTGGCTGCTGATGCTGGGCCTGATGTGGGGTTCGGCCTACCTGTTCGTCAAGGTGCTGGTGGATGTCGCCAGCCCGTCGGCGATGATCGCCGTGCGCTTCGCGTTGGGCGTGGGCACGCTCGGCGTCGTGCTGCTGGCGCGGGGCGGCAGGCTGCCGCGATTCGGGATCATGTGGCTGCACCTGCTGGTCATGGCAGTGATCTCCAACGCCGTGCCGTTCATGCTCATCGCCTGGAGCCAGCAATACGCGACCTCCGCCATCGCCGCGGTTCTGAACGCGACGACACCCTTCTTCACCCTGCTGTTCGCGGTCATCGTCTTCTCGATCGACCGCTTCACCCGCGAGCGCGTTATCGGCATCGCGCTGGGTTTCGCCGGTGTCGCGCTGCTGACCGGGAACTCGCTGGTCAACGTGCGGGATGACGCCAGCCTCGGCGAGCTGGCGTTGCTCGGCTCGAGCGCCTGCTACGGCTTCGGCTACGCCTACGCGCGCCGCTTCGTGCGCGGCGAGCCGTTGCAAAACGTGACCTTCCAACTCCTGCTCGGGTTCCTGATCACCGCGCCGCTTGCCCTCTACGGCGGCTGGGTGCGGCCCGCGAATCTGACCATTCTGAACGCGGCAGCCTGGATCATCCTCGGCGTCGCCGGGACGGGGCTGTCATATATCCTCTTCTACCGGCTGATCGGTGGCATCGGAGCCACCCGCACCTCGCTGGTGACCTACATCACCCCGGTCGTCGGCGTCGTCCTGGGCTGGCTGGTGCTCGGGGAATACCTCGGCGTCAGCGGGTTGGCCGGCATGCTGCTGATCGTGGGCGGAATCGCCATCAGCTACGGTTGGGCGCGGCGATTGCGACGGGGACGGCAGGCGCCGCGCGTAGTGGCAGGGAGCTGACGTGGAGATGCCCGGCGATCTGGAAGTCAATGGCTTGCGACTGAGCCTCGAGCCGTCGGGCGCCGGCAAGGGCATCCGCCCCGTCATTCACGGCGGCGACGTGACGATGCCCAACGACGGCTTCGTCAAGATCGTGACGCACTTTCTGGGCGGCGACATCGTCGTGCCGCGGGTCAAGCTGCGCTTCGTCAGCTGCGCGCTTACGGATGGCGGGGCGGATCTGGCGTTACGCGTCAAGCGTGGCTTGCTGGATCAGAAGGTGAGGCTCAGGCTCGGGCTGGAACCCGCCGGGAACGGCGACCTGCGAGTCAACATCGAGCGGGTCGACGTTGGCCGCCTGCCGGCCGGCTGGCTGCTCGACTTCGTGCTCGGAGCCGTCGAGCGTGTCGACGGCCTGCGGAAGTCCGGCGCCCGCTCGATCGACATCAACCTGCCGGTCCTGCTGGCCAGCCACGACGTGCCGGTTGACATTTCCACCGGCGTCAGCGCCGTGGAGGCTACCGCGAGCGCGCTCACCATCCGCTTCTGACCCCGCGACGCCCGTACGCATCACGACCAATCTCCCATGGCGACCGCCAATACGCCGCGCCATGGTTGTAGCACGCCGCCTGAATCGAACGGCAACGCCACGACGCGTTGTCCACGGCGCTGGATCGCCATTTTCGCTCGGGGGGCTACATGCAGGAGACGACAGCACTCGACGGAGCGCGGCCCACTGGCGTCGCCGGCTGGAGCGCGGGCGCGCCAGCCAGGGTTCTTCCCTTCCCGCCGTCGCGGCGTTCGCCGGTGCGCGTCATGGGGCAGTGGGTCGTCGGCTTCTGCGCCGGGGCGATCATAGCCGCCGGCTTTCTCCTGCTCGCGCCGGCCGAACGAACCGCGTCGCATTCCACGGCGCTGGCCGCGCTGGCCGCGCTGCTGCTCTTGCGCTTCATCCCGCTGACGGCCCTCGGCCAGGCTGCCGGGATGTCGCTATCCGGACTGCGCTGGACGCGGTTGAGCGCGCCGGCTCTCGTCATCAGGCGCGAAGAGAACGGGATGCGCGTCACGTGGAGCCTGCGCTGGTTCTGGCTCTCGGAGTCGGTTGCATGCGAAGTCCACACGTTCGCCGAGCTTCGGCGTGCGATGCCGCGCTTCGTCGACTACGGGCTGCTCGGTTGCGGGGTTCACCTGCTGCTGATGGCAGTGACGGTGCTGACGATCACGGTGACCGGCAGCTTCAACGCGGTTTCGATGATTCCTTTGTGGGTTGTCACGGCATTCTTTGCGGTGAACCGCGGGCAGGGATTCCTGACCATGCTAGACACGCGCCGAACGCTCAGGCGTGGTGGGCCGCATGCCGATCGGCTGGCGGCGGTCTACTGCCTGGCATTTGCGTCAGCCAACGAGCAACGGCCACGGGACTGGGACCGGGACATCGTGCGCCATCTCGACGCGCCGATGCGCGGCGCCTGGGATGACGTCAGCGCCTATCACTTCGCGTACTCATACGCGCTCGACACAGGGGACATCGACGCGGCACAACGCTATCTCGACATGGCGTGCGCGACGCTGCGGCCTGAATGGCGGAACGTCCGGGTCATCCTGCTGCGCGATCGAGCGCTGTTCCTGGCATGGCATCGCAACGATCCGATCACGGCGCGCCACTGCTATGAGCAGCTGCCGCGCCGGAGACGTGACTTTGCGGCCCTGCCGGGCAGAGCGGCAGTCGAGTTCGCGGAAGGGAACTATGACGCCAGCGCCGCGACTGCCCGCGCCGGGGTCGTGCAGCTGGAACGCCTGCCGCCGACGGGCTGGAGCGAAATGAACCTGGACATCCTGCGCGCGATCATCGAACGCATCGAGCAGCGGTCCCGCGGCCCCGCGACCGCCGTTCCGCGGGACGCGTGACCGGCGCTCCACGCGGGCAGCGCTGCGTCCGGGCAATGCTGACAGGGACTGCCTGGGAGCCGAATCCCTCGCCGCTGTGTGAATGGCGCGCGTACTTCGGCGCGGATTGCCCAGTTACCGAGGCTGCGCCTGCTGCTGCACGAGCTGCCGCTTGGCTGGACTGACGTGTGTAGTCACCCGAATTCGATGGATGATCACACGTTACTTGTGGTCGTCCACTAGTTAATCTGACTCAATGGTTTCCTGCCTGCTGCCGGTAGGCATCCCGCGCCAGCTCGATCGTTTGCCAGGCCTCGTCGACCGAGTGCCATCCCAGCACCTCGCTGTCTTTCGGCTCCAGCAGCTTGTAGGTGGCGAAGAAGGTCTCGATCTCCTTCAGCCAGTGCGGCGAGAGGTCTTCCAGCCGCATGACGTGCCCGTAGCGCGGATCGCCGGTCGGCACGGCCAGCACTTTGAAGTCGCTGCCCTTCTCGTCGGTCATGTCCAGCCCGCCGATTGGCCGAGCCTCGACCAGACAGCCGGGAAAGGTCGGCTCGTTGATGATGATCAGGATGTCGAGATGGTCCCCGTCGGGCGAGAGGGTGTGCGGGATGAAGCCGTAGTCGGTCGGGTAATGCACGGAGGAGAACAGCACGCGGTCGAGCCGCAGGCGGCCCGTTTCCTCGTCGATCTCGTACTTGTTCCGGCTGCCACGAGGGATTTCCACCAGCGCTTCGACGGTGCGGTCAGTGTTCACGGGTCTGTCCTGTCCATGTCGCTCCAACAGCGCGCGATGCAGAGAACGATACACGCGATCGAGAGGACGGGTTGCAACAACGCCAGCGTAATCGCGTATACTGACGCCAATACGAGCGAGGTCCTTCGGGGCAGGGTGCGGGGCGCAGGCTCCAATTCCCGATCGGCGGTACAGCCCGCGAGCGAGACACAACGTCTCGCATGATCCGGTGAAACTCCGGGGCCGACGGTATAGTCCGGATGAAAGAAGGCTCGCGGTAGTCCAGGCTCCTGATCGACGTCGTGGCGATGCGCGCATCGGTCACTCCGTCGCCGCAGGGCGCCCGCCTGAGGCTACTTCGCCCCGAAGGCTTATGCCGTCGGGGTTTTTGTTTTGCCCAGCGCGAGGCGGGAGTCATGCAACAGGCAGCTCAGCGAGATCATCAGCCCATGGCCGCATGCGTCGATGCCGCATCGATCGCGACGCCCGAACGGACGCCAATCCCCGTAGGGGCCGTGGCTTGCCCGGCCCGCGGCCCGCTGGCCGCCCGCCTGGATGCCAGCCCGCCGCAGGCACGCGGACGCCGCCCGAGCTTTGTAGGGGCCGGCCTTGCGTGGGACTCGGCCCGCCGGCCGCACCGCTGGACCGGACACGATGCAGACGCGTGTGCTGTGTCCGCATGTTTTTCATGGCGTCGTCAAGGACGCCAAACCTTAACAACGCCAGTTGGCGTCCTTGACGTCGGCGCGCGCTGTCATAGGCCGGGTGAGTGTCCGGGGCTGTCATCACGTGTGGAATCGGTCCGGTATCCGGGAGTGCGGCCAGTGGGCCGCGGGCCGGCACAAGACCGGCTGCCACGAGGATGGCGCGCGTCCATTCCGGCTGGGTCGGTCCTGTATCCGGACGGACGGCTTGTGGACCGCGGGCTGGGCGAGCCACTGCGCATGCCGGATCGTGGTGGCGGGAATGGCGGCATCCGTGTCGAGTTAACAACGACGGCCCAGGAGTGTGTCAGGCCATCTCGCCCGCTTGCCCATGGCGCCGGGACGGAGGGTTGTTGATGTCGTCGCCCCGGGCGCTCGATCAACAGCACGACGCCGAGGCGCGGTCACCGGTCCAGGTGGAGCCGCAGACGGGGCGGGTCGTGGTCGGGCGCGGCCCACGCCGGTCACGCGCGCGGCGGCTGGGCTACCTGCCGTCGCTCGTGGTGGGTCTGATCGCGCTGGCTGCCTGGCAGATCGCCACGGCGACCGATATGGTCGCCCCGTACCTGCTGCCTGCGCCCGCCGCCGTGGCCGAGTCCCTCTGGAGCGCGCTCACCAATGGCGTGCTCTGGCGCTACACGCGCGTCACGCTGATCGAGAGCATGGCGGGGTTCGCGCTCGGGTCACTGTTCGCGCTGCCGATGGGCTACGGCATCGCGCGCAGCCGCCTGTTCGCCCGCACGATGGAGCCGTACCTGGCGGCCAGCCAGGCGATGCCCGCCGTCGCCCTGGCGCCGCTGCTGGTGTTGTGGATGGGCTACGGCATCAAGCCGATCGCCGTGCTGTGCGCGCTGATCGTCTTCTTCCCGATGGTCGTCAACACCGCGCTGGGCATCCGTCTGCTCGACCGCGACATTCTGGAGGCGGCCCGCATCGACGGCGCGTCGTGGTGGCCGCTGCTGATCCACTTCGAGGTCCCGCTGGCAGGACCGGCCCTCAGGACCGGCCTGCGCTCCTCGTTGACGCTGTCGATCACCGGCGCGGTAGTCGGCGAGTTCGTGCTGGGCGACCGGGGGCTTGGGGGCCTGCTCACCGTCGCGCGCGGCAACTTCGACACACCGCTGGTGTTCGCGACGATCTTCACCCTGATGCTGCTGGCGGCGTGCATGTACGGCATCGCCTGGGTGGTGGAGCGTCGTGTGTCCTATCTGTACAGATGATCCGGGGTTGGAAGAAAGAGGGGGAGAACATGCGGAGACGAGGACGAATTCTGACGGGCATTGTCGCGCTGCTGCTGGCGCTGCCGCTGGCGGCCTGTGGCGGCGACGGTGACGGCGAGCTGACCGACGTGACGATCGGGCTGAGTTTCGTGCCGAACATTCAGTTCGCGCCGTACTACATCGCCGACGCCAAGGGGTTCTACGAGGAAGCGGGCGTCAACGTCAGCCTCAACCACCACGGGGTTGGCGCAGACCTGTTCGCGGCGCTCGTGGCTGGACAGGAGACGATGATGATGGCCGGCGGCGACGAGGTGCTGCAGGCGCGCGGCAACGACGTGCCGCTCGTCTACGTCGCTGAGATTTACACTCAGTACCCGGTCGGGCTGATCGTCCCGGCGGACTCCGATATCATGTCGATCGCGGGCCTGCGGGGACACACGGTTGGCATCCCCGGCGCATACGGCGCGAACTACATCGGGTTGCTGGCGCTGCTGGACAGCGCCGGGTTGACGGAGGCCGACATCACCGTCGAGAGCGTTGGCTTCACGCAGGCTTCCGCGCTGCTGGCCGGGCACGTCGACGCGGTGATGGGTTACGTCAACAACGAGCCGATTCAGATCTCCAAGGCTGGCATGGAGGTGCGCGTCTTCCCCGTCTCCGACGTTCAGCCACTCGTGTCGAACGGGCTGGTCGCGCTGGAGGAGACGTTGTCCGACGATCGCGACACGATCGAAGCTATCGTCGCCGCGACGTTGCGGGGCGCGCAGTATGCGATCGACAACCCGGATGAGGCGGTCGAGATCGCGCGCGACTACGTTCCGACGTTGACGACGGAGGAGAACCTGGCCGACGCCCGCGCGGTGCTGGACGCCACCCTGCCGATGTGGGAGCCGACCGGCGCGCCGGGGGAAAGCGAGCCGGCAAGCTGGGAGTCGATGCTGGCGTTCTTCGAGGAATACGGTTTCGTCACCGCCGAGATCGACTTGAGCGAGGTTTACAGCAACGACTACCTGCCTGACTGATGCGGCCAGATCGTTGGTTGTACGATTGGGTGCGGAAGCCAGCGGAGCGATCGTAGGGGCGCATGGCAATGCGCCCTGCTGGATACCCAACCCCGCCGGGCCAACTCGAGCGGTCGGACATGCCGCTGCCGATCGACGGGCGCGTGGTCCGGGCCGGGCGCATTGCCATGCGCCCCTACGGCGCCCCGCGCTCCGGTCATCTGCCAGGTGAAGCCGAATAAAGCAGAGGCAAGCACTGTGCCTGTTAACCGAGACCCGCCTGATCAAGCCCCCCGCGCCCCGCTGCCCCAGCCGTCGCTGGCCGACTTTGGCGACGTCATCAGGGGCCGCCGCTCGGTGCGCCGCTTCAGAAGCGACCCGGTGGCGGACGAGATCATCGAGCGGGTGATCGAGGCCGGCTGCTGGGCTCCCTCGCCGCACGGCTCGCAGCCGTGGCGCTTCGCCGTGCTGACCCGCGCGGAGACGAAGGAACGCCTGGCGAGCGCCATGGGCGAGACCTGGCGGCGCAACCTCGAGATGGACAACGACCCTCCGGAGGTTATCGAGGGACGGCTGGCAGGCTCGCGCCGTCGCCTGCTGGAAGCGCCCGCGCTGGTTCTCGTCTCGCTCTACACCGAGGACCTGGACCGTTATCCGGACTCCGAACGGGCCGCCGCCGAGCGCACGATGGCGATCCAGAGCCTCGGCGCCTGCGTCCAGAACATGCTGCTGGCCGCCTACGCGCACGGCATCGACGGCGGCTGGATGTGCGCGCCGCTGTTCTGCCCGGAGGTCGTCGTCG
>DATKCN010000237.1:0-9128 GCA_035513175.1 Thermomicrobiales bacterium
CTTCGCGGACGGCCTGTGGCGGCTGAATGACGGCCGCTTCTTCCTGCCGGAGAACGCGAACGGCGTCACCAGCGTCAGCGGCTCGACGATGTTTACCTACCTGATGTTCGCGCTGATCATCGCCGCCGGTGTCTGGCAGGCCCGCAAGTTGCCCGCCGATGGCATCGATGTCGCGACGGTCAAGAACGTCACGCCTGGGCAAACTGACGATCCGGTTTTCTGGAAGCTGCTCCTTGGCAACGCCTACTTCGCGATGCTCTGGATGCCGCTGCGCTTCTTCATCGGACGCCAGTGGCTGACCTCGGGCGAAGGCAAGCTGCGCAACGATGCCTGGATGGACGGCGGCTCGGCACTGGAAGGCTACTGGACCGGCGCGACGACCGTTCCTGAGGGCGCGACGACCAGCCGCATCACCTACAGCTGGTACCACGACTTCATCCAGTACATGCTCGACAACCAGTGGTACGAGTGGTTCGCCCCCGTCATTGCCATCGGTGAGGCCCTGATCGGCCTGGGCCTGATTCTCGGAGCGCTCGTCGGACTGGCCGCCTTCTTCGGCACAGTGCTGAACGTCAACTTCCTGATGGCCGGCACGGTCAGCAGCAATCCGGTCCTGTTCGGTCTGGGAGTCTTCGTGGTCCTCGGTTGGAAGGTCGCCGGCTACTGGGGCATTGACCGCTACCTGCTGCCGACCCTGGGCGCCCCCTGGAGCTTCGGAACGCTGTTCAAGGGCAAGGGGATTGCATCGATGACACCCGGAGCGCCTGGCGGTCCTACCGCCCCCACCGGAGGCAACAAAGCCGCAGCGTAACCCGCCACGTCGCGGCAGAGTGCAACGAATCCCGGTCATTAGGACCGGGGTTCGTTTTGTGTTGCCGTAGATAGGGCCGAGGGGAGTGTAGGGATCGTGATGTGGGATGCGCATCCCGCCGGCCCGCCGCGTTACACGTTACGCATTAGGCGTTACGACTCTCCGCACCCCTCGGCCCCCGGCCCTCATCCCTCAGTCAAGCCAGACGTACGCAAACGCCTCGGCCAGCGCCAGGCCCGCCTGCTCGCCCATCTGGGCGGCGCGCAGGCCCATGCGGGACCGCACGCCACCGACGAAGGCGGACGCCTGGCTCTCGTGCAGCTCCAGCGCCTCGACCTTGCGCTCGAAGCTGTCGGCAATGTCGATCCACAGGTTGTTCTCGGTCCCACCGGCCAGCAGCAGCATATGGACGGAGTGCGGCTCCAGTCCTTCGGCGAGGTGGGATGGGAAGAAGCTCGCCAGGCGGCAGGAGGGGAACACGGCGGCCAGCGTGGCGAAGCCGACGGCGCGGTGGTCCGAGTGCTGGCGGAACATGCGGGTAAGGGGATCGTGGGTCAGCACCAGGTCGGCCTTCATGCGGCGGATCTCGCGCACGATGCGCTCGCGCAGCTCCAGCGTGTCGAACACCTCGCCATCCCGCTCGCGCAGGAAGATCACCTCATCCGCGCCCAGGTAGACTGCCGAGGCGCGCTGCTCCGTCTCGCGCTGGGCGATGAAGCGCGCCGGGTCGGCGATCTCCTCGTTCGGCACGCCCTTGTCGCCGGACGTGACGACGAGATAGCGCACCCGCGCGCCCGCTTGCGTCCAGCGCCCGACCGCCCCGGCGGCGAAGGCGTCCGGATCGTCCGGATGCGCGCCGACGATGAGCACGTTCTTCGCGGCCAGCACTTGCTGGAGCGCGGCGGGGTCCTGCTGGGGTGTCGACATCCAGCCTCCTTGTAACGCGTAACGTGTACCGTGTAACGCGGGGAGGGCGAGAAATCCACTCGCCTCGGATCGCGCTATCCCGACCCGTCCGTCCCGCGTTACACGGTACGCGTTATGCGTTACACCGTACGAAACAGTTCCCATTGTTTGCAGGGGGCACGATACCATCTCAAGAAGGTCACACGTTCGGAGCGCCGCCAGCGAGACATAATCGTCGACGCATCACGCTTCACTCACCCCCGCGCCCTGCGCAGGCGCTGCACGGCGCGGGGGTCGCGGAAGACCCAGACGAGCACGACGCCGGTGAGGAAGCCGCCGATGTGGGCCCAGTAGGCGACGCCGCCGGAGTGGCTGGTTTCCGGGCCGAGCATGGCGTAGCCGGCCAGGAATTGCAGCACGATCCAGAAGCCGATGACGAGCAGCGCGGGCAGGGCGATGATGGTGACGAAGATGCCCAGGAACACCAGCACGCGCACCCGCGCGCCGGGGAAGAGCAGCAGGTAGGCGGCCATGACGCCGGAGATGGCCCCGCTGGCGCCGACCATTGGCACGGTCGAGTCCGGCGCGATGGCGACCTGCAGCGCGACGGCCCCGATGCCGCCCAGGAGATAGAAGATGAGAAAGCGGACGTGACCCATGGCGTCCTCGACGTTGTCACCGAAGACCCACAGGAAGAGCATGTTGCCGCCCAGGTGCAGCCAGCCGCCGTGTATGAACATCGAGCTGAACACGGTCACCCAGATCGGCGCGTCGATGCCGGAGTAGATGTCCTGCATGGCGCGGATCTCCTGGGGAATGACGCCCCAGGAGACGAAGAAGCGGTCCAGCGCGCCGCTGCCTTCAGCGGCCAGGCTGAGCTGATAGATGAACACGCCGATGTTGGCCAGGATCAACAGCGCGACGACGATCTGAGGCCGGATCTTGCCGCGGATCTCGTCACCAATCGGGATCACGCGTCAGCCTTTCGAGCGGGTAGGGGAGGCCCCGCGTGGCCTCCCGGGCTGGACCCCATGCAGTCCGGCGCGGGCGTTCCAACGTCGCCGACAGGGCTGGTGACCACCGAGACGCCGGCGCCGGGAGGCCACGCGGGCCTCCCTAACACATCCCCTACCCGCCACCCGCTATCCGCTCGCATCGCCCCGCCGCATGATCCTGGCTTTGAGTCGCTCGCGGGTATCGGCGCCGCTGTTGGGGGCGAAGAGCAGCCCGGCGACGAGGCCCCAGGTGAAGAACTTCATCGCGGTTCGCGCGCGGGTCAGCATCGTGCGCGCTCCTTCCTATATTAATGGTTGCGTGACGACGAGGCGCCGTCGCGGTCAGCCCTGGTCGTCGGTCGGACGGGTGGTGGCTGCTCGCGTGGTTGTGGCTGCGGCCAACTCGTTCCTCTCGGTGGTGTCCTCCGCGAGCGTCATGCCATCGTGCGTTGTCATGGTCCCATGCGCGGCCACATCAGCCTCGGCAGCCACATGCTCGCCGAACGGCAGCGGCGACTTGGCGACCAGGTCGACGGCTATCCCACGGCCGGTCTCCACCAGGTGCTTCCCGGATGTGGCCAGGCCCGTCGCGCGCTCCTTCATGGGCTCCAGGTCTCCAACCCGCTCCATGACCTTCTCGCGCGTCTGCGCGCCGGACAGCGGCGTGAGCGCCAGCGTCACCAGCGCGCCGGAAACCGCGCCGACAATGACCCCGGCGATGAATGCAAAGTCGTGACGACTCTCTTCCCGGCGCATCCTGCCCTCCTCCACTGGTTCGGAGCCGTGCTCGCCGTGCCGCACATGGCTCTCCGGGTGACGCGCCGCGCGCGACGCCACCGGCGAGGGATTATCCCACGCGCGAACAGTCTCCGCGACTGCCACGTATCAAGATCGGCGCCCTGACGCTGCCGCCGGAACGCCGTATATGACGTGCTATCATCGAGCGGCCGACCAGGCGCACGCTGGCGGGGCGCGCCGGATCATGGAAGGCATGGGCGTGTGAATATTCACGAATACCAGGCCGCCGAATTGCTGGCAGCGCACGGCATTCCCGTCAATCCGGGGCAGATGGTGACCGACGCCGACGCGGCGGCGGCGGCCTACGAGCGTCTGGCCGGCGCCGGGGGACGCGTCGCGCTGAAGGCGCAGGTGCACACCGGCGGGCGCGGTAAGGCGGGCGGGATCAAGCTCGCGTCATCGGCCCGCGAGGCGCGCGAACTGGCCGGGCAGATTCTCGGCATGGACATCAACGGGCACACCGTCCACCGTCTGCTGGTCGTCCCGGCGGTCGACATCGACCGCGAGTATTACCTGGGCATCATCCTGGACCGTGGCGCGCGGGGCGTCACCCTGATGGCCAGCGCCGAAGGGGGCGTCGACATCGAGGAGGTGGCCCGCGAGACGCCCGAGAAGATCATCAAAATCACGGCGGATCCGCTACTGGGCCTGCTCGACTACCAGGCGCGGCAGGTCGCGTTCGGGCTGGGGATCGAGCAGCCGCTGATCAACGGCTTCGTCAGCATCGCCAAGTCGCTCTACACCGCCTTTGTCTCCAGCGATGCCTCGCTGGCCGAGATCAACCCTCTCATTCTGACAAAGGACGGCCGCTGGCTGGCGATCGACTCGAAGGTCAGCCTGGACGACAGTGCCCTGCCGCGCCATCCCGGCTACGAAGCCCTGCGCGACATGCGCGAGGAGAACGAGACGGAGCTGCGCGCGAAGGCGAACGGCATCTCGTTCGTCAAGCTGGACGGCGACATCGGCTGCGTGGTGAACGGCGCCGGGCTGGCGATGGCGACCATGGACGCCGTCAAGCTCTACGGCGGCGAGCCGGCCAACTTCCTCGATGTCGGGGGCGGCGCAAGCGCCGAGCAGGTGACGCTGGCGCTGGAGCTGATCCTCGAGGATCCCGGCATCAAGGCCATCCTCTTCAATATATTCGGCGGCATTACGCGCTGCGATGTCGTGGCGCGGGGCATCCTGGCGGCGCTGGAGCAGATCGACGTGCGCGTGCCGATGGTGATCCGCCTGGTCGGCACCAATCAGGAGGAGGGGCGCGCCATCCTGGCCGAGGCGGGCATCACCGCCGTCGACACGATGAGTGAAGCGGCCCAGCGGGCGGTGCGAGCGGTTAGCGGATAGGGGCTGTTGGCTTGGCGGTAACAGGTCGGAGACACGCGGACATGGCGGCATCTACCTTCAATCTCCTCACCGCTCACCGTTCACCGCTCACCGCTCGCGACGAAGGAGCGACCAGGTGAGCATTCTCGTCAACAGCGACACACGCGTGCTGGTGCAGGGCATTACCGGGCGTGAGGCGACCTTCCACACCGGGCAGATGATCGAGTACGGCACGCGGGTCGTGGCGGGGGTCACGCCCGGTCGCGGCGGCCGGTCGGTGCACAGCGTGCCGGTGTTCGACACCGTCGCGGAAGCGGTCGAGCAGACTGGCGTGAACGCGTCGATCATCTTCGTGCCTGCGCCGTTCGCCTCCGACGCCATCATGGAAGCGGTCGACAACGGCATCCCGCTGGTGATCTGCATTACCGAGAATGTGCCGACGCTCGATATGGTGCCGGTCTACGCGCACGTGAAGGCCAGGGGCGCGCGGCTGATCGGCCCGAACTGCCCCGGCCTGATCACGCCGGACGAGGCCAAGATCGGCATCATGCCCGGCTACATTCACCAGCGGGGACGGGTCGGGCTGGTGTCACGCTCCGGCACGCTGACGTACGAGGTCGTTTGGGCGCTGACCGAAGCGGGGTTGGGGCAGACCAGCGCGGTCGGCATTGGCGGCGACCCGATCATCGGCACGAACTTCATCGACGTGCTGGAGCTGTTCCAGAACGACGATGAGACGGAAGGCATCGTGCTGCTGGGCGAGATAGGCGGCACGGACGAGGACGAGGCGGCGTCCTGGATCGCGGAGCACGTCACCAAGCCGGTTGTCGGCTTCATCGCCGGGCGCACCGCGCCGCCGGGCAAGCGCATGGGCCACGCCGGGGCGATCATCTCCGGCGGGACCGGCACGGCGGCCGAGAAGATCCGCGCCCTCAACGCGGCGGGCGTGGAGGTGGCCGACACGGCGGCAGCGGTGGCGGACATCATGAAGGGCAAGCTCTCCGCGTAGATCGCGGGAGCGCTGAGCGGCAGCATTTCAGTCACATCCACCTCGCACTATTACCCGCACTTCGGCAGTCAAGGCTGCGCCATGCGCTGTGAGGCGCGTCACAACGTTGCCGAACACGTGATGCGTGCGCGCACCGTTCATATGAGTCACGTCAACTGGGTGGCGATCAGTTGCCGAGCAGGTAGAAGCTGACGAGGACCATCGCGAAGCCTCCGGCGATGTAGAAGGCGCCCCAGGCGCGGTGGCGGGCGCCGTGCCTGCGCGAGCCGAGGCCGCGCCAGTCGGTGTAGCGCAGGTAGCCGTCCAGCATCTGGCCCAGGCCGTAGGGGCCCAGCGCCGCGCCCATCGTGCGCTCCGAGTCCCGGATCAGCCCGGCGATGAAAACGATCATCAGCACGAACATCAGCAGCTCGTAGGGCGCGCGCCAGCCTGGCTGCGCCTGTTCCGACCGCTCCGTGCGTCTGTCTCCCATACTCAGGCGCCTGTCCCTATAGCGCGCTCGCTGCTGGGCAGAATACCGGAAGCTGCGCCGCCCGTCACGCTGTCTCCGTGCCTACCTTGCCACTGTCGATACCATTAGACACATACGACGCGCGGTGGGATCATGCATGTCGCAACCGAACAGCCCACCGTCACCTGTCTGGTAGGATGTCCCGGTGATGCATCAGAGCCGCCTGCAACGATTGTCAGACCTGACCCACGTGGGCATGCCACGGGCCGCCAGCGTGCTGCTCGCGGAGGAGGGGCGCTTCCTGTTGGGCGTGCGCCCGCCGGTCGTCGAGCGCAACCGCGTGCTGCTGCGCCTGACCGGCATTGGCGGCTGGGCGGTTGGCGACGAGACCTTCGCCGAAACCGCCGCCCGCGAGACGCTGGAGGAAACGGGCTGCCACCTGCGCCTGCTCGATCTGGACCAGACGCTGGTCGTACAGTCGCCCGACGACATGCAGCGCTCGGCGTTTCCCGGCGAGGTCGCCCCGGCCGCGCTCGTCTACCGCCGCTTCGGAACCGCGCCGTTCGACCCCTGGTCGCCGGCATTCGAGTCCAGCGCGCCGGTGGCCGTCTACGCGGGCCTGCTGCTGGGGCAGCCGTGTGTCGTGGCGCACGCTGAGTTGCCGCTGTTCATGTGGCTCTATCCCGAGCAGCTGATCGGTCTGGCGGACAGTGACGCTCCGCTGGAGTACCTGCTGGCCGACGGCGCGGACATCCTCGGCACGGCGGACTACGATCCGCGGCAGGCGATCGCGCGGCTGACTGATAGCATTCAGGCGCTCGTGACCGCGCTTGGCGCGCGAGCGTTTCCGTTCCTGAGCGATATTGCGCGTCTGACACAGCCGGCGAGGGTAGAATGAGCAAACCAGCACGTGGCAGGGACCTCGATCTGACCGGGCTGACCCAGCGCCTGCGCGCGCTGAACCCCGGCCTGACGTTGATCCGCGCCGAGCCGTCGCCGAAGCCCGGCGCGGATGTGCGCGTCATCATCGAGACGACACAGGCGGAGCTGAACGCGGTGCAGGGCCAGCTGAACCTGTCTGACCCGGCGCTGGACGGCATGCAGATCGAGACGATGATTCGCATGCTCGATCTGAAGCCGGGGGAAAAGCGCCGCATCGGGTTGCGCCCCGCGCAACCGGCCGGCGCCCTCGCGCGCCCGCCCGCCAAGGGCAAGCAGAAGTACGACGCCTGATGCCGAGCGGCAGCCCAGCGTGAGCAACGGGGAAGAGGATCGAGCGTGACGATTGCGGCGTTTGAGGCGCAGGCCTCGTGGCTGCCGACGGTCGTTGGGCGGCGCTGCTCGGCGATCCGCACCGATGGCGGCAAGATGCTCAGCCTGCATTTCGGCGAGCATCACGAGACTCGCGATGGCGAGATCGAGGCCGAGCGCACGATTACCGTCGAGGGCGCCTGGCGGGTGGAATCCTCGCTCGAGGTCATCGCCGGCTCGGCGGACCCGGACGACGAGCGGCTAGAGTATCTGGAACTGCTGGTCGACAAGTCGCTGGACCGCATTGACGTGACGCGTCCGGGCTACGATCTGGCGCTGTTCTTCCAGGATGGCTACGTCGTGCGCTGCTTCCCGGTCGACTCGCTCGAATACGCCGAGGATGTCGAGGACCTGGAGGACGTCGAGGTCTCCTGGTGGGTCACCGGCGCCGGCATCCCGGACGATTGGGAGTCGGCCAACGCCGCGAGCGACCCCTGACGGCGCGTCGCGCGCCGCTGCGTGCTGGACGACGAACGGCTCCGGAGCATGTGCTCCGGAGCCGTTCGCGTGGAGTGGGGGTGGCGTGGACCGCGTCGCTGCGGTCCGCGGAGTGTCAGTGTCAGTCGAGCCAGATCTGTCCCCGGATCTCCCCGTCCGGGAACTCGCTGGTGTGGACGTTGACGTAGGTGTTGCCGATCAGCATCTGGTAGACGAAGGCCTCCAGTGACGTGCCGCCGATCTGCGCCTCAACAGCCTCCGAGATGATGAGGCGGTCCTCGGTGATTGTGGCGCATTCCAGCTCGCCATCAGGGGTGATGGGGGCGCTGGGTGGCGGGCCGTCAGCCGGGAAGAGCCAGGTGATGACGCCGCCGTTGGAACCGATGGGCGCGAGATGGATGTGCGCCATGGTGACATCGACGATGTCGTTCACTACGGTCTCACAGGTGATGGCGCCGTCGGCCTGGTGGTACCGCAGGGTGGTCATGCCGGTTGCGCCAGTGTCCGGCTGGGGAGCCGGGTCTGACACGACCTCCTGATCGTTGGTGAGCATGGCGAAGAAGAAGAGTTTGTTCTCCGGCCTCTGGATCTGCCCGCGCACCTCGCCGCCAGGGTGGTCGGTGGTGTGGAAGTTGACATAGGTGTCACCGGTAGCCAACATCTCGACGAGATCGAAGAGGCTGGTTCCGTCCGGCAGGTCGTTAGCGGTGATCGTGCCTGCGACCATGTCGAGGTCAGTGGGCTCGGAGGCTGGTGGGCCGCTGGCCGGGTAGAGCCAGGCGATGATGCCGCCGTTGACGCCTACCGCGCCGGAGTGGATGTGGCCCATGGTGACGTCGGTGAGACCGTCGAAGGTGATGTGGTAGTGCAGGGTCAGGCCGTCATCGCTGAGGAAGAAGGAAGCTACACCGCTTGCTTCGGTCTCGACGGGCGGGACTTCCTGGTCGCCACTCAGGATGGCGTAGAACAGGCGCTCTTCCGGCAGCGGCGGCATGCCGTCGCCATGGCGCCAGTTGTGGTAGTGCTGGCCGACGTTGCCGGCCTCGACCAGCCACCCGGCCGGGTTGCCGGGCGTGTAGGTCAGGC
>DATKCN010000238.1:0-9673 GCA_035513175.1 Thermomicrobiales bacterium
TGCCGGGGATGCACAGCGAACCACGCCGCGGCCCGTTCCGGCGACAGGCTCACCACGGCGTAAGGCAGCTCCGGCCGGTTGCCCGATCGACATAGCAGGTAGTAGCGTCCGCTGGCGCAGCGACACAGCCAGGTGGACAGATCCTGCTGCCCCTGCATCACGACGTTCCACGCGAGCAGGCGCGCGTGTCCGGATGGAAACCGGGCGTCCGTGATGGTGATCTCGCGCTCGCCGGGTGCTGTGGCTGCTCCGCGAGGCCCCATCAGCATGTTCGGGGCATCGCGCCGTCGTATGTCACTGAGGCGCGTCAGCGAGCCCGCCATGATTGAACTCCCGCCGGTGTGTCGCCGCTCTTGCCGGGTCAACCCCGGATGCTGCAACAATCCATGTCGCAGCCCGCGCCGCATTGGGAAACGGTGACCCAAGCTGGCCGGAGACGGCATGCGCCGCGTGCTGCGTCCGATGCCTGTAGTATGAGGCGCTATCTGATTCACGTCATGAAGAACCTTCATCCGATCGAGGAGGGAACTCTGCATGGCGCGTGCCGGATCGCACGTGGCCGTGTATGTGCGGCGTCCGGGAAGGGGCGCGCTGCAGTTGAGCGGCAGGCAGGGGACGCGAGGTGGCGGCGCCGCGCCCTTGTGTCACGAGCGAGCGACCTCAGGCGTTGGGGACGCCGGTCGTCGGCAGGAACCGGTAGCCCTTGCCGGGCACCGTCGCGATGTAGCGTGGCTGGCGAAAGTCGTTCTGCAGCTTGGCGCGCAGGTTCCGGATATGGCGGTCAACCAGGTTGCTCTCGGCGATGAAATCAACCCCCCACAGGTGATCGAGGATCTCATCGCGCGTCAACAGCCGTCCGGCATTGGCCGCCAGCAGGTAGAGCAGGTTCTGCTCCAGTCCCGTGAGCTGCAGTTCGTGCCCGCCTGCGCGCACACTGCGGTTGAGGATATCGATTTCGAGCTCTCCCAGTCGCAGGACTGGAGTAAAGGTCATCACCTCCTGGTAGGTGCGCCGCATCAGAGCGAGCACCCGGGCGACCAGCTCCTCGGGCGAAAAGGGCACCGTCAGAATGTCGTCGACCCCCTGCTCGAACGCTGCCAACTTGACGCGCAGATTGCCACGACGGGTCAGGCCGATCACTGGCAGACGCGCGCCATCGACCCCGGCTGCGCCGAGCACCTGCACGTCGTTAGCGCCCACGAGGTCCATGTCGATAATGATCAGGTGCGGTCGCCACGAGGCGAGCAGCGTCCGCGCACTCTCGGTGCTCGCCTCAATCCGCGTGCTGTAGACGCCGTGATTGAGCGTCATGCTGACGACGTCCGCCAGCACACGCTGATCGATCACGAGCAGGACACGGGCTGGACCACGGAACCTGCTGGACACTTTGCGCCTCCTGTCCCGTCACGCGGGCCGCATCGGACCGTTCCGATGGTCGCGCTGAGCGACGTGATCACCCCAGACGTAAAAAACACGACGCGGACGAGTGTGAGTGAAGTTCATGACAGTTCAGGCACATTCTGCCATGCTCGGTGCGATGGCACAACCAGCCACGGCAACCAGTTGCAACTGCTTCGGAGACGGAGATTCGGCAGGCAAGAAACGGTAGCGTTCGAGCGCATGGCGTCATGGCGTCAACGGAGGCGAGGGCAAAATGACAATGGCACACGATCAGCGCCTCGTTCGACGGGCAATCGCGGAAATCTTCAACCTGGGTCAACTCTCGGTCGCCGACGATCTGTTCACGGCCGACTACGTTAATCACGGTGGGCTGATCCCGGATCTCGTGTCGGGTCCTGAGGTCGTCAAGTTCAGCGCCGGGCTGTACCGGCGGGCATTCCCGAACCTGCGGATCACGATCGATGCGCTAGGGGGCGACGAGGACGTGCTGGTCATGGATTGGTCGGCGCGTAATCGCCGCCTGGGCGCGGTTCCGGAGATCGACCCCACGGGGGAGGCTCGGGATCGAATGACCGGAGTGACTCGCGTTCGCTGTGCCGGCGGCATGATTGCGGAAAGCTGGACCGATTGGGATAGTGCCGCCATGCTGCGTCTCATGGGGATCGACGAGATGAACTAGCCCGCCGCGCGTGACTGCCGCTCGATCAGCGCGATCGCGTCGCCTCGAGCCGGTCGATGTGGCCGGCAATCGCCCACTCGTCTCAACACGGCACGTCGGTCTCATGCACGCTGCCGGCCGCATCGACCCACAGCTTGCGACAGGTCGGCGTCTCTCCCGCCGCCCGCACGATGGCTCGCGAATGATCGCTGTCGATGGTTCGCACGACCCATCCATCGCCTTCGTAGCGCGTGACCATGACGTGAAACGCGTTGTCTGTTGCTGCTTTATCCATGACTGTCTCGATCCTCCAGTATCGGAATAGCGCGGGATTCCACTGCCAACATCAGCTCGCGAGCGTCATGATCGAGCGGCACGATCGTCAGCCTCGGTATGCCGGACTGCTCCAGCGCGCGCCGATCCGTGCTCGTCACGATGAGCGGGATTGAATCCGTGTCGGCCTGGTCCCGTAGGCCGCGGAGCAGGTCGAGCGGCGAACCGGCGTCCAGCTCGACGACAATGACGTCCGGTCGCGCGCAGGCAATCTGGCTGGGCGTCACCGGCACTCTAATGACGCTGGTGACCCCATAGCGCTCGGTCTGCAGTAGCAGGTCGGCAAGGGGCTGCAGCGCGCGTGAGCTGCTCACGCAGTACACGTGCGTCCGCCTGCGTTGCGCAGGCGCGGCGTCCGGCGTCGGCTGGCTCGCTATCCCGGCGCGGACATCGAGCGCCTGCGCGAACTCGACGACATCGCGGGGCGCGACCGCGAGCACGCGCGAGAGCTTCCCAATCGTGGCGAACGTCGCGGTTTGCCGCCCATTCTCGAGCGGCACGATCGTCTTAGTGGATGATCCGGCCAGGTCGGCCAGCCCACGCGTGCTGAGCAGCCGTTCGGTTCGCCAGGCTCGTAACGTCTTGGCCACGATTGATCCCTCCCCCAATCTGATCGAAATGCATTACATCATAACAACATCGTGTTGACATCGATGTAATTATGATATCATAACGGTGTCAGTGCGGATTCGATCCCACACTCAGGCTGCTGGTGTGCAGTTGACGAAGACAGCAGTGGTGAGAGATGCGGGAAGAGGGAATATGGCATCCGAGACCGCCCCGGAACAATCGATCGCGCCGGAAGGGACGATGAGCGGGATCGATGCTGGCTCACAGATGCGACTTGCGATGCCGGTCGTAGAAAGTCAGGGCAGGGCGATTGGAACGCTCGAAGCCTGGCACAATGACCCACTGACGGGACGTATGACCGGGCTTACCGTGCGTCACGGCCTCTTCGGCCGCAGATACACGCGTGTCCCGACCGGCGATCTGGCAGGCGTCAGCGATGGGATGCTAATGCTGGCCCATAGCCGGAAGGCGTTCAAGCAACTGCCGGGATGTGACGCGCCTGCCCGCCGACGATAGAGCGCGTACGACACTCGCGACGGACGAACACCCCATCTGGAATTCGTCCGGCAACATGACGAAGCGACGACAGAAAGTAAGGAAAAACGACATGGCTACAGGAACGATCAAGACGATGGTGCTCGCCAAGGGCTTTGGATTCATCACGCCGGACGACGCTGTTGGAGACGGAAGCGATCTGTTCTTCCATCAGTCATCGGTGGCCGACGGGAACTTTGACGACCTTCAGAGCGGCCAGCGGGTGCACTTCGACGACGAGCCGGACCCACGCAACGCCAGCCGCCGTCGCGCCGCGAACGTCGAGCTCGCTACCGCGTAACCCCTGAACAGTCCCCGTGCGAGCGTTGCTGGCATCAGCGGCGCTCGCGCTCGCATGACCGGCTGTCCGGTCGCGGACAGCCGTTTTGCGTTCAGCTCGCGGTGTCGCCGTCAGCGCGCCTGATCGGCGACGCTGATGATCTCGACGGCGCGGCGCATGGTCGCGTCGTGGTGGATGAACACCGGATAAACCGTCACCACATCGCGGATCAGCACCGGCGCCTCCTTTGACTTCTCATGCAGTGTCGATATTGTCGATCGCGGTGGCCGTTTCGTCACGCCGCCCGCTGGCGATGGCGTTGATCTCCGCGCCGAGCACAATGATCTGTCCCAGCAGATAGATCCAGAACATCAGCACCAGCGCCAGCGCGAAGGCGCCGCCGTAGACGCCGAAGCCGCCGGTGAGCCGCATGTACAAAGGGAAGACCTGCGCCAGAAGCATGAACAGGACGGCCGCGACCGCCGCTCCGGGCCAGGCCACGGCGCGGGACGCGCGGTAGTTCGGGATGGTGGCGTACAGTGTCAGGGCCATCAGGTAGGCCGCGACGTAGGAAATCACGGCGGCGATGATCCCCGAGACCCAGCGCGCTTCGTGCGTGTCGAACAGCCGATCAGGAATCGCGATCATGACCGTCGCCGCCGTCGAGGCGATCGCCGCGGCGATCATCAGCAGCGTTGCCAGCGGGACCGCGATGAGCGCCACCAGCCGCCGTTCGACGTAGGGTCGCCGCTCGGTGCGGTAGATGCGCGCGAACGCCTTGTCCAGCGAAGTGAACAGGCGTGATCCCGCGAGCAGGATGCCGACCACCGCCAGCACGCCGAAGCTGCCGGTGTTCATCCGCGCGCTTTCAACCATGGACAGCACCGGCTCCGCCGCGGCGGGAGGCAGCACGGTGACGATGACGCCCTCCACACGCTGGTTGACATCACTGCTACGGGTGATGAGCCCGATGACTGCCGAGAAGACCAGCAGCAGCGGCAGGAGCGAAAAGAGCGCATTGAACGCGATAGTCGTGGCGAGGCCGTCGCCGTCGTCGAGCAAGTAATTCGCCACCAGACGGCGCGACTCGAGCCAGTCAATGACGCGCCGAGCGCGCCCCTGGTCACGCAGGACGGGCAGCGCTGGAAGCCGATTGGTCGTCTGGCCCGCTCCGTCGCGAGCGGGAGTTCGCTTGCCGGCGTCGGGAATGCCTGTCACGGCGGCGCTGCCCCTTCAATTGCGTCGACGAGTCCTCGCGCTGTGACGGCCTTTATTGTGCCGCGCTGGCGCGGGGAATCACAGCCGGCGAGGCGCGCGTGACGAGCGCGTGAGGCTGCGCCGGCATGGTCCCTGAACGAGCAGAAATCTTCCAAACACATGCACAGTTGACAATTGCGTTAACCTACCCCATGCTGGCTTTGTACATCCCGGTCTAATCGCGCACGGAGTATTCGAACGGCAGGGTCGTTATCGAGGAGACAATCGTGGCATTAAAGACGCGAAACTCCATGGGACCCAGGATTCGCGAGCTGCGTATTGAGCGTGGCTTGACACTCGACGTTCTGGCCCGTGCCGCCGGGATCTCCGCAAGCCACCTGTCGCGCCTGGAGCGTGGCCACACCGCGCCGTCGTTCAAGGTCGCCGCCGAGATTGCCGAGCATATCGGGGTCAAGCCCAGTGACCTCGCGCTCATTCAGCGCGAACAGTCGGACATCGACACCGCCCTCATCACTGCGCTTCACGCGCTCGGGCTGGATTTCGACATGGCGCAGCACGTCTGCGATCGCATCTCAACCGCCGCCCGCGCCGCGCTGGTGGACTGTCTGCGCTCCAGGGGCTACTAGATCGCCTTCATCAGCGCAGCCGCTTGCCGTAGATCCAGCGATCGTACAGCCGCTCGAACCCGTGCCGGGCCATGTTGCGCGGTGACGCATTGTCGACCACCGTCTGCGATGTCGCCAGGGCGCAGCCCGCGTCGATGCTGTCGGCCAACCGCGCGCGAATCAGTGCCGTCTGCCCGCCCCTGCTTCGAAACTCCGGAATCGTGGCCGTCACGAACAGTTGGGCAACGCCACCGGTGACGTACAGCACTGACGCCGCGCCCGGCTCGCCGTCGAACAGGACGAGATAGTGCGTCCAGCCAGTCTGGCCGATAGTCGCGGCGAAGACGTGGCCGCGCACCGCCTCGGCCGGCAGGTCATAGCCGACATTCAGCACGCGCGCGAACGTCTCCCGCCACTGGTTGCTGATGCGCTCGACGCGCGGCTCCTCGTCCGGCGGCGGCGGCGAGCTCGATTCCAGCCGCCGACCCCAGAAGCGTTCCTGGTAGGCCGGCACAAAGCCGAGCTCCCGCAGCCGTTCGTCACCGATGAGCCGTGTGACGTCCGGTGACCCGTCGATGCCGATCACCGGCACGCCAGCGCGGACGGCTTCCCGCTGCATGTCCGCCAGAACGCGTTCCGGTTCCAGGCTGTCGGCCAGATCGATCACGCATGAGAAGCCGGGGTCGTCGTCCGCTGGCGACCAGACGGCACGGATTCCGTCGGACTCGTACGTGATCGTGCCGCACCGCTCGGCAGCCGCCGCGTAAAGCGACAGAAACGAATCCGCTTCCGCGTACTGAATGCGCCGAACCTCGTCTTGAGAAAGCGAATGCATGTCGCCCTTCCCGGCTTAGCCGACTGCCGCTTCGATGATTGCAAACCTGCGTCGTGCCGTGTCGAACTCCGCCACGCACCCGATCGGCGGCTTGCGAGGATACTCCGCCAGCCCGAAGACGACGGTCGGGCCGTTGAAGATCACCAGCCCGGTCGCGGCGTGCAGGGCGAGATTGAGCACGGTGATGTCGGACATACCCATGAACACCTTGCCCACCGTGTCGCTGGGTCGCAGTGCGGGGGGCTTGATAATCGGATGTGCCGGAGTGGAACGTCTCATCGTCGCGACAGATTACCATCACCGTTGGCTGGGAACGAGCGCGGCATGTTGGTCGGCAGCACTTCGGTGCGAGTTCACCGGTCGGTCGTGGCCGCGATGATGGGCAATCGGGAGGAACTGGTGGCGGCTGTTAGATCATCACGACCGACCACACTACTCCCATCCTGGTTGGATGTCCATAAACTGCACCTGCAGCGTTTCCTTAGCCCCTTCCAGCGAGAGTTGTTACCCTCCACGCGGCGTTCGTCGCACAATTGCACGGTGGAACGTAGTAGCCTCGCCGCCCGACCTGGGATTTGGTGGATATGGCAGTAGCGGCTCAGAATTCCTTTGATCGAGTGCTGCTGACCGCTCTCGATCACGCGATCGAGCATCTGCAGGTCGTGGTCTTCGACGAAGGCATGGACTCACTCGCGTCGCAGATAGGTAGCGAGGCTGCCCTGCGTGAGAGCGTGCTGCGCTACGAGCAGGGGCTGGCACAGCTCTTCGGGTTCATGCGGGCCTCCGGCGCGCTGCCGGACGCTGTTGCCTGGTCGACGCTCAAGGCGGACGAGCGCCGCGCCGCGTTTGAGGCAGGGATCGAGATTTCCCTGCGCACCGCGCTGGAGACCGGCATGTACGCGGCCGAGTCCGTGCCGCTCGGCGACCACCGCCTGTACCGCGCCTGGTCGTCCGCCATGACCGCATTCCTGCGCGGCCGCGCTCGGGCCGCCGGCGGATTTCCAGCGGGCGGAACCGATGAGGAGCGGTTGTACCAGGCATACGAGACGCTCTCCGACCTCGAGGATCACGACGCCTTCCACGGCGCATTTCTGGGAGACGTGAACGCCGCACGGCATCTGAGCGCTGCCGAGCGGGAAGCCGTCGCCGTCCATCAGTCGCGGCTGCTCGCGTTGCCGCGCTTCGACCTGGTCCTCAATGCCTGCCTGCTGTGGCTCGCCGAGCATGGCGGACGCGTCGCATCGGCAGGCTGATGGACGGCCAAACTGGAATACTTGGCGGTGGCGTAGCGCGATCGCGCTTCGAGGGATGGGAAACCGGGCTGGTCCGGTTGGGAACATGAGCGGGCATCGTGGGACAGATGAAGATACTGCTGGCGCTGCTGGCGACGGCGCTGCTGCTGAGCGGCTGCTCGGCGTACGGCGGCCAGACGATCAGCGCCTCCGATATAGACGCCGGTCGAGTGCAGAGTAACAGGCAGTACTGCGCCATGACGCTGCCGGCGGGCTGGACCTGGCGTCCCGCGTCCTGGGCGGCGATCTCGCCGCTGGGCACCGCGGTAGCCTTCGCCGACTATCTCTACGGCCGGCCGATGAACCCGGAGTGGGACGAGGCCAAGCGCTCGACGATCGAGCAGGTCACGCAACGCACCCCGGATGTGCTCATCAGCGACGACGGGGACCGTCTCGTCATCGATTATGGACCGGACGGCGGGTATGCCGTCCTGCAGCGCTTCGACCGGGTCGGCTGCCAGCTGACCTTCTCACGCGTGGCGGGCGCCCGCGTTCAGGAGTTCGCGGTCTGGCAGCAGATCATCGACTCGTTGGAGCGCACCAGCCCGGACCCGAGCTTCACCCCGGCGCCGTAAGCCTGCCCCGTCCGGAAGGCGACCGATTCCCACTCTCGACGCAGCCCGTCATGAGTCACGCCGCTCATGGTCGAGGATGGCGAAGATGAGCGTGTCCCACCAGCGGCCCCGGAACCACTGGTGATCGACAAAGCGGGCCTCCTGCCGCATGCCGAGCTTGGAGAGCACCCGCGCCGACGCGATGTTGTCCGCCACGCATTCCGCCCAGACGCGGCGCATCTGCAGCTCGTCGAAGCCGAAGTCGAGGATCGCGGTTGCCGCTTCCGTGGCCAGGCCCTGGCTCCAACAGGCCGGGTTGATCTCGTAACCGATATTGGCCTCGCACAATTCGGGGTTGTTGATGCGGATGCCGCAGTTGCCGATGAACCGCCCATCGTCGCGCAGGGTGACGGCAAGCTGGAACCGGTGGCGCGGATCGTCGGCCTGAGCGGTGATGAAGGTGGCAACGAGGTCGTGGACAAACGCGTCGGAGTCGTCGTAGTCGGGGTAGAAGCGGCGGTAGCGGGGATCGTGCCAGTAGGCGGCCATGACAGGCGCGTCCGCCGCGACGAACTCGCGCAGGATGAGGCGGGGGGTTTCGAGCTTCACATGTGTGCTCCCACCGGCGCGACGGGGTGTCACCTGAGCGCATGATAGCGTGGCGCTGGCGCTGGCGGCGTGGAGCGAGTGGCTGACGATTCAAGGATAACCAATGGACCGCAACGGGCGAGGGGTGGCGGCCGTGCCGTCGTTCGCAATCATGGCGGCCGACATGGCGCTGACGGTGAAAGAGATGCGCATGCCGCCGTTGCCTCCGTGACACCCCTCTCCGACGCGGAGAGGGGGTGACGAGGGTTGCGTTCGTGGGTCGTGCCAGGCGCCTGGGCTTGGGTGGGTGTGCCTTTCTGCGTTCGAGTGAGTCTCGTGACGGGGGATGGTTGGCCTGGGATGGAGCCTCTCCCGTGAGGCGCCCGGGGGCTGTGGCGATGGTGACATCCTGCCGTCTGATATGCCGAACGGGATTCGGGGCGGATTCTGTGCCACTTTTCGGGATGAAAGATTTGTCAGCAACTCCGTGACAAGAATGGAGCCCCCAGAGGGGACGAAAGTACCAACCACAGCAGTCGCGCAATCCGCGTCGCAGGCGTAGCATGGATGACACGACGGTGAGCCACACGCAACTGCTGCACAGCCTGTACTCGTTCGTCTCAATTGGTGTCCGGCAGCAGCACAGTGCTTGCGTTCGACGAAACGCCGGAGGCAACGGTGCGATGACGACGGCGGTGGCGACGAAGTCGAGTACGAGTGACGAGCTGGGACGGCGGGCCTCAATGACCTATCCGGGCCAGACGACGCCGGTTGCCTACAGCTACACGGCGCGCGGCCAGCTCGA
>DATKCN010000239.1:0-5635 GCA_035513175.1 Thermomicrobiales bacterium
AGCAGATCTTCCAGTGGGACGGCGTCGGCCAGCTACTCGTTACCGCCATCAACAGCCGCGACTTTCCGGTCGTCCAGGCGGCCGTTTTCATCATCGCCGCCAGCTTCGTCATGATCAATCTCGTCGTCGACATCCTGTACACGTGGCTCGATCCGCGGGTAAAGCTGTCGTGACGGCGCGACGTCGGAACCCGGAGCGAGTTCGGAGGGCTGATGGCTGAGCAGAGCACCGAAATACCGCGAGCGTCAACCCTTGAAGGAGCGTTCGCCGAAGTGCGCGCGCGGCAGTCACCGGCGCGCCGCGCGTTGCGCATGCTCAGGAAGAATCGCCTCGGCGTCATTGGCATGGTGATCCTGCTCGTCGTCGCGCTTGCGGCGGTCTTCGCGCCAATCATCGCCCCGTACGATGTCAATCAGCCAGGGCAGCTCACCAAGCGGCTCCACTGTCCGGCGTTCACGAGCTGTCCGCGTTATGGGACCGATCAGACGATCGACGGCTCGACCGAACACGTCCTTGGCACCGACCAGCTGGGCCGGGACATCCTGACGCGCATCATCTACGGGGCCCGCGTGTCGCTCATCGTCGGCCTGACAGCCGTCCTCATTGGCGCGGGGTTTGGATTGGCGCTCGGCCTGTTTTCCGGATACTACGGCGGCTGGCTGGACTCCCTGCTCATGCGCATCGGCGACATCTTCCTCGCCTTCCCCTATCTGCTGCTCGCGATCGCGGTCGTGGCGGTGCTGGGAGGCGGGCTGATGAACGTCATCATCGTGCTCGCGATCGCGATCTGGGTGCCGTTTGCGCGCATCACGCGCGGGTCGGTGCTGTCCGCCAAGACCCAGGAGTACATCGTCGCTGCCCGGGCCATCGGCGTGCACGACTCATCGCTGCTCGTCAAGCATCTGCTGCCCAACGTTGTCACCCCGATCATTGTCTACGGCACCTTCGCCGTCGCCGCCACGATCATCGCGGAGGCGGGCCTGTCGTTCCTCGGTCTGGGCGTTGGCGGCACCCGTCCAACGTGGGGCAACATGCTCGCGGATGGCCGGAACTACATCGCGACCGCCTGGTGGCTCGCGACGATTCCTGGCGTCGCGATCATGCTGACCGTGCTGTCGATCAATCTGATCGGCGACTGGCTGCGCGACGTGCTCGACCCGCGGCTGCGCAACATCGAGTAGCCGCGCGGGCTCTCAGCCAGCTCCGGTATTCAAGGCCGCCCGCAGCGCCGCGGAGATCACGTGCGCCTGCCCTTCGAGCAGGCAATGCGTGTGAATCTCCAGCCCACTCGCGTTCGCGTTGACGTGCACCGACGGCGACCCCAGCGTCAACAGCGTCTGCACGGCTGCCGGGTCCCAGGCGCCGTTGCGCGGGCGCGCCAGCACAACCGGCGCGGGGTAGCGAGCCTGATCCGCGATGATGTCGCAGTCGACATCCGGGTGGCTGGCGATCCCTTCCCAGATCACGTCTGCCCACTCCCGTTGCGTCTGAAACTCCTGCTCGTGGTCGTGGCTCATGAATCGTTCGAGCGCCACGTACAATCCGGCCATTGCTTCCTTGCTCACCTTCATGCCCCGGCCAATCGCCCCGTTTGGCGCGCCATTGGCCGCCGCTGCAGCGATGAGGTCGCGACGTCCGGCCAGCAAGCCGCTGTCCTGAGGTCCACGGATGCCCTTCCCGCCACTGTAGATCGCCAGATCCGCCCCCCAGGCAATCCAGCGTTGCAGGTGGCTCACCGGCGGCAACGTCGACGCGGCGTCGACGATCACGGGCACGTCGTGGCGCCGCGCGATCTCCACCACTGTCGCGAAGTCGAGCGCGCCGGACCCCACCGATGGCGAATCCACGAAGGCAACCGCCGCGGTGCGCTCATTGATCGCGGTCTCCAGTTCCCAGGCATGCGTGCCGTTCGGGATGCCGATCTCAACCAGACGCGCTCCGGGCGCGCGGAACATCTGGTCATAGTTGATCCGATGCGCGCGGTGGATGATGACCTCGTTTGGCATCCCGTCCGAGTCCGGCAGCCGCTTGATCTTAACCGGATCGGTCCCGGTCATGCAGGCCGCAACCGCCAGCAGCATCCCGGCAGCAGACCCGGCCGTTACATAGCCCGCTTCCGCCCCGGTGCATCGAGCGATCAGCTCTCCGACGGCCGCGTTCAGCTCCTCGATCACGACGTAGCCGTTCGAGGCTTCGATCATCGCCTCGACTACCTCAGGCGGCATCAGCGTTCCGCCCACCGCCGTCGTCGCCGCTCGCGCGTTGACGATCGTGCGCACCCCGATGCGGTTATAGACGCTCGTCGTCCCTCGTCCCGCTCCTGTAATCGTGTCGACCATCTGCTCGATCCTCCCGTGTGCCTTGCTCCACGTCATCATCGCCGGGGGTACGCGTGGATCGTAACAGAGGCTATAGTGTCTTCAAGTACCACGCACGTCCGAACAGACGAAATGGGGGGCTGCCTGTATGACGGAACGACCGACCGGTTATCTCTCGCCCGAGGCGCTCGACGCCTACAAACGCGTCAGCACCGCGACAATCACGACGCAGCTCATGAAGCGCGGATTCCGCAATACCTACCTCGCGAGCGTGCGTCCCGTCCGGCCGGAGCTGCGCATGGTCGGATACGCCTTCACGCTACGCTACGGACCGATGCGCGAGGACCTCGACTTCGCTGACTATGACAACACGACCAATGTCCAGCGCATCGCCATTGAGTCGGTCGGACCAGGCGACGTGCTGGTCATTGACGCGCGCAACGATGTCCAGGCTGCCACCATAGGCAACATTCTGGCCACGCGCATGATGATGCGCGGCGCGGCCGGCATCGTCTCGGACGGCGCGTTTCGGGACACGTCGGCGTTCCGCGACATCAACATTCCAAGCTACTGCCGCGCGACCCATCAGACACAAAGCTCCGCCCGGCATCACCCAATCGACCTCAACACGCCCATCGGCTGCGCGAACGTGCTGGTGATCCCTGGCGATGTCGTCGTCGGCGACGCGGACGGCGTCGTGATCGTGCCGCGCGCCGTCGCCGAGGACGTTGCGTTCGGCTCACTCGACCAGGAGCTCAAAGAGGACTTCGTCCTGCGGAAGATTGAGGCTGGCTCCAGCATCGTCGGCGTCTACCCACCGGGGCCGGACGCGCTGGCCGAGTTCGAGCAGCAGCGCAGGCGACAGGACTGCTGAGCGCCTCTTTCCACCGCCGGAGCGCGCTACGGACAGTGCGACCCGAACTCGCGATAGCCGCGCACCGGCTGCTCGTGGTACTCGCGGCACACCTTTACCAGCATGTCGCGGGCGGCGGTGAACAGCCGTTCGCCTTTGGCCGCCGAGGCGGGCGACGGGTCGCCGTGCACGCCGTGCTCCCGCTCCTTGCGGCGTTCCGGGAAGCCGGTAAATGCGCGCACCTCGGCGGAAAAGCCGGGGCGCTCGGCATCCGCTACCGCCCGCTCGCGGTCAATCAGCGAGGGACGCAGGAACAGTTGCAGCGAAGTCTCCCATTCGCCGCCGTGCCCGATGAATCCGAAGTCGTGATCCGCCCCCTCGTTCAGCACCTGCATCGCCATCTCCCAGAAGGTGATCGGCAGCACCCAGATATCGTCCTCCGCCAGCTTGATTGAGATCACGCGGCAGATGTCGCGATTGCCGCCGTGCCCGTTGACGAGGATGACCCGCTTGAACCCGTTCGCCCAGATGCTGCGGCAGATGTCGGACACCAGCGCGATGAATGTCTCGACGCTCAAGGTAATCGTCCCGACCTCGCCCATGTTGTAGTGCGTCAACCCGCTCCAGACCGGCGGCGCGACAATCACTGGGAAGTCGTCGATCGCCCGCGCCGTCTCAACCGCGAGCGCCTGTGTGTGGCTGATGTCGACGTCCATCGGGCAGTGCGGTCCGTGCTGTTCGACCGACCCGACCGGCACGATGACGACCGGATCGCGCTCCAGCGCGGCCAGCAGCTCGTGTCGCCACATCTCCTGCCAGTGGATGGTCTTGCCGCCCGACACGCGCTGTCCCGCGCCGAAGACCGATGCGTCCGAGATCATTTGACTGCCTCCTTTTTGCCCGCGTGGAACCGGGCGGCCGATCCGTCGGCTCGGGAAGTCTCTACGCGCGATACGACCTAGCGCAGCAACGATGTCAGTCGCTCCGCGACGATGCGCTCCTCGCCCGGCTTCATGGCGGACGCCACGATTCCGATGGCCCGCAGATGAAGAAAGTTCTGTGAGACGCCAACAGGCTGCTTGTGCTCCATCAGGTCGTTGATCAGATCCTCGACCGACCGCTCGACGATCGTCTCGTCTACTGTGATCAACAGCGTTGGGTAGGGTCGCCGCGCGGCCCGGTCGTCGAGCAGTTCCGCGTCGATGCCCGGGATGCCGTCCAGCGCGTCGCGGATCGCCAGCAGCTGCGACTCATGTGCCCGGCGGTCGGCCGCGTGATCGCGTTCGAGGAACCGCCGCAACGCGACAATCAGCCCCGCGATCTCCTCCTTCCCCACCTTCATCGGCCGCCCCATGCCATGATGCGGGGGTCCCGGGAGCCTTCCCGAGTCGATGTATCGCTCTCGCCATGTCCAGGTTTCGGGGTAAACGTCCATGTCCTGATGTTGCAGCGCGACCGACTCGATGAGATCGGCCCGGCCAACCAGAATGCCCGACGCCTGGGGGCCCCCGATCCCTTTACCGCCACTGAACGCGACCAGATCGGCGCCCGCCTCAATGAATGTCCGCAGATTCTCGACCGGGGGCAGCGCCCCGGCCGCGTCGACGATGACCGGCACACCGTGACGCTTCCCGATCGCTGCCAGCTCGTCCAGTGGAACCACGCCCTGATCGTTTCCCACGGCGCACGCAATCGCAGCCGTTCGTTCGCTGATCGCGGCCTCGACCTGCCATGGCCAGGTGATGCCCTGCCCGGGATACCCCAGGTAGCCGACCTCCAACAGCCGCGCTCCACATAGTCGTAGCGCGTGGGTATACGCGTTGAAGTGTGCCCGCTGGACGATGATCTCGTCCCGCGCACCCGTGGTGTCTGGCAGCCGGTCCATCGCGGCCACGTCCAGGCCCGCGACGCACGCTGCCGCCCCAATGGCGAGTCCGGCTGCCGCTCCGGACGTGACGTATCCTGCCTCCGCGCCGGTTACCTCGGCGAGGTATCGCCCGGCAGCTTCTTGCAGTTCATCGATGCGAAAGCATGCCTGTGCGGCTTCCGCCATCGCCTCGGCAACCTCTGGATGGACCGCGCCGCCGCTCAGGCGCGTGACGGGACCGGCAGCGTTGATGATCGGACGGACTCCCAGCGTATCGAAGATGCTCACGCGCCCCTGGCCTCCGCTGTCTGATCGACGCTAACGTCAGGAGCCCATTGTCCAGCAGACCCGCCGTGCGTCAAGTGCGCGACATGCTACGGCACGCGGCCGAACCCCGCCAGGTGCGCGCCCCAGTAGTCGTCGTGAATCGGGACAATCTCCACGACCTTGCCTTCTGTCGGCGCGTGCAACATCATGCCGGCGCCCATGTAGATGCCCACGTGTGAGATGCCTGATGCCCACGTGTTCGCGAAGAACACCAGATCCCCGGGGCGCGCCTCGTGCTCTCCAATGCGCTCGGTCACGTCCCATTGCGGC
>DATKCN010000240.1:0-11242 GCA_035513175.1 Thermomicrobiales bacterium
CCCAGCACTGGGAGAGGGGGCCGGGGGGTGAGGGCGTCGGCCACCGACCAACAAGAAAGGACCAGCCCATGACCCACAGCTACGACTTCCGCTTCGCCGTCAACGACGGCATAGTCACCATCACCTTCGACCGCCCGGAGGTGCTGAACGCACTGACGCTGGATATTTACGCCCAACTCCGGGACCTGATGGAGGCGTTGCGTTACGACGATTCCGTAAAGGTCGTGCTGCTCACCGGCGAGGGGCGTGGCTTCTGCTCCGGCGGTGACGTGCACGACATCATCGGGGCGCTTCTGGACAGCGATGTAAAGACACATCTGGAGTTCACTCGCATGACCGGCGCGCTGGTTGGCAACATGCGCCTGCTGGACAAGCCGATCATCGCCGCGCTCAACGGCACGACGGCCGGCGCCGGCGCCGTCATCGCCCTGGCGTCCGACCTCGTTCTCGCCTCCGACCGCGCGAAGATCGCCTTCCTGTTCACCAAGGTCGGGCTGACCGGAGCCGACATGGGCGCGGCCTACCTGCTGCCGCGTATCGTCGGTCAGCGACGCGCGTTGGAGCTGCTCATGTTTGGCGACAGCATCGACGCCGAGACGGCCGAACGTTACGGGATCGTGAACCGCGTCGTCCCGCACGACGAACTGCTCGCGACCGCGAATGAGTGGGCGCGGAGGCTCGCGGATGGGCCTTCGCTGGCGCTGTCGATGACCAAGCGTATGGTCAACAACGAGTGGAACATGGACCTGCTCTCGGCCCTGGAAGCCGAGGCGCAGGCCCAGGCGCTGCTGATGATGGCCGAGGACCACCGGATCTTCTTCGAAGCCTTCAAGGAGAAGGCGACACCCAGGTTCACCGGGCGATGACGGGCGTCCCGGAGCGGCGCTGCCGGCGACGGCTTTGCTCAGGTCGCCAGCGTTCCCTCCAAGCGGAGCCTGCTACTGCTGCTTTTCGTCGTGGAGGTTGTGACGTGCCTGACCCTTTTCACGATGTTGACGGCACGCGTGCCCCCGCGTTACCGTGAGGGTCAGTACATCGTTGTTCGTCGGGAGGAGGCTAAGCATGGAACGTCGCATCGTCAACCCGTGGTCCTGGCAGGATCAGTTCGGGTTCGTGCAGGCCAACGAGGTGAGCGGGCATCAGCGCACGCTTGTTTGTGCGGGCCAGACATCCAGTGACGCGGACGGCAACCCGATACACGCCGGGAACATGACCGCGCAGGTCAACCAGGCGTTCGACAACCTCGAGACCGTGCTCGCCGAGGCGGGCTTCGCGCTGTCGGATGTCGTGCGGCTGAATTACTACACCACCGACATGGACGCCTTCTTCGGCGCGTTCGAGGCGATCGGGGCGCGGCTCGGCGCCGGACAGTGCCGGCCCGCGTCGACACTGCTTGGCGTATCGCGGCTCGCGTTTCCGGAGTTAATGGTCGAGCTCGAAGCCACCGCCGTGAAGTAGCGACCGACGCTGAGGCGCCGTGGACCCGCGTACAATCAGTGACGTGGTAGTGGAGCCGGCTGCGCCCGGCTCCACGTATTGACCGTGGAAGGACGACGTCACATGCAGACATGGGAGTACCGGATCCTCCTCCGTCAGCGCGCCATCACGCGTGCGGAGGGTGGAGACGTGGTTGGCCAGTGGGACAAGAACATCATCCCGGAGCTGCCTGCCCTCGGCGAAGACGGCTGGGAGCTCGTCACTGTCGTGTCGCGGTCGAGCGATTCGTCCGGCGGGCGCGGCGGCGTGACCACTGAGGAACAGTGGATTCTGAAGCGGCCGAAGAACCCCATCTCCTCCGCGTCCCTGGAGGCGTTCGAACGCGTCGCCACCGATGCCAACGGGTAGCGTCCGATTCAACGCGGCGCCTGGACGAAGGCACGATGCACTTTGGGCAGTCGGACGAACAGTTGGCCGCTCAGGCGAGGGCGCGGTCGTTCGCGGATGACGAGGTTGCCCCGTTGGCTCGCGAGGCGGACGAGTCCGGCGTCTATCCCGCGCGGCTCGTCGAGCGCGTCGCGCGGCTTGGCTTCCAGGCCGGACCTCTTGTAACCAAGTACGATGGCTCCGGCATGGACTAGCTCTCGTTCGCGCTCGTGTGCGAGGAGCTGGGTCGGATCGTCTCGTCGGTGCGCGGGTTCCTGTCCGTCCACGCCGGACTCAAGTCGCGCCGCATCCGGGACTGGGGCACGGAGCAGCAACGGCGGCGCTACCTGCATCGCCTGGCGCGGGGCGAGTCGACCGGCTGCTACTGCCTGACCGAGCCGAACTCCGGCTCTGATGCCGCTGCGATGGAGACCACGCCGCGATTCCCGACATGGCCACAAATGTCGAGGCCGCCTGGCTGCTTACGGGACGCGCCTCGTGCCCGCCCGAAACTCCCTGTTGGTGTATGACGTGGCCGACCGGGAGCTCGCGCTGAGCATCTATCAGGCAGCAGGCCATCTGGCCCGGTTCTGACGTTTCGTGATTCGTGGAACGGACATTGCGTCACGGGCAGCGGTAGTCGGCTGTCGTCGCGCGCTGGCGCCGGCGCTCACTGGAACGCGAAGGGGCTGGACAGTATGAGTGAATGGCTGTTCCTGACGAATCAAGCCCGCGTGCTGCTCTATATCTCGCAACATCCATCGAGCACCGCGCGCAGGATCGCTCAGGCTGTGGGCATTACTGAACGCGCCACGCAGCGTCTGATCCGGGAGCTCGATGAGGCGGGCTACCTCTCACGCACGCGCGTCGGGCGTCACAATGAGTACGTCGTGCACCGCGACCGCCCGGTCTGCGGCGACGTGGTTGGAGACGTCCCAGTGGCGACGCTGATCGATTGCCTTAACACCGGACGGTCACGCCATCCTGAACGTCAAGCCGTGACCTGAGCCAGCCCCCGTTCATGCCGGGGTCGAAGGCCGCCTCGGTTCTGCCGGGACAGGCGGCTGCCCGTGCTGAGCGGACGGCGCGGCGGCCGCGACCGGCTGCCTGGACGGCTCGTGCGCGCGGGCTCCGCTGATTCGTGCGGTTCGCGTCCCGCGTCGCGTCATCTCGCTGCTGAACTTCCAGACCCGCTTTGCCTGCTGCCCAGCTCTGCCTGCCCTCGACCGCACCTTGAGAGCAGTCATCAGCAGTTTGTTGTAGAACGCGACCAGCAGCAGCGAGCCGACGATGGTCTTGAAGAGCAGGTCGGCGGAACGCAGGGCGAGCACGACATAGGTCGCGCGCACCCATCCGATGCCGAGCGAGTTCATCAGCCCTGCCAGTGACGAATCGCTAGTGCCGATGCCCCCCGGGATCGGTATGACGATCGCCGTCGTCTCGGACATTGAATGCACGAAAAAGGCGTCTCGCCACGAGATGCCCGTGAACGTCAGGCCACGCACGACGACGACCAGCACCACCGCCGACAGCGACGTCGTCGCGATCGAAAATAGCGCCCCGCGGGCGATGACCCCGCTCCGCATCAGCGCGTTGACGCGTGATTGAATGTCGGATTCCTGCGGCAGCCAGCGGCGCGTCACTCGCGACCGCGCCAGCAGTCGGTCGACGTACATCCACACCCGTCGAGAGCGGCCCATCGCGATCAGCACGCCCGCCATGAACAGCCCGATAGCGGGCAGCACGAACGTTGGTCCGGGCTGGCGCGTGATAAGCAGCGAAGCCCAGGCCACCAGCGAAATGCCGATGATGTCGCCGACGAACGCGACGAACAGCGCGGCCGCCGCCTGCCGCATGCGGACCGTGCCATGCTCCTGCGCGAGCCGCACCGGCAGCCACGACCCGCCCGGCAGCGCCCCCGCCGTCATGCCCGCCAGGTAGGTCGTCATCCCATTGCGCCAGGAAATGTCGAGCCGCGCGGCCCTCAGGAAATACGCCCAGCGCACCGCTTTGACGACCGCCGATATCGCCAGCAGCAGGAACAGGCTCACTAGCGCCGTGACCGACAGGCCGCCAAGAGCCGACAGCAGCGTCCCGAAGTCGACGAAGAACACGACCGCCAGCACGATGCCGATGGCGATGGTGATGAGTATGATGCGTCTAAGTTGCGATCTCACAGGATCATCCTCGACCGCTGGCGCGGGAGCGGGCACGGCGCCGTGAGCGCGCGATCTACGGAGGTTGGGACTCTCGGGCGTGCGTTACGCATCGTCGACGCGTCGCCGCGCGCGCATCCGTCCCGACGATCGCCGCGCCGGCCGCCTGGCCATTGCGCCCGCGTTCCAGAGGTGGGCCGCCCGTTCAATCTGCATGCGTTCGGCGTAGGCCACCTCCGTCCACGGAAACGATCCGCGCGCGACCGATCGTGCGAGATCGTCGGCCGTCCAGTAGCCGAGCCGCTCGCACGTGCGCTGCAGCGCAATCGGCATGCCCAAGGAAGAAACTGGCTCCGCGTTCCAATCCAGCTCCATCAGCCCAATGACCGGCTCCAGCACGCGCACCACGAGAATGCCCAGCCCGAACATCATCGCCAGAATACACAGGATGCCGAGCATGGAGCCAGGGATCAGCGCCCAATCGGGCCAGCGCGGCATGCTGCGCACGATCGCCCAGATTCCACCGATGCCGCCGCCGGCCAGCGCGACCGCACAGGCGGACGGATGCGTCATGAGAAGGCCCGGCAATCGGGGCGTAAATGGCTCGTGCCGGCGCTCGCGTGGCAGGCGGGTATTGTCGTACAGGCCATGCGGGCCATGGATCCAGAGCACGGCGGCACAGGTTCCCTTCGGAGCGTTCGCCGCGGTCCAGTCCCTGCATCCTGGACGACGTCGCGGGGAACGACGCGCGTCCCTTCAGTCTATCAGGGAACCATGCCGGAACGGCGAAAAGCCTGACCGACGCGCTACGGCTGTTGCTCGTCCTCGCCGGGCTCAGCCAGCCAGCCGGCTTCGCGGGCCAGCTCGATCGTCAGCAGCCCGCGGGTGATCTCGTCGGCGGTTCCGACCGCGTCGGGCCACCATTCGAGCCGTGCCCGCTCGAAGACCTGCATCACGACCTTGCGCCCGTCCGCGTTGAATTCCGACCATTCCTCGGACAGCGGGAAGCCGAACATCATCAGCCCACCGTTCGCCTCCCAGTAGGCTTTGAAGCCGTTTTGCAGCGAGTGTCCAGTCTCAGGGAAGTACCGGGAGTTGCTGCGGGAGATGAACGGCGCGATTGACTCGTCCGCCCATGGCTCGATGCGCGTGCGGTGCCCCAGCAGGTCGCCGAGTATCAGCGGCGGATTGGTCGAGCCGGAGAGGTCAACTGACAGCACCTGCCGCTCGAAGTACTGCACGAAGCGAAGCGTGCCGTCCTCGTTCACCTCGCGGAAGAACTCCGTAATCGGCAGTCCGAACGACTGCCAACCGCCTCTCGTATACCAGTGATTGACCAACACGGCGGGGATGTTGTGCCGCGTCTCTGGAATGAACGTGTGCCTCCCATCATCGATCCTTTCAACCGGATCGAACGGGGGGCGCTCGTCCCACCACACGGTCGGGGTGTTCTCGTAACCGGCCGGCAGCGGCGGCAGGTCCCAGCGCACGGGCGCCTCCGGCTCTGGTTCCGGCTCGCGACTGCTGTCGTCCAGCCACAGGAAGGTGACTGTCAGCCAGTCGGAGCCCTTCATCCCGATATCCCAGAAGGCCCCGTCGCCGATATCGATGCCGCCGGGGGAGCCGACATCGCGCCCCCAGGCATCCTTACCGCCGTTGTAGTCGTCGTAGAAGGCGGCCATGGCCTGCGGGTAGCCCTGCGGCAGGCCCTGCCATTCGCGTTCCTCGGGTGGGTCCCAGTAGTTGTCGGAGATGTTCCACGGGCCGACATCCCAGACGGGGACGACGATGCTGTTGCCTTCGTACTCCAGGCGCACCTGGAACTCGTTGCCGCCCCTGCTCGACAACGCGCAGAAGCAGGGCAGCGCGACGAAGTAGTCGTTCTCCTGAATGACGTGGCCGTTCGCGGTGGTGTGACCGACCAGCCCCTCGCGGTAGCCGTAGAGGCGATAGGTGGCTCCACCAAGATGCTGCCACTGGTCGACCTCATGAACGTGCTGGGCGATCGGACCTTCATCCAGATCATCCGCGCCTGCTGGAGCGGCGATCATGCTCATTGAGAATGTCAGTATGAGGGCCAGGGCGACGCGCCGGTTGGCATTGCGCAGCTCCAATTGGTCCAAACCTCCGCACACGTGGATAGTCCGCGTTCAACATCCGTGTGACGGCGAACGCGCTACGATTCCCGGGCATGTGCAGCGTAACATGACGCACATCTCCGCGCAACTTTGACATTCTGGCGCGCGTTTGTGACGAATTGGAGGCGGACTAGACCGAGAGTTGCGCTTCAGTCGCGTATGTACGATGGTTCAGCGATGGCGTAACCACGGGACATTGCCCGCTGCGGCGGTTTGTGCGATCCAGGATGTACGTTGAGCCAGGCGCTTGCGTCACGCGGTAGCCATGACTCACAGGCACGATTCGTCACGCGCTCGAAAGGCAGTCGGCGCAGGCCCGTCGCGATAGTCGTTGTCACCCCATCGATCCACGCGTCGCACGCGCTACAACGCGGCGCGCCACCCCTGCGCGCTCCGCGCCTACATCACTGCGATGACGATAAACGCCCCGATGAAGATCGCCAACGCGGTTATCGCGATCATCGCGGTGACCCCGAAGGCTGTTTTCTTGCCCGCGTTCGGGTCGCCCTGGACCTGATCGCGCATGCGTTCCATGTTATCGGCCATCGCGGCGCTCCAATCCGTGCTGCGCGCCTGCAGGGCCATGATGGCCCGCCTGCGCTGGGTCTGGCCCCGAAGGCGCACGTGACGTGCCAGCGTGGATTGCCTCGGCGGGTCGGTTACGGCAGCAGGTGGGTCCACTCCGCCGTTGAGAACTTCGTGTCGACCAACCTGGTCGCTTCGAAGCGCTCGGCGTCGCTGACCGCGCCCTCTCCTGCGCCCGTCAGCTCGACGAAGCGTCGAGACAGGTGGCGTAGAATCTCGTCGCGGGGGAGATCCGTCTGCTGGCGCAGGGGGCCGACCCGCTTCTCGGCGCTGCGCAGCCCCTTGTCGCTCAGCTTCTCCTGCCCGATGCGCAGCACCTGTGTCATGACCGTCGGGTCCATGTCGTAGGCCATCGTGGTGTGATGCAGCACTCCACCGAAGCGCCGGGCCTGCGCGGCGCCGCCGATCTTGCCGCCCGTCGACGTTATGTCGTTCAGCGGCGCGTACCAGGCGTCGATGCCCAGGGCGCGCAACGCGTCGATGACCCACGAATCGAGGAAGGCGTACGACTCCGCAAACGAAAGTCCCTCTACAAATGAAGGCAACACGTGGATCGAGTACGTAATCGCGTTCTCTGGCTCAATGAACATCGCGCCGCCGCCGCTGATGCGCCGCACGATCTGCACGCCATGCTCGTCCGCTTTCTCTATCTGCACCTCGTTGCGCACCGACTGAAAGCGGCCCAGCACGATGCACGACGCGCTCCAGCCCCAGAAGCGCAGCGTCGGACCTCGCGCGCCCTCCCCGACGGCCCGCGTCAACACCTCGTCAAGGGCGAGGTTCATTGCGGGCGGTTCCGGGGCGCTCGGAATCAGCTCCCAGGTGAGGTCACTCCAGCGTTGCGTCATGGCCTCGGGAAAGGTTGCCGTTCCGATGCTCATGCCAGCCCCCTTCGCAGCGCGATCTCGATCGCTTCCGGCGAAAAGCCAAACAGCTCGGCACCCTCCGGAATCGCCGCCGCGACCGCCCGCGCGATCCCGCCCTCCGCGACATCGACCGCCAGCCCGTCCAGCGCGCCCACCATCGGCTCCAGCGCCTCTTCCGGATACAGAAAGAAGTCACCGGACATCATCACCTGCGTAAGCCGTCCGTCCACGACCTCGAAATCGACCACCACCAGCTTCCCGCCGGGTGTCTTGTACTCTCCGTGCATGTCTCGCGCGATACCGCGCTCCCCCGTTTCCAGACCGTTTCCCTGCCGAGTCCTGCTTTCTTCGAGTATAGGGGACTGCCAGCTGAACTGGCGCCCGTGTCGTTTGCAGGTATGATGCCCGCAACCATGAGCGATGAGTGAGGAGCAGGAGGAACGATGACAGCCACGGCAGGCACAGAGCAGTTCACGGCATCGCTGCCGGATGTCACCAGTACGTTCTCGGTCGTGGGGCTGGACGGCCCGATCGACATCTACCGCGATCAGTACGGCATCCCCCACGTGCGAGCCACGCGCAGCCACGACGCGTTTTTTGGGCAGGGCTTCGCCCACGCGCAGGACCGCCTCTGGCAGATGGAGTTCGACCGCCGCCGGGCGGCGGGCACGCTCGCCGAGTGCGCCGGCAGGGCCGCGCTCGACATGGACATCCTGATGCGCCGCCTCCAGCTCTCCGAGAGCGCCCGCGCCGACTACGACGCCTTCGACGACGCAAGCAAAGCAATGTTCGCGGCCTACACGGCAGGCGTCAATGCTTTCATCGACACCACCAATGCGCTGCCCGTCGAGTTCGACCTGCTCGGCATCGATCCACAACGTTGGGAGCCGTGGCACTCCGGCGCGATCTTCAAGGTGCGGCACGTCCTGATGGGGTTGTGGAGCACCAAGCTCTGGCGGGCGCGCATCCTGAACGCGCTTGGCCCGGAGTGGGTCGCGAAGATTGGCGTGCGCGGCAACGAGTCGGGCCTACTGATCGTGCCGCCCGGCACGGAGTACAGCAGCGCCGTCGCCAACATGGTCGAGCTGCTGCCAGGCGTCGAGGCGCTGGGCGAGACTCCTGACTTCGGCGGCAGCAACAACTGGGCGGTGCACGGCAGCCGCACCGCCTCAGGCAAGCCGCTGGTGGCCGGCGACCCGCACCGCTTCATCGACGTTCCGAACGTCTACTACCAGTGCCACGTCGCCTGCGATGAATTCGACGCCATTGGGTTCAACTTCGCCGGCGTCCCCGGCTTCCCGCACTTCGCGCATACCGCCCACGTCGCGTGGTGCATCACCCACGCCTCCGCCGACTACCAGGACCTGTTTGTCGAGCGTTTCGACCCTAATGACCCCTCGAAGTACGAGTTCAAGGGCGAGTGGCTGAAGGCCCGGCGCTCGAAGGAAACGATCGGCGTGCGCGGCGCCGAGCCGGTCGAGGTCGACGTCACCATCACCGAACACGGCCCGGTCGTCGTCGGCGTGCCCGAAGATGGCCACGCAATTGCCATGCGCTACACCTCGCTGGAGCATCCCAACCTTGGCCTCACCTGCCTGCTGCCGATGCTCGCCGCCACATCGGTCGAGGAGATGGACGACGCCATGCGAGCATGGGTCGATCCCTGCAACAGCATGACGATGGCCGATGTGCACGGCACGATCGCCTACCTGCATCGGGGACGCGTTCCGGTGCGCTCGCGGGCCAACGGCTGGCTACCCGTCCCCGGCTGGACCGGCGAGCATGAGTGGCAGGAAGATGTCCCGTTCGAAGATCTGCCCCGCTCGCGCAACCCGGACAGCGGCTTCATCTCAACTGCCAACCAGCGCGTCGTTGGCGACGATTACCCGCACTACCTGTCGCTCGACTATTCCCCGCCGCATCGTGGCATGCGCCTCGTTGAGCGACTCAGCACGCTCGAAGGCGCCACCATCGAGGATATGCGCTCGGTGCACCACGACCGCGTCTCGCTCCCGAGCCGTACGATGGTCAAGGCCATGGCGTCTCTGTCGCCCACTGATGCGCGCGAGGCGGACGCGCTGAAGCGCGTGCTGGCCTGGGACGGCCTGATGGACAAGCATGCAGTGGCGCCGTCTATCTACATCGCAACGCGCGACCAGCTCACGCGGTCGGTGGCGAACACCACGCGCGGCTCGTCGCTGCGCCGCATCCCTTACCCGGCGGACCCGGCGCCGATCGGAGTCGAGGGCCGCCTGTGGGCCGAGGTCGTGCAGATGGTTGAGGACGACGACACCTCGATGCTTGACGAGGGGCAGACATGGAACGGTCTGCTGGCGCAGGCTCTCTCCAGCGCGGTAGCCCTGCTGCGCGACCAACTCGGCGACAACATGGACGCCTGGCACTGGGGCCGCCTGCACACCACCCGTCCTATCCACCCGCTCTCAGGCGTATTCCCGGAGCACGCGTCGACGCTGAACCCGCCTTCCGTCTCGCTGGGCGGTGACGGCGACACGCCGAACGCCTCCGGCACCTACCCCGGCCAGAGCTTTCAGATCAATGGCACGTCGGTTGCCCGCTATGCGTTCGACCTCGGCGATTGGGACAACAGCCGCTGGGTCGTGCCGCTGGGCGCCTCCGGCCATCCCGGCAGCCCCCACTTCGCCGATCAGGCGCAGGACTGGAGCGAGGTGCGCGTCAACCCGATGACCTACTCGTGGGACAAGGTCGTGGCCGAGGCACACACGACGCAGCGCATCGAGCCGGCGTGAGGCGTGGGTCGCAACGTGTAACGTGTAGCGCGGGGCGGTCGACATTGCACCGGGCTGCGCCAACCCTCGTAGGGGCGCATGGGAATGCGCCCGGCCCGGACCGCACGCCCATCGATCAGCAGAGGCGTCTCAGGCGGATCGCGCCGGATCGGCGGTGTTGGGCATCGGGCCGGATGTCACGACGCGACGGTGGCGTGTATCCAGCCGGGCGCATTGCCATGCGCCCCTACGGATCCCTGCCGAATGACGCCGTGTGAAGGGCGAAAGCGCCCGCCGATCCACGTAGGAGCCGCGGCTTGCCGGGCCTGCGGCTCACTGGCCGCCCGCTCCGATCCCGGACTGGCGCGGTGGCGCCGTGACGGCCGCGGATGCCCGTGACGGCTCCCAGTGTGGTAAAGGACGACAACTGTCGTTGTAAGGGCTTGTCGTCCTTTACCTGCTCATGAAACATATGCACGCACCGCACATGTGTCTACGAGGCGCCCGGCCTGACCGGACGGCCAGCGGGTCGTAGGCCGGCACAAGACCGTCCTCTACGAGATTCCGCGCTCGCCATCAGGCGCAATATGTTCATGGCTAGAGGTAGACCGCCAAAACCTTACACCGCCATTTGACGGTCTACGTCTCGGTGTTCATCGTGGATTGCCAAGCGGTCAGTCGGATCGGGCTAGCCACGGACCGTGCGAGGAACCACGCGTCCCGCATCCCTCTTGACAGCGCCACCGACCGTCCTTATACTCGCTACATTCTAATAATCGTATATTACGATGCTGGCATGTTGTGGAGCGCCGTTGCCGAATTCCCTCGAAAGCATCAAGGCCGATTTCTTTAAGGCGCTGGGTCACCCGGCCCGCATCGGCATCATC
>DATKCN010000241.1:0-5842 GCA_035513175.1 Thermomicrobiales bacterium
ACGGGATCCATCCGGGAGACGTGCATCGACCATGGGAGAGCTCTCGTCGATTCGGCGGCCAAGAGGGCTGACGATTCGATCGATGACGCGCATCACATGGTCGTCATCCTGAAACTGCACGTCGGTGAGCTCAAGACGACCATTCCGCTCGACGTATATCTGTTTCGGTCCGTTTACCATCACCTCGGAGACGCTGTCGTCATTGAGGAGTGGCTCGATCGGACCGTAGCCCAGAATCTCTGCCGCGATTGCTTCGAACAGACGCAACCGCTCGACCCGCGTCAGAACAATTGACTCAGACTCCAGCACCGACGTAAACGAGTCCTCCACAGACCGGCGCACTTCGTCCGCATTCGACAGGTCCATGCGGGGGTCGAGTTCGGCGATGAGCCGATTCTGAATTCGACTCTTCAGGTCGTTGAACGAGTCGCCACGTTGCCCACCAACTTGTCCAATTGATGGCTTGCGCGCAGTTCCAGATTGGCCGGACGCGGATCCCCCGGACAGCGATGGGCGAGCCAGGCTGCCGGTAGCGCCCGACGGGCCGGGGTTCAGCCGGCTTGTTGTGACCGGCGACGAGCTTGGATCTGAGTCCGAAAGGGACGACGATCCGTTCGAAGCGGTCTCCGAATTGTCACCATTGCCAGGCGAACCGATTCTTCGTAGAAGTGACAACCTGATTCCTCCAAGCTAACGTACCGTCGTGTCCCAGGGTCTCGCCGTGTCTAATCGCTTCGCAGCGCAACCTTCAACCGCTTCACAAGCCCCGACCGCGGCTGGCGAAACTCAGGGGTCGCAACCTGTTTCTCGGGATCGTATTCCGCTGCAATCTCATGGGCTATGCGTCGTATCTCACTCGCTGCCTTGCTGTCCGTCGACGAACCGACGAGTGGCACTCCTTCATTGATGCTGCGCTGTACCGGGCCGGGCTCGTCAGGCACTCTGGCCCAGATCGGGCGCCGCAGTGATTCACCGATCTCTTCCGCGGGAATTCCCGAATACCCGTTGACCCGATTCAGGACAAGCCGCACTCGGTCGCCGGGATAGCCGAGCAACTCGGTAACCTCGATAAACTGACGCGCCCCTTTTATGGCGGTCATGTCCATCGTGACGACGAGCAGAATCACATCGGACTCATCGAACAGGCCAATAGTCATGTCATCGAAGCTGGCCCGGCTGTCGATGATGATGACGTCAAACATCGACTTCATCGCCGTCAGCGATCCTCGAACGAGATCGGGCGTCACGACTTCTGCTTCCTGAGGCGATGGCGGAGCCAGGAGTAACGTCACTCCCGATGCATGCACCGCGGTGATGTTGGACATCAATTCCTGGTCGATCTGGCGCAGATATGGAACCGCGTCGAGGATGGTCTTCGAATCAGACACATTCATCATTAATCCCACATCGCCGAACGAGATGTTGCCGTCAATGATGGCGACTCGAAGATCGCATTCCTGTTGTAACGCGACCGCCAGGTTAGTTGCGAGCGTCGTCTTGCCAACTCCGCCTTTGACGGAGGCGACCGTGATCACTCTCGCCCGACCGCTGGACCTCGTCGACACGCCATTCGGAGGTTGTGCTGAACCTGTAGGCTCCAGCGCCGGCCCATGCTGGATCGTATGTCGCGGAGTGCTGACGTGCACATTCTGGATCGAGCTCAGCAGCTCATCGAGGCTGAACGGCTTTACGAGAAACTCCCGGGCGCCTGCGAGCATCGACCGACGCAGCACGTCCGGCTCATTGAGCACCGACATCATGATCACGCCGGTCGATGGAGACTGCGACATGATCGCGCGAGTCGCGACGATTCCGTCCATGTCGGGCATGTTGACATCCATGAGGACGATATCTGGACGCTTCGAAATCGTTAGCTCGATCGCGTCCTGCCCTCGGGCGGCCGATCCAGCAATCTCAATGTTCGGCTCGAACCGGAGGAGCCGCTCGACGTTCTCGCGGCTCTCCTGTACGTCATCAACTATGAGTACTCGAATCTTCCCGGCCATGGCTATTGCGCTCCTGGTCCCGGCAAGGTGATCGTTCCGGGCATGGGGAAACCGTACTCCGTGACGAGCAGCTCCATGTTGAGTCCGGTGGTCGTCAGCTCGACATCGTCCTCAGTTCCACGGAGAACAATATGAAAGGTTCCAACTGTCTGCATCAGATGCAGGAGTTCCGCCTGCGCGGCATTGACCTCTAGCACCAGAAAGTCCCCAGTCTGCGTGCCGCCAGTTTGAGCGGAAGCGCTTGGCTGCACGACCCGCAGGATTCTGATGTTCTGCAACACGAGGCGTACGACTGGATTGCCCGAGTCGGCTTCCAGGACCGCAAACCGTGATCCGGGATCGCCAGCGTACGGATACACTGGACCGTCTGGCACAGCTTCGCTATCGTAGCCTTCGATTTCTACAGCAGGTAGCGTCAGCAGCGCGTTGTCGGAGAGTTCAAGCGGGCGAGTTGGGGTGACGCGCAGCAGCGTCAGATTAACTTTGAAAATGATGTCGATCCGATCATCCTGTCGCACGAGTCCGGCGACGAGGTTGTTGCGGTCGACAGGAATCGACATCGCGCGCGTTCCGACTTCAAGCTCCTGAGCGATACCCGAAACCTCCAGGCCGTCGCGCAACAGCCGCTGATCTTCAACAAGATCAGTCCGATACGCGAGCCCGATCACTTCTCCGACCGATCGGACTTCGTCACCCGTCAGCGTGTCATCCTTGACGATGATCTCCTCAACGTCGTCCTGGCGCAGCACGGTGTGTGCTTCGACGTCTCTTCGTGCCTGGACGACCGTGACGTCCTGAGCACGAGGGCTGTCTGCCGAAGGCGTGCCGTCATCTTCCCCGCCGGTGAGAGCAAAGATCGCGAGCACGACCGCGCCGAGCAGTAGGACCACCCCGAGGACGATCAAGAGTCGCCCGTTTCGTCGCATCATTCTCTCCCAACGGTGTTCGCCAACCAGCGTAAGACCGGGCGAATAAATCCTCGAGGAATCATCTTCGCTTCGTCGTCTGATCATAGAAATCGAGAGGGCGGGCAACAATAGTACGATGGTCTAAGAAACGGGCACGGGATTGCACGATTGAGCGAGACGTTCATGACGATTTACACATTCCACGTCGAACGTGATCGGAACGGCGTGCTCCGAGATCTGCGCTGAGGATAGTGATGCCGTCGAACACTGGCGCCACAAGAATCGTTTCGATCGAGCGATACGGCGAATCCAGCGTACGCCTGTATGTTCGCAGCGGCGAGAGTGTGTCATCACGCACGGTCGCGTTCGAGCCGTGGCTGGTCACAACGGCGCCGCCGGAACGAGCGATGTCATCGGTGGTGGCTGCTGAGGCCATCCTGTCGGGAAGTGAGCCGTTCGGTCACCGAGTGTCGTTCGACGGCTGGTCACACTATCAGCGAGGACTGTCAATGCTGCGCGACGCCGGGGCGCGCGTAGTCGGTCCAATGTCGATCGCCGAACAGTATCTGATTTCGTCAGGAGAATCGCTATTCACGGGGATGACGTTCGATGAGGTCGTGAGAGCGCAGATCGACATTGAAACGCTCGGTCTGGACGCCCAGGCCACTGACGCTCAGGTTGTCATCATCACCGCATGTGTCAACGGTGCGCATCCACTGGTGCTACGCGCAGACGAACTCTCGGAAGCGGAGATGATCCACGAGTTCACGTCGTGGATTCATGATCACGACCCCGACCTGATTGAGGGTCACAACGTGTTCAACTTCGATCTTCCGTACCTCGCGGAACGTGCACGCGTTCTCCGTGTTCCGCTGTCCTGGGGGCGGGACGGATCAGAGTTACGGCTCGCGGGAGAGCAGCGCTTCAAGGCAGGGGCGCGGACTATCCCGTATCAGGGCGCATATGTGTATGGCCGGCATGTCGTCGACACCTATCAACAGGTGCAACGGTACGATGTAGGCGGGCTCCTGGACAGTTATGCGCTCAAACCCGCGATCCAGGCACTCGGCCTTGAGCGATCTGGTCGCACCCATGTCGACCGGCGGGACATTGCCGGCGCCTGGCACGAGGATCGCGAGACGTTGGCCAGATACGCGATCGATGACGTGCTCGACGTCAACGTCCTAAGCGCCTTGACGCTCCCCACGGAGTTCTATCAGTGCAGCATCGTTCCGCGCACGCTGCAATCAGTAGCAACAGGCGGCCCCGGCGAGAAAATCAACGATATCCTGGTGCGCGCGTATGTGTCCGCGGGCTGGAGCATCCCGCTGCCGGAGGCGCCGCGCGGCTATCCGGGCGGCTACGCCGAACTGCGCAAGGTGGGAGTGTTCTCGCCGGTTGTGAAGTGCGACGTCGAGAGTCTGTATCCGTCGATCATGCTCGCCGATGCCATCGCGCCAGCGCGCGATCGCCTCAACGTGTTTCTTCCGACGCTGGCGACACTGACGGAGAAACGGCTCAGCGCGAAGCGCTCGCTTGAATCCGCCCACAGCCAGGAACGGGCGCTATGGCAGGGAATTCAGTCCAGCCTGAAAGTATTGATCAACTCCTTCTACGGATATCTCGGGTATTCACGCGGGTATTTCAACGACTTTGCGGCAGCCGAGCGCGTGACACTGCGGGGACAGGAGATTATCCAGCGCATCGTTGCCGGGCTGGAGCAGAGCGGTTGTGCCGTGATCGAGATCGACACGGATGGCGTGCTACTGGAGCCGCCAACCAGCGTACAGAGCGAGGAGGCGGAACAGGAACTCGTGGAGCACACCGGATCGACGCTCGGCGACGGCATCCGGCTCGCTCACGATGGCCGGTATCGCGGCATGCTGTCACTCCGACTCAAGAACTACGCGCTGCTCACGTACGAAGGCCGTGTGATATTGAAGGGGAGCAGCCTGCGCAGCCGACGGGAAGAGCCATTTCTCCGCGTGTTTCTAGCGGATGCGGTCGCGCGCATTCTCGAGCCGGACCGCTTTGGAGACATGCGGTCCTACTACCTCGACATCGCGGAGCGAATCCGATCGGGCTTGCTGGAGCCCAGTGAGATCGCGCGCACTGAGACGGTGACCGAGAATACGTTCCGTGGCGACACCAGCCGACGACTGGCCGCGGCTGTCGCCGGTGAGCGAATCGGCGAGCGAGTGCAGGTGTATCAGCGAGCCGACGGGTCGCTGGCACGCATCGAGGAGTTCGATGACGACCCGGACCACGGCTATCTCCTGCGCCGCCTCCGAGACACCGCGATGCGGTTCCGCCCGATCTTCGATTCCGACGAAGCATTCGATTACACGTTTCCGCTCGTCACGCTCGAAACCGATCTGACAGCGCTACGTTCAACCCCGCGTTCGACTCAGCTCACATTGTTCGAGACATAGAAAAGCCACCGCCGGCTGGACCCGACGGTGGCGCTGGTAGCGGGGGCGGGATTCGAACCCGCGACCTTTGGGTTATGAGCCCAACGAGCTGCCGCTGCTCCACCCCGCGGCGTTTGAGGATAACGAGGGATGTCGACTCACCCGCTCAGGCGTGTGCGCAGCGGCCTCGCCTCCCACGCGGTTCCCCGCGCAGTACTCTCCGGCGCTGCCATGGGGCACGACCAGGTTCGGGATGGAGACTGGGTGGAGCCATGGCGCTCTCGGCCACGCACACACCAGAGGGGGTGAGTCGATTCCTGCAGCAGTTGCGTATCCGCGACTGCAAGGTATCGAGACGAGCAAAGCGTTCCAAGAGCCAAGTGGAGTGAGGGAACAGCCCTCGACCATTAGTACGGCTGCGCTCCAGTCGGTTACCCGCTGTCCACGTGCCGCCTATCAACCCGGTCATCTCCCGGGGGTCTTACTTCCTCGAGGGAATGAGAAGGCTCATCTTGGG
>DATKCN010000242.1:0-8403 GCA_035513175.1 Thermomicrobiales bacterium
TGGACCCCTCCGGCGGTGCAGTAGCTGCCCTGAAGCACGCCGCCACCGCAAGCGCAGGCGCCGACCGCGACGACCAGGCGCGGCTCCGGCATGGCTTCGTAGGTCGCGAGCGCGGCAAGCTCCAGGTTGCGGGTGACGCTGCCGGTGACGAGCAGCAGGTCGGCGTGGCGGGGCGAAGCGACGATGTCGATGCCGAGCCGCTGGATATCGTAGACGGGGCCGAGCAGCGCCTGGATTTCCCAGTCGCAGCCGTTGCACGAGCCGGCATCGAGGTGCCGCACATGCAGCGAGCGCCGTAGCAGGCCGTGGATGCGCCGTCCGAGCCTGCCGGCGAGTTCGGCAGTGCTATCCGTGCCGGTCGAGATCGTCAGTAACTGAGGAATACGCCCGGCGCTCATGCCCTCTCACCTCCGTCCTTCAGCCGAAAGATCACGCGTGTCACGAGGTGCGATGCGTGGCGCGTGGCCAGCTCGTACTCGTTCGAGAGCTGGATTGCGTTGACGGGGCAGACGTCCTGGCAGAGCCCGCAGAAGACGCAGCGGGCGTCGTCGAGCTCCCAGAGCCATCCGCCATGCTCGTCGTGCAGGACACGAATGGCCTGACTGGGGCAGACGCGTGCGCAATCGCCGGTTCCAACGCAGCGGGCCGGATCGATCGTGACCTGGCCGCGATACGCCTCGGGGGCTGGGTCAGGCTCGTCCGGGTAGGCCGTTGTAACGACTCCGTTGGTCAGCGCGCGACGGATGAGATGAAACAAGGCGGCGCCCTCCTCGGCGACGAGCTAACGGTCCAGGCAGGCATAGCAGAGCTCGAAGCTCTTGTTGATCAGCGGGAAGTCCGGGACCATGTTGCCCGGCACGGCGGCCGCAACGACCGGCCAGTTCGGATAGCTGGCGGAGCGCACGCGGTAGCGCTCGATCGTGCCATCGGCCGCCGTTCGCACCCAATGGATGTTTTCCCCACGGGGGGATTCGCTGACGCCGAAGCCGGACTGTCCGGCGGGCAGCGGTCCGAGATCGACGGCCAGCGGGCCGGTCGGGAGGGTGCCCAGCACGGCGCGCACAATGGCCATCGAGGCGAGCGCCTCGTCAATGCGCAGCAGCATGCGGGCCTTGGCGTCGCCCTCGGCGCGCACGACGACGGGCACGGGCATCGGCAGGCTGGCATAGAAGGCGTGCGGGTGGTCGCGGCGACTGTCGACGTCGACGCCACTGGCGCGCGCGGCCACGCCGACGGCGCCGAGCGCAAGGGCCGTCTCGCGAGGCACGATGCCAGTGGCGGTGAGACGCTCGACAAACGTGTCGCTTTCCAGCAGCAGGGCGATGAGCGTTCTGAACTGTTCGGCGACGGTCAGAATGGTCCGCTCCGCGTCGCGGGCGCCTTCCGCGTCGAGATCGCGCCGCACGCCGCCGATGCGGTTGACGCCGTGCAGGAAACGATTGCCGGTGAGCCGCTCGTTGAGCCGTTGCAGCTCTTCCTTGAGCTGGGCGCCGAACGAGGCGCCGACCGCGAACGCCGCCCCGGCGCACATGTTCCCAATGTCCCCGATGTGGTTGTAGAGTCGCTCCAGCTCCAGAAAGAGCGTGCGTAGCGCGGCGGCGCGCGGCGGAGCGGGGACGCCAGCGATGGCCTCGATGGCCTGCGCATAGGACACGCCGTGGGAGCAGGAGCAGGCGCCGCAGACGCGCTCGGCGAGCTGCAGGACCCTCGCGGCGGGCTTGCCCTCGGCCAGCTTCTCGATGCCGCGATGGGTGTAGAACAGGCGCGTTTCGAGATTGAAGATAACCTCACCGACGGCGGCGAAGCGGAAATGCCCCGGCTCGATCACCCCGGCATGGATCGGCCCGACCGGAATCTCGACAAGGCCATCGCCGTGCAGGTGGTGGAAGATTGCCGGCTCGCGCTCGACACGAGGGACGGGCTGGCTGGAGTCGAAGTCCTTTCTCAGCGGGTAGACATCGTCAGGCCAGTCGTCGTGCAGCACGAGGCGGCGCGGGTCCGGGTGTCCCACGGCGACCAGACCCAGCATGTCCTGAACTTCGCGCTCATGCCAATTCGCGGCGGGAATGGCACGGGTGACAGATGGGAACTCGGGCGCGCTCGCGTCGACCAGCGTCTCGACGGTGTGCCAGGCGGCGCCGGGCAAGGCAAAGACGTAGGAGAGGCGGAAGGCGCCCGAGGCGGCCCGGTCGTCCTCGCCGATCATCGTCGCCAGGCGGGCGCCGGGCAGGGAGCCAACGGCGGCGCAGGACGTGGCAAGGTCCGCGACCGGCACGAGGGAGTGCTCGTTGCCGCGCGGTTCCAGGGTCGGAGGAACGCCGGTTCGGGCGCTCATCGGCTGGCCACCGTTCCCGAGGCGGAGAGCACGCCCGCAACATCCTCGAACAGCGCACTGATTGGCTCGGGCACGACAAGGCCGAAAACGACGACCAGGGCGGCCAGCGGGATGATGGCGGCCAGCCAGGGCAGGTCGAAGCGCGGGCCGGACGGTCCAGATGCGTGGGCGTCGGACGGTCCCCTGGCGCCGTAGGCGATGCGCAGCGCGTGCGCGACCATCCCGGCGAAGATGACGCCCAACAGCAGCACGACCGCGACGGCGACGACAGCCTGCAAGCGGTTTCCCATCAGCCCGGCGCTGGCAATCGAGAGCTCGGAGATGAAGACGCCGCTTGGCGGGACGCCGGTGATGGCGAAGACGCCGAGCAGCAGCAGCCAGCCAGCCAATGGCGAGGCGCGCAGGACGCCCCGGATGGCGCTGATGCGGCGGGTTCCGAAACGTTGCACGATGTCGCCGGTCACGAAGAAGAGCAACGCCTTGGTGGCGGCGTGATTGACGAGATGCAGCGTCCCAGCGTAGACGCCGAGCGGGCCACCGATGCCGAATGCGACGGCGATCAGGCCGATGTGCTCGATGCTGGAGTAGGCCAGCAGGCGCTTCACGTCGCGCTGCACGAGGATGAAGGGCGTGGCGACGGCGATCGAGAGCAGGCCGAAGCCCAGCAGCAGGTTGCCGGAGAAGTCCGTCCCGGTGGCGACGGTGGTGAGCATGTGGAAGCGCAGAATGCCATACAGCGCGCAGCTGAGCAGCACGCCGGAGAGCAGCCCGCTGATGGGCGACGGCGCGAGGGAGTGGGCGTCGGCCAGCCAGGTGTGCAGCGGCGCGAAGCCTGCCTTGGCGCCGAAGCCGACCAGGATGAAGACGAACGCGAGCTTCATGATGGCTGGATCGAGCTGCCCCGCTTCCAGGCTCAGGCGCGTCCAGTCGAGGCTGGCCGCCCCGGCTGCGGCGGTCTCGACGGCGGCGAAATAGGTGAGCAGCACGCCGAAGAGCGCGAAGGTGATGCCGACGGTGCAGAGGATGACGTACTTCCAGGCAGCTTCGAGCGCGGCGCCGGTGCGGTAGAAGCCGACTAGCAGGGCGGAGGCCAGCGTGGTGGCCTCGATTCCGACCCAGAGCAGTCCCAGGTTATCGACGCTGACGGTGAAGAGCATGGTCCAGATGAAGCCGTGCAGGCCGAGGTAGTACCAACCGGCGCCACGGCGCCCATCAGGCACGTGGTGGATGGCCAGGTCGTGCCGCAGGTAGCGAATCGACACCAGCGCGGCCGCCGCGCCGATGACGCCGATCGTGCCCAGCATCACGGCGGAAAGCGCGTCGACGTAGAGCAGACCCGACAGCGCCTCGCGCGGGCCGGTGCGCGCCACATCGACCGCGACCGCCAGGGCCAGCGCCATCATCGACAGCGCGCCGAACGCGTTGACTGTCTCCATCGCGCGCGGCCGCCTGTAGAGCAGACGGCAGGTAAGCGCGGTCAGCAGCGGCACGACGAGCAGCGCGATCGGGAGCATGTCAGGCCTTTCTGCCGGACGAGCAGTCCGTCATCCGCGCAACGACCGCAGGCGATCGGTGTCGATCGAGACGAACATGCGGTTGATCTCGTGGGCGACGAGCGCCATCAGCGCCGCGCCGGTGAGCACGTCCAGCGCAATGCCGAACTCGACGGCGATCGGCAAGCCGCGCGTGGCGGCGACGGCGGCGAGGTAGATGCCGTTTTCCATCGTCACCAGCCCGATGACCTGCGTCAGCGCCTTGCGACGGGTGGACATGGTAAACAGGCCAAGCAGCAGCAGCGCCATCGCAGCCGGCAGGGCGTTGGGCGCGTCGAAGCCATGCTGACCGCCGAGGGTGTCGGACGCAATCGGCCGCGCGACCCAGTAGGCAAACAGAACGAGTCCAATGGCCAGCGGCACGGCGAGCTTGAGCGGGACGACCGACTCGACCTCGTGCCGCGCGGTGACGCGGTTGAGCACGAACCAGAGCATGACCGGGATGGCGACGACCTTGACCGCCAGCGCGATGCCAAAGGCTGCCCAGGCACGCCAGCCGCCCTCCGCCAGCGCCGCCGCGCCGGTGGCGACGCCCAGCAGCACGCCTTGCAGGGCGAGGAAGACGATGGCGACCTCCAGGCGCTTCACGGCGACCCCGGCCAGGCCGAGGGCCAGCATGCCTAGCGCGGCGATGTCGACGACTGTCCCGGCTTGCGCCATGGTGAGCAGGTCCATGGCCTCAGTGCTCCACGACGAAAGTCGTCAAGACGGCCAGCAGGCCGAGCACGCTGGCAGCGCCGATGAGATCGGGCGCGCGGAAGATGCGCAGCTTGGCGAACAGCGTCTCGATCGCGGCCAGCACTAAGCCCAGCGCGAGCAGCTTGGCGCTCCAGGCCAGCAGCCCGACGAGCAGCGCCAGCGCCGTCGCGCCCGAGCCGGGAGCCATGCCCCAGGGCAGGAACAGGGCGCTAGCGAGGGAGAGCACGGCCAGCTGCTTGACGTGCGTGGCCCAGTGCAGCACGCCCAGCGGGCGGCCGCTGTATTCCAGCAGCATGCCCTCGTGAACCATCGTCAGCTCCAGATGCGTGTCCGGGTTGTCGATTGGGACGCGGCCGGTCTCGGCGATGATGACGATCATGAAGGCGCAGAGGGCGATCACCCGCGCGGCGCCGGGCCAACCTTCGCTGACGAGCGCGGTGAGCGACGTCGAGCCAACCGGCAACGCGACGGCAAAGATGACGAGCAGCAACGCGGGCTCGATCAGGGCGGCGAAGGCCACCTCACGGCTGGAGCCCATGCCGCCGAAGTTGCTGGCGGTGTCCAGCCCGGCGATGGCGAGCCAGAAGCGGGCCAGCGCAAACAGCGCCACGAAGACGATGGCGTCGCCGACCGCCGCCGCCGGGGAGCGCCGCGCGACAGTCGGCACGAGCACGGCGGCGGAGAGGATCGCGCCCGCGTAGACGAACGGGGCATAGCGGAACACCCACGAAGCCTGGTCCGAGACGACGCTCTCACGGGAGAGCCACTTCAACACGTCCCGATAGGGCTGTAACGGGCCGGGACCGCGACGGCTTTGCAGCCGCGCCTTGGTGGTCTTGATCGCGCCCTGAACGAGCGGCGCCGCGAGCAGCATGAGCGGAATCTGAATGGCGAGCAACAGGAGGTCCATTAAGCCGTCCTACCTCGCAACCAGCAGAACGACGATCAGGGTGACGAAGAGGTAGGCCAGATACATGCGAATCGAGCCGCTCTGCAAGTGACGCACGTAGCGCGACCCGGCCATCAGCAGGGTGACGCTGCGCTGGTACAGATGCCGCTCGTAGATCGGATGCACGCCCTCGACATAGCGCACAGTCATGCCGCTCGGCGGCACGACCTGCCGCTCCAGCGCGTGCGAGTGATGCGCGCGAATGAGCGACTGAAAGATGAGCCGGATCGGCTTGGCGAAGCCGGTCGCCGAGTACTGCATGCGGGGCTCGAGCCGCACGCCGCAGACCCAGGTCGGCGAGACGCGCTCGCGGCCGCGGCCGGTCGCGAGGCGGGCGATGAGCCACGGAAGAACCCCAAGCGCGACGAACCCGGCGATCAGCAGCCACGGCGCGTATGCGCTGGCCGCCTGAGAGGCATCGAAGACGCCGGAGCCGCCCAGCGCGGGATGGGCGACGGCGCCGGTCAGGTCCTGCGTCACGGACCGCAGCAGGCGGATGATGGCCAGCGGCGCGACGCCCAACACGACGGTTGCCCCCGCAAGCAGGGCCATGCCGGCCAGCATGGTCGGCGCAACCTCGTGGGCCTGCCGCGCGTGCTCGCTGCGTGGCTGGGCCAGGAAGCCGGTCCCGAAAGCGCGCACGAAGCACGCGAGCGCCAGCGCGCCGGTCAGCGCCAGCGCCCCGGCGCCGGCGGCGACAAGGGTGGCCGTCGTTACGGTCCCAGCGGTTGAGCCCAGGCCCAGCAGCGACTGAAACAGCAGCCATTCCCCAACGAAGCCGTTGAGCGGGGGCAGCGCGACGATGGCCAGCGAGCCGACGAGGAACAGTCCGGCGGTCCACGGCATGCGCCGAACCAGCCCGCCGAGCCGCTCAAGGTCGCGCGTTCCAGCGCCAGTCTGAACCGCTCCCGCGCCGAGGAAGAGCAGCCCCTTGAAGACGCTGTGATTGAGCGTGTGTGCGAGCGTGGCGACGAGCGCCAGCGCCGCTACTTCCGCATGCCCGCGATTGGTGGCGGCTGCCGCTACGCCCAGGCCGATCACGATGATGCCGACGTGCTCGACGGTCGAGTAGGCGAGGACGCGCTTGAGGTCGCGCTCCATCAGCGCGTACAGGATGCCCATGACGGCTGAAATCACGCCAATGACGATCAGCGCCTCGCCCCACCAGCGCGGGACGGGAGCGACGAATTCCCAGACGAAGCGCGCCATGCCATACACGGCCATCTTCACCATCACGCCGGACATCAACGCGGAGACATGACTGGGCGCGGCAGGGTGCGCGCGTGGCAGCCAGACGTGCAGCGGGATCAGCCCCATCTTCGAGCCGAAGCCGATCAACGCCAGCAGCGTGACGCCATGACGCTCCCATCGACCGAGGGAATCCGCGCCAGCCCGCAGCGCGGCGAAGTCGAGCGATCCGCCATTGCGGGCCAGGACGAGGAAGGCGAGCAGCACGAAGGCGGCGCCGATGTGCGTCATCACGGCGTAGATGTAGGCGGCCCGCCGGTTGTCCGCCCGCCGACCGTCGCCGATGACGAGGAAGAACGAGACGAGCGACATTGCTTCCCAGGCCAGCATGAACGCCAGGACGCTGTCGGCCAGCACGACCAGCGCCATCGAGGCCAGGAACGCGCCGAGCAGCGCGTCGGTGGCCGTCCGTGGCTGCGGGACGTGCCCGTCGTGCGCGGCGTCGAGGTAACCGATGCCGTACAGCGCGACGGCGACGGCGGGAGCAGAGATGACGAGCAGGAAGAACGCAGCCAGCGGGTCCAGGCGCAGGGACACGGCCGCGTAGGGAGTTACCGCCCAGCCGGGGAACGTCAGCGTCCTGCCGGTGAGCAACGTATCGACGGCCACGAATACACCGAGACTACCAGCCAGCATCAGGAGCAACGATGGCAGGAGACGCGCCAGACGCGCCAACGGGCGGGCGAAGAGTGGCCCCAGCGCCGATGCCAGCAGCATGACCGCAATCGGCGCCAGCGCAAACGTGTCCGGCAGACCGAGCTCGTTCATGCGGGTTCGGTCTCCGCCAGGCCGTCCTGCCGGGCGTCATCCTCATCGGCGATGGCCTGCAACGATTGAAGCTGCTGGTCGAACATGGCGCGGGCGATGTCGAGCAACTCGAACACCTTGTCATCAGCGACGCTGTAGTAGACGCTGGTTCCACTACGGCGTGGATCGATCAGGCCCTTGGCGCGCAGCACGCCAAGCTGCTGGCTGACGACGCTCTGCTCCAGGCCAAGCTCTTCCTGGATCTGTCCAACGCTCAGCTCGCCAGCGCGCAACGCCTTAACGATCCGAATCCGCGCAGGATGACCGAGGGCCTTGAAGAAATCGGCCTTGATGCTTTCGAGAGAATTCGGCACCGGCGCTCCCGTGCATGCCAGCATCGTAATATGACAGTATTAGAATGTTGCGAGTATAAGGACGGTCGGCGGCGCTGTCAAGGGGCATGCGGGACTTGTAGTTCCTCACAGGGGCCGTGGCTAGCCCGATCCGGTTGACCGCTTGGCAATCCACGATGAACACCGAGACGTAGACCGTCAATTGGCGGTGTAAGGTTTTGGCGGTCTACCTCTAGCCATGAACATATTGCGCCTGATGGCGAGCGCGGAATCTCGTAGAGGACGGTCTTGTTCCGGCCTACGACCCGCTGGCCGTCCGGTCAGGCCGGGCACGTCGTAGACACATGTGCGGTGCGTGCATATGTTTCATGAGCAGGTAAAGGACGACAAGCCCTTACAACGACAGTTGTCGTCCTTTACCACACTGGGAGCCGTCTCGGGCATCCGCGGCCGTCACGGCGCCACCGTGTCAGTCCGGGATCGGAGCGGGCGGCCAGTGGGCCGCAGCCCGGGCAAGCC
>DATKCN010000243.1:0-9206 GCA_035513175.1 Thermomicrobiales bacterium
AGAACGCGCGACGCAGGCGATGCGGTGACGCTCCCTGGAAAGGAGCTCGGTTATGCGATCGTCGACCATGTACGGGCTGCTGCTGCTGGTGCTGGGCGTCATCCTCGGCTGGTGGCTGGCGAACCGGCCGCTCAGCGAGCTCGATGACGCGATCCGCGGGCGGCTCGACGGCCTGGAGGCCAACCTGCCGAGCTCCCTGCCCCTGCTGACCGTGGTGCTCATCGTCGTGATCGTCGTGCTGCTCTCGCGAGGCTGAGCGTCAACCGGCGGTGAACGACGCGCGCGGCGGCCCAGCCGATGACCGCGCACGCGATGAGCACACCCCACGTGACGATGGCGTTGTCATCCTCCACGATGATCAGGGCGGGCAATGCCGTGACGCCGAAGACAACCAGGAAGATGCCGGCGCTCAACATCCCAATGCCAATCGACGTCAGTGTCGCGCTGAGACGACGCATCACCGCGCGCTAGCAGGAAACATGTGGTCCTCCGTTGCGCCGCCGGAGCCCGGCGGTCATGTGCGTCGTTTCGCGTGACGCGCATCACGAGGATAGCGAGCGTATCCCGTCCCGATGCAGCAGTTCCCCGTTCGCCCGTTACGGCACGCGGCTCGCCCATACGCTGTCCGGAAAGCGCTCGCGCAGCGTGTCCCAGACGGCGTACATCTCCGGATTCGAGCGCGTCCTGAGGTACGTCGCGATGCCCAGGCGGTAGAGCGCCTCGGCGGCGAAGGGGCCGTCCGGATCGTTATCGCAGGCCCGCCGCAACAGCGCGATCGACTCGTCGTTGCGGCTCCAGCGCAGCCCCACCTCAGCCTCGCCGATGTCCAGCAACGTCAGGAAGTGGCGCGGCGGCAGAAAGTTCAGCGAGCTGTAATGGACGGTGAGATGCCTGTCGCAGAACAGCAGCGTCGGCGTCCAGATCACGTTCAGCGGGCGCACGATCTCACGCGGCGAGCGGAACAGGTCCAGCCGTAGCAGGACGAAGCGGCTCCCGAGCGCCTCGATCACGGCTGGATCGGGGTACGTGTCGGCTTCCAGCCGATCGCAGCCCCGTCACTGCTCCTTGAAGATGTCGGCGTAGATTGGACGCCGCGCGCGCATCGACTCCGCGCGCGCGGCGCCGGCGTCGTCATGCCAGATGAGTGCGTCGGTCATGCTGCGGCAAACCCCCGTTTCGTGTCCCTGTTCCCGCGCCCGCGACTATACCTGATGACAGGCGCCGTGCGCGGACCTCCTCCCAAGCCGTATGCTCTGATCTCACATGAGCACCGCTGGAACCTGGACTGGCGCACGACATGAATTCGACACAACGCAAGGTCTCAGGCGCGGCGCTCGTCCTGCTGGCGCTGATCCTGCTCATCGATGGCAGCGCGCCGATCGAGGGCAGCGCGCCGGCGGCGCCCACCGCAACATTCGCCACGGCGCGCGCCACGGCTCCGATTGCGCTGGCGACGCCGTCCCCGACCGCCACCGCGACGCCCAGCCCGACGGCAACCCCGAGGCCCACCCGCACGCCAACGCCCGGTCCAACGGCCACGCCGCGCGCTACCCCGACCCCCAGCGCCACGCCGGAGCCCACGCAGACTCCCACGCCGGAGCCGACGCCGACGCCCGACCCCGCCGTGCTGGAGGCGGTGGCCGCCGTGCTGGCCTTCAACCCGAACGACCCGGCCACCCTGGCCCGGCTCGACGAGGTGATCGCCCGCGGCGGCAACATCGTTCCCGCGCTGGAGTTCCTGCTGCACGACGAAAACCCGGACCGCCGCTACGCCGCCCTGTACGTGATCGTGCCGCTGACGCGCACTCCAGCGGACATCGCGGTGCTGAAGGTGGCGCTGGGCGACCCCAACCCCGGCTTCCGCGTCATTGCGGCCGGGGCGCTGATCGGGCGCGGGGTGGTGGAGTCGATCCCGGTGCTGATCGAGGGGCTGTCGTTGCAGCAGGGCCTGCCCTACAGCGACCCACCCCGCCCGCTGGCGCAGTTCTCCCGCCAGGCGCTGGAGTTCTACACCGGCGAATCATTCGACACCCCCGACGCCTGGCGCGCATGGTGGGACTCAGTGCGCGAGCGCATCTACTGGACCGGCGCTGGCTACGGCGTGCGCTGACGGGGACCGCCCGTGCTACGGCACGCTCCCGGCGTTCACCTGCCGCAGGTCCGCCGCGACCTGGAAGGCGACGTCGACGCTGGGCGCGTGGATCTCGAGGTAGCCGCCGCGCCACTCCAGCTCAAGCCGGCAGCTTCCGTCCGCGCTCTCTGTGTACAGCCAGCCATCCTCTCCCAGGAATGTCACCGCCTCGCCCGTGAAGCGGCTCTGAAGCTCGACCTCCCACTCTTGCTCAGAGAGCGGGCCGCGTGAGTCGATGAGAATGCGCTGCTCGCGGCCGCCAAGCACGCGGGTGTACGTCACCGTCACGCTCTCGGTCGCGAATCCGTCGGAACGCCTGTGCCCGCCGTGACCCACGCGCTGCAGGTCAAATCCCTCCCATGCCTCGCCGAGGCCCCAGACCGCGAAGCGCTCGAACATGCGCGCGTCAGCAAGCGAGATGCGATGAGAGAAGCTATGGTTCGGCGCTTCGACGATCTCTGTTCTGAACACATCCTCGGGTACGTCGGCGCGCCTCAGCTCCTCGAGCACCGGATAGAGCGTTACCGGGTACTTAGGATGATCGCTACCCTTGACGACCAGCAGCGTCACCGGATCGAGATACACGATATCGCGCCGATAGCCCTGGTAGGACGCGATGATCTGCTGATTGGGTCCTTCGACGGTCCACGTCGACTCGACTGTCGCAACCACCTCCAGTGCCGATCGGTCGCCGATCATCGTTTCACCGACGACGGTCGCCTGCCCACTCCGGAGCATGTCTCGATACAGATACAAGTGGCTCGTCGCGTTGACCAGGTCGTAATCGTCCGGCCATTCGGTCGACGTCGTCCTGACCGATGATTCCCCTCCCGGCTGCGCAGGCACGTATTCAGTCAGCGTGCCTCCGTAGATCGTGGTGACTGACAGGACCGTTCCGTTCGCGAACATGTGATACACGGCCAGATCGCCGTTACGTTGATCGAGCCAGGTTTCCATTGTCACAGCGTCTTGCGTGCCGGAGGCGGGGATGCTGACGATGTGGACGACCTCCGCGCCGGGGATGATCTCGGTGCCCACCTCAGGTTGGACATCCAGACCGCGAGGGAGTACTCCCTCACCGGATTCACTCCGATACGAGCTGCTTAGCAGTACCGATCCGGTGCGCGCGTCGATCACGATGAAACTGTGGTTGTACTCCGGCGGGGCTGGACATCCGGGACAGCCGGCTCCGATGATTCCCGGCACGTTCCCGAAGTCGATGACCCATGCCTCGCGGTCCTCGATGCGCTGCAGGATCTCGCCAGTATTGAGCTGGGCGCTGATGGAGGATATCGACACCAAACCGTGCCAGGTCTGGATCGTCACCAGGCTCCCGTCGATACGGTCGCCGTAGGACCAGTCGTAGCCGTGGTCCACGGCCACCGCCAGCGCGTCCCCCACCGTCATCAGTTGTGGATCGTCGAGGACCACCGTCAAGCTGATCTGCACACCTGCGGCGTTGTCGTGGCTGATGCCGCTTGGCAACCCGCCATCAGGCCGCTGCGGAACGGGCTCGACAACCGGTGGCGAGCGTTCGGGCGCAAAGGTGACAGCAACAGGCCGCCACGCCGGGTCCCGCCCGATGATCGCGTACTCGATCAGGTATCGCTCCTCGCCGGTGCTGGTGCTGACGAGAAACAGATCGGACTCCCATGTTTCGGAGCCGTCGAGACGCAGTCTGTACCGCGCGACGGCGATCCAGGCGCCGTCCGGCGACCAGTCGTGCCACCAGCCCGCGACATCGCTCACACGCCGCGCCTCCGTCCCGTCCGGCCGGACCACGACAATCGCCGCCTCCGATCCGCCTGGATCGACGACGGCCAGGCTGACCCACAACCCGTCAGGCGACCAGCGCGGCTGCGTGCTGTTCACCGCGCTACTGACGAGGGCGCGAATGTCTCCGGTCTCGACATCCACGATCCGTGCCTGCTGTCGCTCACCTTCCCAACCCGCGGTGTACAGGATCTCTCGGCCATCCAGCGACCAATTCGGCCGGGCGGCGTAGCTCGCCGCTGCCAGCGGTCGTTCCTCTGTTCCGTCCGCGTTGATGACCCATAGATGCCATTCGGTCGTGCGTTCAACGGCGCTGGCGTCGTCCTGACCGGCGCCGGTCGTGGCATCCGGCGGCGCGGCTGCCGTAATCCATCTCGTTCGGATGAACGCCAGACGCTGCCCATCCGGCGACCAGGTGGGCACGGACGCGGTCTCCTGCGACCACGTGAATTCGCGCGCGCTCGATCCGTCCGCATCCATGACGCGAATGAAGGTGAGGTCGCCATCCTGACCGGCGTATGCGATGCGCGAGCCGTCTGGAGACCAGGTGGGATCGATGTAATAGCCTGACTCGGTCGTGAGCTTTCGCCATTCAGATCCGTCGGCTCGCATGACGAACACGTCGCTATTACCGTGATCTTCCCAGCCAACGAAGGCGATGCTGCTGCCGTCTGGTGACCAAGCGGGCTGGACCGCTCCGTCCGGCGCATCGGCTCCATCGAGCGTGAGACTGACTTCCTTACCTCCATCAACATCGAGCAGTTGCAGCGTAGCGTTGTCGAGACCTGAGAGAACGACGGGGACGATCAGGTCGCGTGCGGCCTGAGCGCCAGCCGTCGGTTCCGACGGCGTCTCCAACGGAGGCGGGGACAGCACGCTCGTTGGCGGCTCCACAGTGGCTGTAGCCGCGGTGGACGGAGCAACGTGCGTCTGTCCCGGCCGCCACGCGAGCGTGTCGCCGAGGCTCGACGGCTCCAGCAGCAGCCGCTCGTCGGAACCATCGATGTTGACAGCGTAGAGCGCCTCGCCCACCGACGTACCGTCGGGGCCGAAGCGGTTGACGATGACGGCCACGGTCTTCCCGTCCACGCTCACCTCAAAGCGGCCGGCCAGCTCCGTGACGTCACGGAGCGACTTGTCGAGAAAGTTGACGACGATTCCCGCGGTGGAACCGCCGCGGTCGGAGATGACGTGAACCAGCGACCCATCGGGCGACCAGCGGGCGTTCCAGCTCATGATCTCGGCGCTCGTGATCTCCTGGACGACCTGCGCGTCGCCGAGCAGGTCGCTGGAGACGAGCCGCACCCAGCTTCCGCCACGGATGCTGTCAACGTACTCGGTGTAGGCGATCCACTCGCCGTTGGGGGACCAGACGGGGTCAGCGCCGACGGCGATGGCGCGAGGATTCGAGAAGTCCGCGTTCGCGATGTTGATCTGCACCCGGCGACGGTTGGCGACGGTCACGTAGACGATACGCTCCCCATCCGGGGACCACGACGGGGAGCCGTGGACCAATGGCGAGAGGGGCGAGGTGCAAGTCAGCGCGGCAGGGTCGGCGATCGGCAGCACGCAGAGTCCGGAGCGTGAGGTCCCGTCCGGCGTGCCCGCGAACAGCAGCCGCGTGCCGTCCGGCGACCAGTCGATGCCGTAGATGTCGGCCAGCGGCGGCCCGATGGCGCGCTGGTCCGTGCCGTCCGCGTCGATCAGCCAGAGTTGCGAGGCGTCGTGGAAGCCGGTGGCGTAGGCGATCTGGCTGCCGTCCGGCGACCACGCGCCGTTCGTCTCCATCTCCGGCGCGTCGACCGGGCCGGGCGTCAGCTTGCGGGGTTCCGAGCCGTCGACGCTGACGACGTACAGCTTGTGGAAACGGTTTCCGATGGGGTCCAGCGCGATGAGGATCTCGCCGCTGGACGCCGTGACGTCCGGAATGGCGCCGAAGGGGTCGTCCCGGTCGCGGGCCACTCCGTCGTCGCCGTCGCTACGGCCGAAGAGCGCGATCAGCAGGCCCGCGACCAGCGCAAACGCCAGCATGGCCGCCGCCAGCTTGCCGACCTCGCCGATCCAGTGGGCGCGACGTGGCAGCGCGTCAGGCGGCGCGTCAACCGGAGGCAGGATGAGGACCGGACCCGGCGTTGCCGGATCCGGAGCAACACCATTCGCCGGGGCAGCCGGCCGCGCGGTCCGCAATTGCTGGCGCAGCGCCGACGTGAACGCGGCGGACGGCTCCGGCGCGGCCAGCCCATGTTCCAAGGCGCTGGCCAGCGCGGCGATGTCCGCGTCCAGCCCAGCGGGCGGCTCGGTCGAGTCACGCTGCTTCAGCCCGAGCCAGTAGCTGTCGAGCAGGTCCGCCTGGCGTCGCTCGTCCGCGCTCATCGTCGGCCTCCGTGGGGTTGATCGTCATGGTCAGGTTCGGCCAGCAGCACGCGCAGCCGGGTCAGCGCCCGGTGACGCAGCATGCGCACCGCCTCCGGGCTGCGCCTCAGCGCGGTAGCGATGCGCTCCCCCGTCCAGCCCGCCAGCTGCAGCTCGACGGCGGCGCGCTGGTCGTCCGGCAATGTCGCCAGCGCATCCCGCAGCTCTTCGCTGTCGAGCAGTTGCAGGGTGGCGGCGTCGGGCCTCGGGGAGGGATCGAGCGGTTCCGCGATGGCATCGATGGCGACGGTCGGTCGCGAGGCGCGGCGCGCGTCCACAACCGTGTTGGCGGCGATGCGGTACAGCCAGCCGGCGAAGTTGCCCGCGCGGTAGCGTTCGATGGCGCCCAGCGCCTTCAGGAAGACGGCGCCGGCCGCGTCCTCCGCCGCCTCCCGGCTGCCGAGGCGCACGTAGCAGAAGCGGTAGATCGGCCCGGCGTAGCGCTCGTACAGCGCGTCGAACGCGGCAGGATCGCGCCGCGCCGCCGCCGCGAGCAGATCGTCGCCCGGCTCGGGACCGGGATCGGTCTCCGGCAATGCTGTCTCGGTTCGCGCGCCTGCTCGCGGCACTGAGCCATCCATTCGTGACACACGCTCGTTGGGATTAACGAACGCCTGCCCGCAGCGTAACGCAATCCCTAGCTGGCCGGTGGTAGTGTTGGGAGTCGGCACGCGGCACGCGGGAGGCCAGCCACCACGTTCACGTTCGACACCCGCCACCGAACCGTGTGGCGGCCAAGCCGGGAGGCCACGCCGGGCGACCCGTACGCAGCCCGTATCCGAGGCCCGCGGCCATCTCGATCAGGAGACCCGATGACCACCCACGAACGCTATGGCCGCATCTCGCTGGCGCTGGCTGTCGCGCTGCTGTTCGTCACCGTGTTCATCAGCATGCTCTCAGGTAGCTTGTTTACCATTGGACTCGTTGTCACAAGCATCGCGGCAGGCATCGGGGCCAGCGGAATGTTTCTGGCGCGCGGGCGCTGAGACAGCGAGGCACGAATGCCGCCCGATATGCCACATGCGAGCGCTCGGCCCTCCGACAGGGGGAGACAGCCCGCCACGACGTTCGTGGCGCTGAGACGCGTGAACCGGAGAACACAATCATGAATCGAATGATCGTATCGATCGTCGCCGTCACCCTCATACTGGGCAGCCTGTTCGCCGCGCGGGCCGGCGCCGTCGACACCAACGACCCGGCCTTCCAGCGCACCTGGGACCGCACCGACAAGCCGGTGGAAGACCTGCAGGTCAGCCGCACCTGGATCTGGGGCAACGTCGTCACGAATGGAACACAGGTCGAGCCGTACCTGGAGGCGCCCAACAATCAGCGCACGGTGCGCTATCTCGAGAAGAGCCGCATGGAGGACAACAGCTGGCGCATCACCGACGCGCCGTGGGACGTCACCAACGGCCTGCTCGTGATCGAGATGATCGAGGGCCGCTATCAGATCGGCGACGACACGTTCGACGAGGCGCCCGGTCCAGCCAACATCCCGATCGCCGGAGACCCGGTCCAGCCCGCGGCGCTGGCGCCCACCTACGCCGGCATCGGCGAGCACGGCCTGCGCGATCTCCCGGCCCGCGCCGTGGGGACCGTCATTACCGAGCGGCTCGACGGCAACGGCAACATCGTTCACATCCCGAACCTGGCCGGGCGCAACGTCAGCGCCGCGCACCGGGTTCAGGTGGAGGACATCGACCACACCGTCGCCTCCGTTTTCTGGGACTTCATGAATGCGTCGGGCCTGGTCTGGGAGAACGGCCAGTACGTCAGCGCGCCGCTGTTCGAGAACCCGTTCTACGCCACCGGCTATCCGGTCGTGGAAGCGTACTGGGCGACGGTTCAGGTGGCCGGCGTCCCACAGGACGTGCTGATCCAGTGCTTCGAGCGCCGCTGCCTGACCTACACTCCCGGCAACGATCCCGGCTGGCAGGTGGAAGCCGGCAACGTCGGGCTTCACTACTATCAGTGGCGCTACGGACCGCCGCCCGTCGTCCTGCCGGACCCGACGGCCACGCCGACCGCCACCGTGACCCCGTCGCCGACCGCGACGCCGTCGCCATCGCCAACGCCCGGAACGACCGGCGACTTGCAGATCGAGGACATCCTGCAGGCTGGGACGTCGCAGGAGCACATCAACATCCGCAATATGCAGCTGGCCGGCACTGTCAACGTCGAGGGCTGGCGGCTGGAGGATGAGGACGGCAACGTCTTCGTCTTCCCGGATGTCACGGTGAAGGCGGGCTTCTACGTCACCGTCTGGATCGCCGAGGGCGAGGACATCATCGAGTCCAGATACGCAACCCTGTACTGGGGCCTCGGCCACCAGTTCTGGAACCCCGGCGAAGAGCTGATCCGCCTCTACGACAGCAACGGCATGCTCGTGGATGTGTATCCGGGCTGAGGGATGAGGGCCGAGGGGCTGGAGTCCGGGTTGCCCGGAACCGGCCTCCGGGCCCTCGTTCCCAAGCATTACTCCCTGTTCCCGCGCCCCTCGGCCCGCATCCCTGATCGCTACGCGAAGAGCTTCCAGGTGTCCGGGGTTGTGCCGGGGAACTGGAAGGCGTAGTCGTGGGCGCGGGCGTGGGGGGTGACGGCGCCGGTGGCGAGGCGGGCGGCGAAGTACTTCACCAGGTAGACGACATCCTCCCGCGCGGCGATCTCGGGGAACGGGAGATAGCGGCAATCGTCGACCTCGCGCCCGTCGGGGACTGGCTCGCCGGAGACCGGCTCCAGCAGCCAGACTACGTAGGTGTCGTTGTTGAGCCCGTCCACCCGCGAGCGCAGGGCGACGATCCCGAGCGGGCGCGCCTCCACGCCGGTCTCCTCGCGCACCTCGCGGGCGGCGGCGGCGTCGAGCGTCTCGCCCGCCTCCAGCAGCCCGCCC
>DATKCN010000244.1:0-2675 GCA_035513175.1 Thermomicrobiales bacterium
GACGCACGCAATCTCATTCGCTACGGCGGCATGCGACCGGACCGGGACATCCTGCAGTTCGACCCGGCGCTGTCGTACGGGCTGGTGGAGTACCTGCGCACAATCGCGATGCTGGAGGATCACGGCTGGTCCCGCCGCGCCTGCATCCCGCACGGCGGGCACCAGATGGCGCTGTCGATGGCGGCCGGGCTGGGGCTGGGCGGCAACGAGTCATACCCCGGCGTGTTCCAGCCCTTCGGTGGCTTCGCGGACGACACGCCGGTCGAGGACAGCCTGATCGGCCTGCCGGACGTTCCCGGCGTCGGCTTCGAGCGCAAGGCGGCGCTCTACGAGGTGATGCGGGCGCTGGCGTAAGTTCGGCCCGGCAGCGCCGCGGCGAAAGGACCGACTCATGGCAGCGCATGGCGCCGGAGGGCGGCGCGTTCTCGTCATCGGCGCGGACGGATTGCGCCCCGACCTGCTGGACACAGGGCTGATGCCGGCGGTCGGCTCGCTGATCGCCAGCGGCGTGCGCTGCGTCGACCACCACGCCGTCTTCCCGTCGCACACGCGGGTGATCGCCAGCACCCTGGCGACCGGGACGACGCCGGGGCGGCACGGCATCGTCGCCAATACGATGCTGGTCCCGCACGCGACCGAGGACCACATCATCGACACGTCGAACTACCGGCATCTCGACGCGCTCGACGCCTACAGCAGCGGCAACGCCCAGCTCGCGCCGTCGCTGGCGGACATCCTGGCGGAGCGCGGCGAGCGGGTCGCGGTGGCGGCCACGAGCACCGGCGGCGCGAGCCTGCTGTGGGCGCGCAACCATCGCGGGCGCATCGTCAACGTCAACACCGCCTACGGCATCGCCGACCTGTACGATCTGCGCGAGAAGCTGGGCGAGATCCCGCCCGTCGGCTGGCCGCAGATCGCGCGCGCCGAGTACGCGACCCGCGCCGTCACCGACCTGTTGCTGCACGATCCGGCGAACCGCGTCATCGTCCTGTGGCTCAACGAGCCGGACGCCAGCCTGCACAAGTACGGTCTCGGCGCGCCGGAAACGCGTGAGGCCATGCGCGGTGTCGATCACTGCCTGGCGGCCATTCTCACTGAGATGGACGCGCAGGGCGTGCGCGACGACGTCGCTATCTTCTTCGTCTCCGACCACGGCCACTCAACGGTCGAGAGTCACAGCACGTTGCGCGACTACCTGGCCATCGCCCGGCGGGAGCTTGGCGCGGCGTCGTTGCCGCCGCTGACCACGGCCAGCGATTACATCTACGCCACGCCGGGCACGCCGGAACCCAGCGCGGAAGAGCTTGCGCCGCTGGTCGAATGGCTCGTGCATCAGGAATGGTGCGATATCGTCTTCGCCGGTCGGGAGGATCTGGAGCTGCTGCCGGGCGTGCTCTCGCTGCGGCAGGTCTGGAACGGCGCGAGCAATGAACGGCGGCCGCTGCTGGCCGTTTCGCCGGTGTGGAGCGACGAGCCCAACGAACACGGCGTCCCCGGCGCCGTCGCGACGCTGACGGCGCAGTCGGCGCTGCGCTCCTCGCACGGCTCAGCCTCGCCGTTCGACATGCACGCCACGCTCGTCGCCAGTGGGCCGAGCTTTCGCGAAGGAACGGTCAGCACGCTGCCCACCGGCGCCACGGACATCATGCCGACGATCCTCACGCTGCTGGGGTTGACTGTCCCCACGGCAATCGATGGCCGGGTGCTGTGGGAGGCGTTGCGCGACGCCAGGGGCGAGCCGGGGAACGCGGGCGCCGAGACGCTGGAGCCGCTCGTTCCGCTGCGAGGCGCCACGCCCCGCGTGCGGCTGCAGCGCGTCGGGGCGACGACGTATGTCGATGGGTCAGTGGGTCGACGCTCCGGCGCGCAAACCTTGTAGGGGAGGGTTTCAAACGCTCCCGCGCCCGACCACCAGCCCCGCTGGAACACCCTCGGCGCGCGCTGGTCCACGGTGGCGGCCCAACGGGCAGGTAGAAACGTGCACGCGTGGGCTCCTGACGCGGGAGGGTTTGAAACCCTCCCCTACCAGGAACCGACGGCACGCCGCGCATGCAACCGGTAGCCGCGCTGTCAGCGTGCTTATCGATCCCGCATCCACGGCGGGTTGAAGCCAGCTCTGTGCCAGCTTCAGCCCGCGCATATGGCCCGCGGGCCGCTACCCCTTGACCGCGCCCGCCGTGAGGCCGGCCAGAATGCGGCGCTGGAAGATGAGGGTCAGCAGGATCAGCGGGATGGTGATGACGATGGTGGCCGCCATGATCTGGCCCCAGGCGACTTCGAAGCCACCCACCGTGGACGGCTCGAAGCGGAAGATCGCCAGCGTAACCGTGTACTTGTCCGGCGTCTGCGTGAACGACAGCGCGTACAGGAACTCGTTCCAGGCCGCGATGAAGGCCAGCAGGCCGGTCGTCACCATGCCAGGCGCCGCCAGTGGCAGCAGCACCTTGTAAAACGTCTGGATCGGCGACGCGCCATCGACGTAGGCCGCCTCCTCCAGCTCCCTGGGCATGGCTTGGAAGAAGCTCGTCAGCACCCAGACGGTGAACGGCAGCGTGAAGATGAGATAGGTGACGATCAGCGCCGGGAGGGTGTTGTAGAGTTTGAGATGGTTGACCATCGTGTACAGCGAGCCGAGGATGGCGATCTGCGGGAACATCGTCATCGACAGCACGATA
>DATKCN010000245.1:0-7628 GCA_035513175.1 Thermomicrobiales bacterium
GTGCCGGTCCCCTGATTCCGTCAGAGTGTCTGCATTGATAGCACCTCTGGTTGCAGCGGAAAGGAGCCGCACATGGCCGTACAACAGATCGGGGCGAACGGCAGGCTGACGATCGATCAGGTTGTGATCGACACGCTGGCCGCCCAGTTTCGCGGCGTGGTGCTCAAGCCCGGCGACGCGGGCTACGAGGAGGCCCGCACGGTGCAGAACGGGCTTATCGACCGGCATCCGGCGGCAGTCGTGCAATGCACCGGCGCGGCGGACGTCATCGCTGCTGTCAATATCGCCCGTGAGCACGACCTGCTGCTCTCGGTCAAGGGCGGCGGGCACAACGTCGCGGGTAACGCCGTGAACGATGGCGGCATCGTGATCGATCTCTCGCTGATGCGGGCTGTGCATGTCGATCCACGCACGCGCACGGCGCGCGTGCAGGGCGGCGCCACCTGGGCGGAGTTGGACCGCGAGACGCAGGTCTTCGGGCTGGCCGCGCCGGGCGGGCTCGTCTCGACGACCGGCGTGGCCGGGCTAACGCTGCATGGCGGCATGGGCCACCTGCGGCGCAAGCACGGGCTGAGCATTGACAACCTGCTGTCGGTCGACATTGTCACGGCGGACGGACAGTTGTGCACGGCCAGCGCGACGGAACACCCGGATCTGTTCTGGGCCGTGCGGGGCGCGGGCAGCAACTTCGGGGTTGTCACCTCGTTCGAGTTCCGGCTGCACCCGGTCGGTCCGACCGTGATGCTCGGGGCCACGGCGTACGCGATGGAGGACGCGCCGACCGTGCTGCGGCAGTGGCGCGACATGCTGCCGTCGACGCCGGAGGAGCTGACGCCGCTGTCCCTCTTCTGGAGCATCCCGCAAGGCTTCCCGCCGGAGCTGGTTGGCATCCCGGTCGTGATCGTCGTCGGGCTGTACGCGGGTCCGGTTAAGGAGGGCGAGACAGCGGTCCAGTGGATGCGCGAGCTGGCGACGCCGGTCATTGACCTGAGCGGCCCGGACCAGTACGCCCACGTGCAATCCGGCTTCGACGCCTTCTTCCCGAAGGGCGACCTCTACTACTGGAAGTCGACCTACGTCGAGGAGATCAGCGACGAGGTGCTCGATCACCTCTGCAGCCTGGCAGCCGCGCGCCCCTCGCCACGCACGACGATGGACATCTGGCCGCAGATGGGCGCGCCGATGCGGGTCGGCGCCGAAGAAACCGCCTTTGGCCGCCGCCCACCCTACCTTGTCGCGTTCGAGTCGTCATGGTCGAACCCCGCTGAGAACGACGCCAACATCGCCTGGGCCCGCGATGCCTGTACGTCGATGTCTCGCTTCCCATCCAGCGGCATCTACCTCAACTTCCCCGGCATGGAGGGGGAGACGGAAGACCTCGCGCGCAGGGCCTACGGGGCGAACTACGACCGGCTGGTCGAGGTCAAGACGACGTACGACCCCGGCAACCTGTTCCGCATGAACCACAACATTCTTCCGAGGAGGTAGAGAACAGGAGGAACCGCCGCGAAATCACACACCGCACGTTACACGTTACACATCACTCGAAAGGAGCCATACCATGTTTGGGACAGTTGCACGGTTGAAGGTCAAGCCAGGCCGGGAACAGGATCTGATGGCAGCCTCCGAGGCGTGGAATCGGGAGACCACAGCTCAGGGGCTCGCCGTGGGAGCGATCGCTGAGTACGTCTTCAAGCTGGAGAACCCCCAGAACGAATACATCATGGTGGCGATCTTCAATGACCGGGAGAGCTACTTCGCCAATGCGGCTCGGCCTGAAACAGACCAGCAGTACCGCCAGTTGCGGGCGCTGTTGGAGTCCGACCCCGAGTGGAACGACGGACAGGTCGTGCACTCAGCGTCATTCGCCACTGTCGGCATCTGACGAGCGGGCAACCGGCAGGAGTTTCGGTACCCGAATCGACCACCTGCGATGGGCGACGGACAGGAGAGCGGGGAGGCCGGAATGGCCTCCCCGTTTCTGTGTTGAGGCATTGGCTGTCGAGCGCCTAGCCTGCCAGCTCAGCCGGGCAGCCGGTCTCACCGGTCAGCAGCGGGCGCAGGTAGAGGAAGTAGCTCTCGTCCTCGCTCGTCCAGTGGGTGAGTGTGTTGGCGTTTTCGATCACCCGCTGCATGAGCCTGAGGTCCTCGCCCTCGACGACGGCGCAGCGCAGGTCGGCGTTGCCGAGGTACTCCTCGCCGAACGTCGCAAGCGGGGTGGCCAGCGGCCAGGCGATCTCAGCGGGCTCGATGCCTGTGTCAGGCATCGGGGCCGACGGCGATGTCACTGGCTGAACGACGACCTGCATGCGGTCGATCTCGTAGAAGCTCTCCTCGCCAACGATCGAGCCTTCCGGCAGCCAGCTTCGCATCGAGATCATCTTGTCGTAGAACTCGGCCAGCCTGGCGCGCGCCTCGGCGTCTTCCTGGGACATGTTCGGGGTCAACGCCTCGTCCAGGCTGAGGGCATAGGCCGAGACAACGTAACTCTTGCCGTCCGCGTTGATGGTGAACACCGTCGTGGTCGCGTCAGCGATCATGTCGTTCGGGTACTCGGCGTCGCCATCCAGCAGTCCGGCCTCGCGCGCGGCTTGGAGGATGGCCTGCATGCCGTCGTCGTCGACGCAGGTCACGAGCAGGTTTGGCAGGGCGGGCGGCGGGAAGATCATGATCTGCGGACCCTCGTGCACGAAGCAGCCGTCGCCGGTGAGCGAGAAGGCCGGCATGCGCGTCAGCAGGTGCTGCATCATCACGAAGCCACCGGTGTGCTCGATGCGCAGCACGAGATCATCCGACCCGGTCGGGTACTCGATCGGCGGATCGGCGGGCTCCGGCGTCGCGGTGGGATCCTCCGGCTCCGGCGTGGCCGTTGGGGGGTCAGTTGTCGGCGTTGGCGCCGGCGGTTCGTTTGTCGGCGTTGCTATCGGCGGGTTGCCGCCCTGTCCGGGCGTCTCGCCGATGGTCTCTTCCTCGCCACAGGCCAGCAGCAGCGCGCCGAGGATGGCCAGCGCCGCGATCAGTCCAAGAGATTTCAGTACGCGCTCCATCAGACCATTCCGTTTCATCGATCCGTCTCCCAATTCGTGGCGCGTCATGGCCACGCTCCAGACGCGGACACCATTGTCCACGCCCTCTACGAGGGTATGACGATGGGGGGCGCAGAAAGGTTCCCGTGGGTGAGGGATGAGGGCCGGGGTCCGAGGGCTGGAGAAGAGAGAACAGACTCGATTGGAGCATCCCCACTCCTCGGCCCTTGGCCCCCAGCCCTCGGCCCTCCCGAACCTGATACGATCAAGCGCCGGGTAGCAGCGCGTCGTTGGGAAGCATGCTCGTGGGGCAGGTTGTCGGGATCGACATGGCGGAGGCGCTGGGGGACGGGTTGCGCGAGCGTGGCCTGCGGGTCGTGTTCACCAACGGGCATTTCGACCTGCTACACGTCGGACATCTGCGTTACCTGCAAGCGGCGCGGGCGCTGGGGGACACGCTGATCGTCGGCGTGAACGACGACGCCGTGACGACGCGCCGTAAGGGGCCGGAGCGGCCGGTGCTGCCGGAAGACGAGCGGGCTGAGCTGCTGGCGGGGCTGGCCTGCGTCGACTACGTCTTTATATTTCACGAGCCGACCGCCGAGCGGGCGGTCGCGTTGCTGCGGCCGGACGTCTACGTCAAGGGCGGCGACTACGGCCCCGGGGGCGCGGAGCTGCCGGAGGCGCGAGTCGTCGCCGGCTATGGCGGCGAGACGGTGATCCTGCCGCTGGAGCCGGGCCGCTCGACCAGCGCAATCGTGGCCGCCATCCGCGACGGCACGCCGCCGCGATGATCTGGCGGCGCAAGAGCGCGGGCGACCCCGAGCCGCGTCAGCCGGGGCGCGCGGGGGACACCGACGAGTACGCCGTGCTCTCCCCGAGAGTGCTGCCGTCGCCCCCTGGCCGGGGCGGGGACACCGAGGCGCTGCCGTCGCCCCCCGGCTACCACGGCGGGCCGAGCGAGGTCACGCTTCCGCCCGACATGCCCGATCAGCCCGAGGACGACGAGCCGGAGCCCGAGACTGAGCCGGGGATCGAGCTGGAGCCGCAGCGCCCCCGCGTCGTCGAGCGGGCCGGGCAGGGGATCGCGCTGGCGGCCCTCATCATCGCCTCCGGCAACGTGCTGTCGCGGTTGCTGGGGCTGGTGCGCGAGCAGGTCGCGGCCAACATGTTCGGCGTCGGCGACCAGATTGCCGCCTTTACCATCGCCGACAACATCCACACCATGCTGTTCGACCTGGTGATCAGCGGCATGATGCAGGCGGCGCTGATCCCGGTGCTGAGCCAGTACACCGGCGAGGAGCAGCGGGACGAATTGCGGCGCATCACCGGCGCGCTGCTGACGCTGGCGGTGCTGGTCGTCGGCGGCATCGTCGGCGTGCTGATGATCTTCGCGCCGTCCGCCGTGCAGGTCATGACGGCGCTGGGCGGCGGCGAGGAAGCGCGCGGCCCCGACACGTTCGCGCTGACCGTCGAGATCGTGCGCATCATCCTGCCAGCCGTGCTGCTGCTGGCGGTCTCAACGATTCTGATGTCGACCCTGTTCGCCCTGCAACGCTTTACGCTGCCGTCGCTCTCGCTCTCGTTACGCAACGTGGCGATCGTGGTGGCGGCGTTGACACTCGGGCGCACAGCGTTCGGGGTGAAGTCGCTGGCGCTGGGCATCGTGCTGGGCGCGCTGCTGCTGATCGTCGTGCAGCTGCCCGGCCTGCGGGACGTGATGCCGAGGCCCAACGTCCACTTTCGCCACCCGGCCATCCGCCGCATCGGGCTGCTGTACCTGCCGATCTTCATTGGGCTGTTCGCCAACACCATCGCGCTGATCGTGGACCGCAATCTGGCCTGGGGCACGAGCGAGGAGGCGCTGGGCGCGATGCGCTACGCCACGACCCTCAATCAGATGGTGCTGGGGCTGGTGGCGGCGGCCATCTCGCTGGCGTCGCTGCCTGCCCTCTCGCGCTATTGGGCGGCCGGGGATGAGGCCAGCTACTGGGCCACACTCGCGCGCGGGCTGCGCATGGTGACGGTGCTGGTCGTGCCGGCCACCTTCGGGCTGGCCGTGCTCTCCTGGCCAACCGTGCAGCTCGTCTTCCAGCATGGCGCGACCGACCGCGACAGCGCCATTCAGATCCTGATCGCCCTGCTGGTCTACCTGCCGGGCACGCTGTTCGCAGCCTTCGATCAGGTGCTGATCTTCGCCTACTACGCGCGGCAGAACACGAAGACGCCGCAGATCGTGGGGGTCATCGCGGTCGGCGTCTACTTCATCTTCGCGCTCACCCTCGTGCAGCCCTTCGGCATGGCCGGGCTGGTGGCGGCCAACAGCGCGCAGTTCATCTTCCACACCATCGTCATGATCGTGCTGATTCGCCGCCTGCTGCCGGCGGGGCTGGACGGAACCAGGATGCTGGACGGCGGGCGCGTGATGCGCACCATCCGGGTCTGCGCCATCGCGTCGTTCGGCATGGCCTGGGTGGCTGGCGGGGTCGCCTACGGGCTGCACCTCAGCCTGCCCGACTGGAGCAGCGGCTTCGGCAGCACGCTGCGCGAGGTCATCGTCCTCCTCATCCCGGTCGGCATCGGGGGCGCCATCTACGCGGGCGGATTGCTGCTGTTCCGGGTGGAGGAGATGGATCTCATTGTGCGGAAGCTGCGGGCAGCTCTTGCCCGCTGAACGGTTGCAGGAGTTGCCGCAGCGCGGGCGTCAGCTCAAGCTGCGACAGGATTCCAATGACGTTTACCGTCAACCACTCCTCCTGTATCCGACCGTCGGAGAGCCGGATGATGTGGATCGCGGGAATGGTGAAGTGTTTGCCGGTGGGCTCATGTTCGAGAAGCTTTCCACGCATCGTCCCGCTGCTTTTCAGCCTCACCGTCACTCTGTCAGCCTCGGAAATCATGTCTTCGATCGATTGCGCGAGGTCTGGGAACGTCAACCGTTCGGACGTGACAATTCGCTTGAGGGCGTCGGAGCCGGACACTCCACCGGCCGGAATCGAGTCGTTGTGTCTCAGGTAGGTTGGAGCAACGAGCTCGTCGATGACGGCAACATCACCTTGGTTCCAGACTTCAGCGAAGTAGCGGCGGACGATTGCTCTGTTGTTGGTGAGTGACATGGTTGCCTCCCCGTCGCTGCGTCATTCTGGCCCGTGGACGGTTCACAATGTAGGTCATTCGCGAACACCGCACAAGAAGGACATGTGAACCGGATGACACTTCCAAGTTACGACATCGTCATCGTCGGCGGCCGAGTCGCGGGCAGCGCTACGGCCATCAGCCTGGCTCGCTCCGGCTACAGCGTCCTGCTGCTGGAACGCGACCGCATGCCGTCCGACACGCTCTCGACGCATGTCATCTGGCCGGACGGCCTGGCGGCGCTGGATCGGCTCGGTCTGCTGGAGCACGTGCTGGCGACCGGCGCGCCACTCGCCCACCACTTCCGCCTCTGCCGGGGCGTCGAGTCGATCGAGACGGCGCTGATCCCCTACGACGACGCGGGCCGGTTCGACGCCCTGCTGTGTGTGCGTCGTCATCTGCTGGACGGCATCCTCTGGGACGCCGCCGCTTCGACGCCCGGCGTGGAAGTCCGCGACCGGACGACCGCCAGGCGTCTGCGCTGGGAGGGCAAGCGGGTCGTTGGGGTCGAGATCAGCGGTCCTGCTGGCGACGAGACGGTCGACGCCTCGCTGGTCGTCGGCGCGGACGGGCGCGGCTCACTCGTGGCGCGACAGGTTGGGGCGGTGGAGCGCGACATCGTCCCGGCCGGTCGCTACTGGTACTACGGCTACTTCGAGGGCGCGCGCCTGCCCGATCCCCCGGCGCTGCTTGAGTCGGACACGGAGACCGACACCGTCGTGGCCATGGCGACCAACGACGGCCTGCTGATGGTGATCCTCGGCGCGTACAACGAGGACTTCGACGTATTCCGTAAAGATCACCACGCTAACTACCTGGCCGGTGTCGACGCCCATGCCTGCATCGCTGAGAGGCTGGACGGCGCTTCGCTGGCGGAGCCGGTGCGCGGCATCGCCGGAGTGCGTGGCTACTACCGGCAGGCGTGGGGATCGGGTTGGGCGCTGGTCGGCGACGCGGCGCACCAGATGGACCCGCTCGTGGCGCGCGGCGTCAGTGAGGCGCTGCGGGGCGCGGAGTGGCTGGCCGGTGCGCTCTCCGGCGGCGCCACTGACGACGCGCTGGCGTCCTATGAAGCCACCCTGCGCGAGCGCACCTGGAGCAAAGCGCTCAACGCCCGCATGCTCTCCCGCCCCGACCAGCACATGACCGCGGAACAGGCCGCGAAGCTTTCAGCCGAGACGGTCACGCCGGAGGGGCTGGCGGGCTACCTCCTGCTGGAGTACAGCGACGACCTGACGTTTGACGAGTACTTTTCGTGAGGCACGGAGAAACCTAACCCCCCAAGCCCCCTTCCCGACGCGGGAAGGGGGAGCCTGGATCGGTAGAAGCTCTACTGACCCATGGCTATCTTTACTCCCTGCTCCCTCGCTCAGCAGCCCATGGCCGCGCCGCCGCCGCGCGGGTCCGCGCCGCCCGCGAGCTTGCCGGTGGCCGGGTCGCGGGTGATGGCTTGCACCAGCGCGAACT
>DATKCN010000246.1:0-7859 GCA_035513175.1 Thermomicrobiales bacterium
TTGGTAACGACGGATCCATGGGTAGTGAATGCCAGTTGAGCATCGCCGGGGACAACGCCGGCAACGATGTCTCCGCTCATATGTTCCGGCGACGTAGATACCATGATCCCCCCACCCGGTGCGCGTCATCGACACTTGAACCGTGAGCGCGGCAGTGATCGCCTGCGCCCGACAGTAGTCCTCCAACGGTGACACAGTTGTCGGCGCCGCAGCGAGGCCGCGTTCATGTGGCGCACGTCTATTACTATGGCCTACGGACGCGCATCAGCGCAACCACTCATCGCTTCCAGCGCCGCCGTCCCGACGACGCGCAACACACGCGGAACCATGGTGACCGACAGGGGAGCGCGCCCGACCTGCTCGCCATCCAGCTCTACCAGCATGCCGGATGTCGAGCGCAGCGACACGGTCCCCGCGGTCGCGTGCGTCACGCCCGGCTGCCCGACATGCCGCCCCCGGTAGACGCGAGGTAGCAGCGATGTCAGCAGCGCCCGTTTCCCCACGTCCTGCAGAATGAAGACGTCGATCATCCCGTCGCACAGGGACGCGTCTGGCGCGACGCGCATGCCCCCCGCGAAGTAACGTCCATTCGCGAACACCACCATGCCGACCCTGCCCTCATACGCCAGCTCTCCGTCGATGTCGATCGAGGCCTCCCACGCCGTGTGACCGGCGATCGTGCTGACCGCCGCGCGCAGGTACGTAATCAGCCCTCCCAGCCGCTTCGACGATGCGTTGATGCGAGCGGCAACAGTCGCGCCCAGTCCCGCGTCGGCCACGTTGACGAAATACCGGGCTTCGAGATGTCCGGTGCGCGGTTCGATATAGTGCACGCGCCCGACGTCGATCAACGTCATGACGCCGCCTGCCAGCGCCTGTATCGTCGTGTTCAGGTCGCGCGTGCCGAGCGAACGGACCAGGTCCTTTCCAGTGCCGCAGGCGATGATCGCCAGCTTCAGGTCCGGGTTGACAGCACGATCATCGACGATCAGCCCGTTGACAACCTCGTTGACCGTGCCGTCTCCGCCAACGCACACAATCGTCGATGCTCCGTGCTCCGCCAGGGACGTCGCGAGCCGCGTCGCGTCTCCCGGCGCTGCCGTCTGATGCGCCCGCACAACGTAGCCACGCGCTTCGAGAGTCCGCGCGAAGCCGGGCCAGAGGCGACCCGCGCGACCGCTGCCCGCCGCGGGATTGATGATGACGTCGAGGGCCTGCGCGCCAGGCTCGCGGGGCGTCTCGCTGCGTGGCAGGTCCGCTATCACGACGCTGTCTTCCCGTTCTGTCAGGGCTGCGGCAGGGGCGGCGTCCGTTCACCGTGCTGCTGGCGGGTTGCTCGCGGTCTCATCGATGCCGGCAGTATAGCGTCACGTCCCCGCGTGCGCGATATACACGCCGGCCGTCGCGTCCGCGGACCGCCGCCACGTAAACACTCGCGCGCGCTCCCGCCCGCTGGCGGCCATCTGGGACCACAGCGCGGCGTCCGAGAGCACGCGCCGAATGGCGTCGCTCCATGCGTCGGCGCGCGCGTCGGCGACGTTCAGTGAGGCCGCGCCCGTCAGCTCCTTCAGCGCGCCCCCGCCAGACGAGATCACCGGAGTTCCAGCCGCCATCGCTTCCAGCGCCGCGAGGCCGAATCCTTCAGCGCGGCTTGGTATCACGACGGCAGCCGCGCCCCGGTACAGCGCTCTTAGCCGCTCGTCGTCAACCGACGACAGCCACGTGACACCCGTCGTGTTTCGCAGTCGCTGTTGCGCCCGTTCGGTGTTCCAGCCCGCCTGGCCGGCAATGACGAGCGAAACCTCGCTTCGCAGATCGGCGATGGCGTCGAGCATCACATCGTACTGTTTCCGTGGCTCGACCGTGCCCACCGCCAGCACGAAGTCGCCGCGCTGCCCGCGCTCGACGACCGGCTGCGCGAGGAGGCCGAGTGACTCGCCGTGCGGGATCACGTGGATCGCGTCGAGCTCAATTCCATACTCGTCGGCCAGCTCGGTCGCGGTCCATGCCGACGGGGTGATCCACGCGTCGGTCCAGTGCCGGGAACGTTCAAGCCGGCGGTAATACGCGAGCGCGTCGGGCGCGAGGTCCTCCGGCCAGTGCCTGAACGCCAGGTCGTGAACGGTCGCGATGGCGGTAGTCGAGCGCAGCCGTGGCGCGACGAAATCGAGCGCGTGATAAACATCAGTCGTCACCCGTCGCAGCCTGAGCTCGATCGGCACGGCGATGCGTTCAAGCCGGTGATGCGGCGGCGTCCGCAGGCGCAGCCCGCGCGCGTCGTCAGGCCGGCGCGACCACGACCGTAGCGCCAGAATTTCGATGTCGCGTCGTGTGCGCAGCGCCTCATGAAGCTGGGTCCCGTAGCGCGCGATGCCCCCGTGACGATATCCGGCCAGCCGCAGGTCAAGCGCGACGCTTACCGGCCGCTCAGTATTCGAGGACAAGTTCCCGCTCACCCCGGCGCGTGAAGTGGAACGCTTCAGCGTATTCGTACGGACTGCCGTCAGCAACGATTTGTGCAGCCCGGCTCATGCGCTCCGCCAGTCCCGCCGGGTCGGCCACCTGCGTCCGGTGCGCCTGCATCGCGGCAATCTTCCGGTCGATCGTCGCGGTGATGTCCAGCCGCAGATTCGGCGCGAGGGGCGAAACCAGATAGATGTCGCGCACAGCGTGCGGCTCCAGCCCGTCGGCCAGCAGATCGGTGAACGCTCGGCGCACCCCCGCCAATGGGAATATCGCTGCCAGCGCGGCCTCCCCGCTGATCCAGTGGTCGGGATGCTGGACGTATCCAGGCAACAGTCTCTGCCGTGGGTCGAACAGCACGGCCGCCTCAGGCTTGCGCTTGCGAATCTCTCGCACGAGTTGATGGCGCAGCTCCAGCGTGTGGAACAGCTCTCCGTCGTGGTGGTCGAGAAACACGATGTCCTCGACGCCGAGCAGCTTGCCAGCGGTCCGCTGCTCCTCCTGCCGGCGTCGGATCAGCTCCGCTTCCGGCATGGGATCGTCGCCAATGCCCTGCGTGCCCGCGCGTCCGTCAGTCATGATGACGTACGAGACGGAGCATCCGGCGTCGGTCCAGCGCGCGATCGTGCCTCCGGCCATGAAGTCCGGGTCATCCGGGTGGGCAAACAGCGCGATTGAGCTCTCCGGAGCGCCGACGATGTCTGCCGCGCTCACGATGTCCCCCCGCCTCGCGGGTCTCTGCTCCCGGCGCGCCTCTGCGCGGCGCTTTCTGCCGTACAGATCTCGGAAAACGGGTATGCGTGCGTTTCGATCAGCGCCAGCAGCTCGTCGCGCGCGTTGAGTATCATCGCCTGCAGTTCCGGGTCGGTGTTTGCAATTCCCGACTGCTCCAGCTCGTCTTCATCCAGAACGAAAACCGTCCCGTCCGGAAGCACGACCACATCGACGAACAGGTCGTGCCACACGATCTCACTCTCGGAGACTGCCGTCGGGTGCGTCACGTTGCAATACCAGGCCACGAACTCACCACTGGCCCGGAACGTGGCAAAGGCGTTGAGCGGCCTGTTGAGTGCGAAGTACTCGCGCAGCACATCGCCCGGTTGGAACGCGAAGTGAATGATGTCGACGTGTCCGTGGACCCATGGCGCCTCAACGGCGATCCACTCCTCCGGCGACGGAATCTCGACTGCGCTGTATGACGTGGCGACGCTGCCGTCCGGTCGAACCTTGACGACGCGCCACTCGCGCCCGTCCATCGCCGCGCTCACGCGCTCTCGGTGGTCCGTCGCTGCCGAGTCTCGTTCTCGATGAGCCGGTGCTCGGCGGCCAGCATGATCGTCGACACGCGGTCTCCGTCGTCCGGAAACGCCGCGGCGCCAGTAACGACCTGAAACGCAAGCTCCGGATACTCGACACGCAGGCGCTCGATAACCCTCGATGAACGGTGCTGCGCCCGAGAGATGACAATATCAGCCTGCGCCGCGTTCGTGTCTGGCAGCAGTATCGCGAAGTCCGAGCGTGAGCGCATCGCGACCAGGTCGAATACGCGCATCAACCCGGAAAACTCGGCGGCCAGTGCGCGCAGCAGCATGTCCGCCTTGTCGTATCCGAGCGTGCGCTGGACTCCGTCGAAGTCGAGAATACTGGCGAGCACGACCGTTACCGGCGCGGCTGTTCGCTGGGCGCGGGCAATCTCCTCATCGAACCGTTGCGCCAGGAACCACGACGTATACGCGCCCGTCGTCAGGTCGGTGACGGACGCCTGCTTGACCGCGTAGTGTTGCTCCGCCACCGCGATAGCCGCCGCGATCTCCAGGGCGATCTCGTCCAGCGCCCGCTGATCCTCGTCGGTGAACGGCTCCTCTGACCAGTCGAACAGCGCCAGCACCCCGAACGGCTCCGACAGACCCGCCAGCGTCGTCGTCCGCACGTCGAGCCGCAGGTCTGAGCCGACATCGCCGTACTCGATAATTTCCGCGCGCGCGCGTTCCGCGTCAGGACTGACGCGTGGCGGTATCGGCTCTGTCAACGGCAGCGTGCTCGTGCGCAGCACCAGGTCGGCGCCGGGCGACGAGCGCACGTACAGCGCGGCGCCGGATGCCCCTGTCTCTTCCACGATCTTCCGCGCGATGCGCTGCAGAAAGTGATCGCGCTCCAGAATGCCAGAAATCGCCGACGCGATCTCCGCGCGCAGCGCCCATCGCGCCGTGCCCGTTGTCCGTTCGGTTCCTCTTCCAGTCTCGGATTCGGCACGCATCGTTGCACCCCGTGGAGAGTCGCTGATTTATCACGCGTTCTAAGCTTCCATCATACCCCATGCGTCGCAACACGTTCGCGGAACGCGGCGTCTTGCCAGCCAGCTTCGGGCATGCAGCGGCAGGTGAGATGTCACGAAGTCGCGCGAATCACCGACAGCAGCTCGTTGAGTCGCGTTCGCAACTCGTCGCCATCATCCGCTTCGACGTTGAGCCTCAGGAGTGGCTGGGTGTTCGACCCCCGCAAATTGAACCACCAGGTCGGATACTCGATCGTTAATCCGTCGAGCGTGTCGACCTGCCCATCGGCGAATCGTTCTCGAACGCGCTCGATTGTCGCGTCGATGTCCTGCGCCTCGGAGTTGACCTCTCCCGAGCGAACCCGCGTGTCCAGTGGCGCGAGATACTCGCTCAGCGACGCTCGCTCGCGCGACAACAGCTCGAGCATCGTCAGGAACGCGATCAGACCGGAATCGGCATACCAGTTGTCGCGGAAGTAGAAGTGTCCCGAATGCTCGCCTCCGAAGATCGCGTCGTGTTCGCGCATCAGCGCCTTGATGAACGAATGCCCCACCCGCGACCGGATCGGCGTTCCGCCCGCCGCTGCGATCGTTTCGGGCACTGTTCGCGAGCAGATCAGGTTGTATACCACTGCCGCGCCGGGGTGCTTGCGCAAGAGAATCTGCGACACCATGGCCGTTACCATGTCGCCCCCGACGAACGTGCCGTGTTCGTCGACGACGAACATGCGGTCGGCGTCGCCGTCGAACGCGATGCCGAAATCCGCGTTCTCGCGCACGATCGTCGCCTGAAGATCTTTGATGTTCTCCGGCTCGATCGGATTTGCCTCGTGATTCGGAAATGTCCCGTCCAGCTCGAAGTACAGCGGGATCAGCTCGCCTGGAATGCGTTCGAACACGCGCGGGATGATCTTGCCGGCCATGCCGTTGCCCGCGTCGACCGCCACTTTGAATGGCCGCAGCGCCGGAACGTCAATCATCGATAGCGCGTGCTCGACAAATTCGTCGCTCACGTCCCGTGCGTCCAGTCGCCCGCGTCGATTGGCGTCCGGAAAGCTGCCGGCGATGACCAGATCGCGAATCTCGCCGATGCCCTCGTCCATCGATAGCGGTCGCGCCTGCTCACGACACAGCTTGAAGCCGTTGTACTCGCCGGGATTGTGTGAGGCGGTAACCATCACCCCGGCCGGATACCCGAACTTGCCTACCGCGAAGTACAGCCCGTCGGTCGAGATCAGACCGATGTCCGTCGCGTCGGCGCCCTGGTCCCGGATTCCGTCGATCAGCGCGGCTGCCAGCGCGGGTGACGACACCCGCATGTCCCTTCCCACGCACACCCGGTCGGCGTTCAGGAAGTCCACCAGCGCCCGGCCGATCAGATACGCGATGTCCGGGCTCAGCTCGGAGCCCGCGACGCCGCGGATGTCATATGCCTTGAACAGGGTTGCGAGCTGTTGCCGGTCGTTCACCACGTTCCCTCCTCGCTGGCGCCTGTGATCCAGTCGACCGGCGGGTGACGCCGACTGTCGGCGTCGTCGCGCGTGTGGCCGGTCTCTGGAAGATTACCCACTTTATACTCGCCGTATCTCGCTGCGGTCCAGGCCGCGCCCGCTGATTGGCAAGCAGTGTGCGCTGTCCAACTCGGCGCCGGCCGGCGCCGGTATACTGATCGGCGCCGCTGGCGGATGACCCTGCCTTGAAGATCGGAGTCGCATGCACCAGACCGTTACTCTCCATCCGAACGATCCTGTCGATCTCCATCTTCACAGCACCGCGTCGGACGGTCGCTGGACGCCCGACTCGCTGATCGCCTATCTCGCTGAGCACGGCTTCAAGCTCGTTGCGCTTGCGGACCACGACACCATGCACAACGTCCCTGCAATGCTGCAGCGCGCCACCGAGGCGGGCATCATCCTCATCCCGGCTGTTGAAGTAACGACCCGCTGGCGGGGGCGCCACGTCCACCTGCTCGTGTACGGCGTCGATGCCGACGCGGAGCGCTCTGCGGCGTTTATGCGTGTGTTGCGCCTGCAACAGGACCAGTTGCGCACAACTGCCGAACGCATGCTTGAGCTGCTCGTGTCACACGGGCGCTTCGTCCCCAGTCTGAATGACGTGTCGATGGGATTTCCGCTTACCCCACACCGCGTGTTCACCGCCATGATTCGTGACGGTCACGGCGGCAGCCTGTTCGCCGCGCACAACATCATCAGGGGTATGGGCGAGCCAGTCATCGTCGACGTGCCGCTGGAGGACGCCGTCGCGGCCGCCAGCGAAGCCGGCGCGGTTTCCATCGTCGCTCACCCCGGCCGCGACGATGGCGACGGTTTCCTGCGGGAGGCGGAGCTCGACTCGATGCTGGAAGAAATCCCCATTGATGGCATCGAGGCCCATTACCGCTCCTATAAGGACGCCGACACCGACCACTACCGCCGGTGGGCCGAGCGACGTGGACTGCTCGTCTCCTCCGGATCGGACTCCCACTGGCCAAGCCACCCCGTCAATCCGATCCCTCACCCCGCGCGCTGGTCTGCCGATCTGCTGCGCAGGCTCGGCGTCGACGTCAACGCGTGGGAGGGCCCAGCCTGGCTCCCTACGCCAGCGGAGGCGGAATCCGAGGAGTCTACCGCCGCCTCCGCCGTCAGTTGACCGGTGAATAACCGCGTATCCGTCGCCGACGGATTTCGCCCGCACGCGTCTCGATGCGACGAGCCGCCCGCAGGATCGACCGGCGCGCTTCGAGTGCGCGCCTGAGCGTCGAGGCGTTCGCTGCCCAGTGCTGGCAAAGATGCCGCTTCGATGACGGGATCGAATTCTTCGTGACGCCGTCAGGTCACGCTCTCGCGCGCCTTGTGCTTCTCGGTACGATCTGAGGTCAAATCAGCTTCGCCGGGCAACAAACGGTCGCCTCCCCGAATACGCTGACGTCGCTCGCGATGTCCCGCGCTTCACGCCGACTCGGGCGAACGGGTGGACAGTTACCAGCGTCACGCTATACTGCCGGTGTTCGATCCGTGCCAGCTCAACACGTTGGTCGCATGGCGTCGACGTTCGACTGGCGGTTGCCGTCGCGCATCGAGGTTCAGTGGACTGGAGGAAAACCCATGACCGTTGCCCAGGC
>DATKCN010000247.1:0-5446 GCA_035513175.1 Thermomicrobiales bacterium
GCGTGGGGTCTGCCCTCTCTCGCGCCCGCGCCGCGTGTGGTCTGCCTCCGTGCGGCCGGGTCCGGGGCGGGCCCGCGGCCCCCCCCCCCCGGCCCCCCGGGCCGCCCCCCCCCCCCCCCCCCGACTCTCTGTCGTGGCCCCGTGTCCAGGTGAGGTGATGCTGGTGTCGACAGGTGCGAGAGACGATGCCTCTATTCCCTATATGGAACGCACCCGCGAGTACTACCTCGCGCTCGGCTATGGCAATCCCTACCGCTGGGCGCGCTACGACGAGGCGCCGTTTGCACCGCTCACAAAGCCGCTGGGAGCGTCGCGTCTGGCGCTGATCACGACGGCTGCTCCCCAGCGGCCGGATGCGGGCGACCAGGGACCGGGTGCGAAGCTCAACGCCGCCTCGAAGTTCTACCGGGTTTACTCCGTGCCGGTCGATACCCCGCCGGATCTGCGCATTGCCCATGTGTCCTACGACCGTGTCCACACCGCCGCGCGCGATCCGAACACCTGGTTGCCGCTCGCGCGGCTCAGGGAGGCGGTCGCGGTCGGGCGGGTTGGCGCGCTCACGGCCCGCATCCATGGCGCGCCGACCAATCGCAGCCAGCGGACGACGGTCGAGCGGGATGCTCCCGAACTGCTCCAGCGCTGCCGGGAGGACGGCGCCGACGTCGTCCTGCTCGTGCCCACCTGACCCGTCTGCCATCAGACCGTGAGTCTGGTCGCTCGCCACCTTGAGGCCGCGGGCATTCCAACGGTCATCATGGGTTGCGCGCTGGATATCGTCGAGCATTGTGGTGTTCCACGCTTCGTCTTCAGCGACTTTCCGCTCGGCAACTCGGCCGGCCGGCCGTTCGATGTGGAGTCGCAGGTCGCCACCCTCGAGCTTGCGCTGCGCCTTCTGGAGACGGCGGCCGCGCCCCGCGCGACGGTTCGATCGCTGCAACGCTGGAGCGATGACGCGTCGTGGAAACGTGACTACTGCAATGTCGACCGTCTGACGCCTGACGACATCGCCGCGTTGCGCAAGGAGTTCGACACCGCCAAGGACGCGATCAAGCGGCTGCCCGAGCGCGCGTGATCGAGCGCATCTGCGCGGCAGGCTACGATCGATTACGGTCAATCCGTTTGCAGGTGACGCGCTACCTGGAGGCGCATGCCGCCGCCGGGCTGCCAGTCATGGCCGACGTGCGAGGGTGATGACCCGCGTCAGTGAGGTCGTCTCGTCGCCTCTGATTCGCAACGACGAGTCAGGACGATGCCGCCGGCGTAAATCCGCCAGCGGCGCGGTCCTGACTCGTGCGCGAGCGGTCAGCGCGGGACTCGCTGCTCCGGGTCGCCCGCGAGCAGCTGCCTTTGCCCGGTCGCCCAGGCTTCGTCGAGCGTGATCTGCCGCATTTGGCTGTGCCGATGGGTCGTGGCTTTCGCGACCAGTGACGTTTCCAGCGCCCATGCCTCATCGGACCTCGTCTGCGCCATGCTGGACTGCATGTGATCCACCTGCGCGCCGGCCAGACCGGCTTCGAGCGCGAACAACGCGTCGGAGGTTACCTGCCGGGCGCCGGCCTGGGCATTAGCCTGCTGCGCTTCGAGCGCGAACGGCGCGTTCGAGGTGGTCGATGGCGCGCTGACCGTGGCCGGCTCGGCGCGGTCGATCAGCGGCCAGCGGTCCGTGCCGGCAATTGTTGCCGCGCCCACCAGCAGGCTGCCGATCAGCCCCAGCGCGACGGCGGCGCGTGAGATCGGTCCCAGGGAGAGCGGTCGGGTCGTCTGTGTCGTCTGCATCTCGTGCCTCCTTCAGCGCTGCTGTGTGCAATTCGATAGCTGTGGGACATCCATCAACCACGGTCACAGCATGCGTCCGGGAGGGAACGCGCACATCGTCGGGAACTTCTAATCCGGTCAGGCAGCCCACTGATAATTGCGTACTACTGCCGACGCGGGGCATGGGGGAGATACCGCAACGATCAGGGCCTCTGCTCTCGCGCCGGGCAACGATATGCGCGCCCGGCGACGAGTGGATCGTGGCCGAACGCGTGCGGGGGCTCGCGACGCGTCACGCATGAGACGAGTTCCGTGCGGAGGCGTGTGCGACTCCCGGCTTCCTGGGCTTTTGGGAAAGCCTGAGCCCATGGCCGGCGGTTGCGGATGCCACGGTAAGCGTATCCGCGAGCGGAGGTTGAGTCGTCTTTGGACGGTGGGTCGTCGGGAGGACAACGTGTCGGAGACGGTCACGACGCGACAGACGCAGACCGCCCTGTTGCTTTAAGGCGGCCTGCGTCTGCATATTTCGGGTTCGTCCTAGCGGGGGAGGACTCGATCGCCCTGGATGGCATACCATGCCGTGCAGACACCGTCTGCCGCGGCGATTGCGTCGTCCTCGTGCTGCAATTCGTGGCCTGGCACCCCCGCCACCACTGATTGCGGGTCCGCTCCCGCCGCGCTGCCCGACATCGTCCCCGCGACAAACAGACCCGCCACCAGGGCCAGGGTCACTACCATCCGACGCATGGCGCTCTCCTTATCCTCTTGCCCGTGAGCGTCGCCGCATGGCGCTCGCTTGATCTGCTGGCAGCATGCGCCTCGAACGAGACGAGCACATCGTCGGGAACTACTATCCAGATCATCCGGGCGGGTAGTAATGTACTACTAGAGAAGGAGCCGAAGTGGGTTGGAACCAGCGCTCAGGCCACGCCCCGGCGAACTGCCCACGTGGCGATGGCGGTGCGCGACTCCAGGCCGAGCTTGTTCATGACGTTAGCCACGTGGTTGATGACCGTGCGCTGGCTGATGCCGAGGACCAGAGCGATCTCCTGGTTGGATTGGCCCTCGACCAGCAGGCGCACGACCTCAAGCTCGCGCGGCGACAGGGGGCGTGTCGACAGTTCCGGAGGAGCCAGCGCCGCACTGTTTGGGCTGGATGGATCGCCGGTTCCGGCAGTCAGGGCCTCGGCGATCGCGTCGGCCATCGACAGCGCCTGGCCGGCTTCCCAGGCGGCCTGATAGGCGCGATCGTCCAGCACGGCGTGCAACTGCTCTATCACTGCCTGGACGTAGCGGTCGCAACAGTCCCGCCGGATACGCGCGCCGACCGCGCGGTGTACCATGCGGGCAGCCGCGAACAAGCGGGCGGCCCGCTCGGCCTCGCCATGCCACACGCTCAGCTCGCCTGCCGACTCCAACGCCCTGCCGATACCCAACTTGTGGCCCAGATCGTCGAGCAGCGCGAGGCTCTCGCGGTTCAACTCGCCAGCGCGGGACAGATCGCCGCGCTCCGCCAGCCTCGACGCGAGCGCCGTCATGGCAAGCGCGGTCGCGTCTTTGATGCCGACGGCTTGACAGGCAGCAATGCCCTCGTTCAGCCACGCAATGGCCTGCTCGACGTCGCAGGTAATCAGCGAGAGGTACTCAAGTGAGCGGGACATGTGCAACGGATCGCCGATCTTTCGCCCGGTCTCGACCGCCTGTTGAAACGTAGCGACCGCGCGTTCCGTATCTCCGCGAAACAGCAACGACACTCCCATTGAAAAGAGCAGCGATGAAACCTTGCTCACATCTCCGATCTCATCGCTCAGGGCGAGGCCCTCCGTGGCCGACGCGATCGCGCGGTCATTATCGCTCTTCCAGGACGCCATTCGGGCGGCTGAACCGAGCGCCCCGATCCTGGCTCGCTTGTGGCTCTGGGCGTCTGGAAGCTCCAGCGCGGCTTCGGTCTGGGCCAACCCCTCGCTCAGATAGCCGTAGGCGTTCCAGTACGGCAGGAGCTCGCCGGTGATCTGCTGCGCGCGTTCGGCGTCACGACGCTCGCCCAGATGGGCCAGCGCCACGCGGATGTTGTCATGCTCCTGATCGAGCCGACGCAACCACTCGGCCAGATCCGGACCGTAGAGTTTCGGACCGGCTTCCTCGACCAGCGCCATGACAAAGTCGGCGTGCCGGTCCTGCATGGCCTCGTGCTCGCCAGACCTGACGAGCTCCTCCCAGGCGAACTCGCGGATCGTCTCCAATATCGTGAATCGCGTCGAGCCCCGCGGCTGTTCGACATGCTGCACGAGACTATGCTCGATGAGCGTGATGAGCCTGGCAAGCACGTCGGCTTCGCCGACAGCGACCGCTTCGGCCGCCTCCAATGTCCAGCCTCCGGCGAAGACCGCAAGCCGGCGAAACAGCTGCTGCTCGCCCGTTGGCAGCAGGTCATAGCTCCAGGCGATTGCGTCCCGTAACGTGTGGTGGCGTTCGGCCGCGTCGCGGGCTCCACCTGTCAGCAGCAGCAGGCTGTGCGTGAGCCGCGCGAGCAGATCGTTGGGCGACAACACCCGCACCCGCGCGGCCGCAAGCTCGATGGCGAGCGGCAGCCCATCCACACGGGCACAGATCTCCGTCACGGCGCCCACGTTCGCCTCGGTCAGCTCAAAGTCCGACCTGACCTCTCGGGCACGGGTGACGAAAAGCTCCACAGCCGCGTGTTGCCCCGTCCCGGGCGGCGGTAATTGACCCGTGCGCGGCACCGGCAGTGGGCGGATCAGGTACTCCCGTTCGCCATAGATCCGCAGCGGAGTGCGACTCGTCGCCAGCACCTTAAGTGCGGGGCACGCCGCCAGCAGTGACGCGACATCGGGCGCCGCTGCCACGACGTGCTCGACGTTGTCCAGAAGCAGCAGCACGTCATGACCAGCAAGCGATGCCCGCAGCCGTTCGTCGACCGATTGATGAGCGGACTCCTGCACGTCGAGCGCCTTGGCGATCGCGGGCAGCACCAGCGCTGGATTGCTGATCGGCGCGAGAGCGACGAAGTAGGCGGCGCCCGCAACGCTGGCCGCGAGCTCGGAGGCGATCTGCATGGCCAGCCGAGTCTTTCCGACGCCGCCGGGACCAGTCAGGGTCAATAGCTGGACGTCGCCGCGCGTCAACAGCTCCCGGATAGCGGCGACCTCGTGCGTCCGGCCGATCAGAGGCGTGCGCGGGATCGGCATGGCGCCGTGATATGGTTGACGGTCGGAGAGCGGAACCGTGGGCATTGCGCCAACCCTTGCCGAATCGCTTTCCTGTCTCCGTATTGCGACATGATGACGGCATCACAGGTCCACGTCAACCGCCGAGATGCGACCGCGTTGCCGCGTTGCCGCGCTGCGCGGGTGTGTTCCGTCAATTGTCGTCATGGCATGCGAAACGGGCGGCGGCGCAGTGGCGTTGACGCCGGACACGCTGGCGGCTGGCGACGAGCGGATCGTGGCAGCGCGTGTGTGTGAGGTCGTAACGCGCAACTTGTAATTCGTGATGGGAGGGTATCAGGGCGCGGTCCGAAATGCCGCGCCCCGTGCCACCGTGTTATCCGATAAAGACGTTCCATCTCGAGAATGTCGATGTCTCAACGTAGATGATCGGGTCGGTCCCGTCGAGCAACGAACCCCCAAGGTGCTCCCACGTCACGCCCACCAGCCGCCCGATGTAGAGG
>DATKCN010000248.1:0-3585 GCA_035513175.1 Thermomicrobiales bacterium
AACCGGCGCGATGCTCTCCCCCGAACAGCTACTGCGCGTCTACGATCTCGCGGGCTCTGTCGGCGCCCGCGTTCTGAGCGACGAGGCCTACCGCTGGCTGGAGGTTCCCGGCGGCGATTCGTTCGCCCCGCCCGTGCGCGACCTGGGAACCGCGGGCATCAGCGTCGGAACGTTCTCCAAGCCCTTCGGCCTGCCGGGCCTGCGCATTGGCTGGCTGGCCGGTCCGACCGACTTCATTGCCGAGTGCTGGGCCATGCGCGACTTCATCACACTGTCGCCGGGCAAGCTGAACGACGCGCTGGCCGTCATCGCGCTGCGCCACCGCGACCAGATCGTCTCGCGCACCCAGCGCATCGTCACCGCGAACCTTGCGACGGCCCGCCAGTGGTTCGCCTCGCATGCTGATCTCGTGTCGTGGGTCGAGCCGCGCGGTGGGCTGCTGGCGATGCTGCGCTATGAGCTGGACATCCCCGCGCTCGAGCTGGCCGACCGGCTGGCGGCGGAATATAGCGTCATGCTCGCGCCCGGCTCAGCCTTCGGCTTCGAGCATCACCTTCGAGTCGGAATCGGTCAGGACCCGCGCGTGTTCGCGGAAGGGCTGGCGCGCACGGCGGCGTGCCTGCATGATCTGGTGGCGTCCGGTGTTAACCGTCGGTGAACGTGGAAAGCAGCGATCGATGGAGGCAATGATGCGAAACGTCGGCATTCTGATCTTCGACGGGGTCGAGCTGCTCGACTTCTGCGGGCCGCACGAGGCGTTCACCGCCGTGAACTACGGCGGGGGCAACGCGCTCTTCACCGTGTTCACCGTGGCGGAAAAGGGCGGGGAGGTTGCCTCGCGCGCCGGGCTGCGCGTCATCGCCGACTACAGCTTCGACGACGCGCCGCATATCGACGTGCTGGTCGTGCCGGGCGGGCAGGGCACGCGGCGCGAGATCGACAACCCGGTCGTTGTCGACTGGATCGCGAAGATCGCTGGCAGCGCGGAGCTGACAACCTCGGTCTGCACCGGCTCGTTTCTGCTGGCCAAAGCCGGCACGCTGCCGGACGGCTCGCGGGCCACCACCCACTGGGGCAGCATCGGCCGCATGCGGGACATGTTCCCCGGCATCGAAGTCCACGAGAACGTGCGCTGGATCGACGACGGCGCCGTCGTCTCCTCGGCAGGCGTGTCGGCCGGGATCGACATGTCGCTGCACGTCATCGAGCGCCTGTGCGGCCGCGCGGCCGCCGAAAGCTCCGCGCGCACCATGGAGTACGACTACTGGCAGCCAGCCACTGCCGCGACGCGCTAGAGCGACTGGACGCGGCGTGTGTTTCCGGCCTCGCGCCCCGTCTCGCCTCGTGCGCCGGCCGCGCCTTGGCGACGCGCTGCTGGGGGTCGCCGCCGCCCGCGCCCGTCCCCGTTGCAGCTCCCCGCCGCGACGCGCCGAACCGCTCCGGCATGGGACATTATGACTGACTCGACACGCTGGTTCGGGCGCTCATGCCCCAGCCGCGCAGGTGGCATGCTAGCTCCGGAAACGATCCATGCCCCGCCTGGAGGACGCAGCGATGACCGGCCGATCGCGAAGGTCCATGCAGCAGAGACGGTCCACTCCGCGTGAACCGGCGCCGCCGGTCGCCCCGGGAGTCATCACCCGCATCGCCCCGACGCAGCGCGACCCCGAGCGCGTCAGCGTGTTCATCGACGAGACGTTCGCCTTCGCGCTGCCGGCCATCCTCGTCGCGCAACGTGGCCTCAAGCGCGGCGACGACCTGGACGAGGACGCGGTGCGCGAGCTGGAGGGCATCGCCGTCGCCGAGAGGGCCACCGAGGCCGCGCTGACCTTCGTCTCCTATCGCCCGCGCTCCGAGCGCGAGGTGCGCGACCGCCTGCGCCGGCGCGCCTACCCGCCCGCCGCGATCGACTACGCGATCGAGAAGCTGCGTGGCTGGCGGTACCTCGACGATAAGGGCTTCGCCGAGTTCTGGGTCGAAAACCGTGTCGAGCACTCGCCACGAGGCCGTCGCGCGCTCGCCTCGGAGCTGGCCGCCAAGGGCGTTGACCGCACGGTCGCCGGAGAGGTCCTCGACAACGCCGAGCTGAATGAGGAAGCGGCCGCTCTGGAACTGGCTCGCAAGCGGTTGCGCTCCCTTGCCAACCTCGATCCCCAGACCCGCAGGCGCCGCCTCTCCGACTACCTCGCCCGCCGTGGCTACGGCTGGGACGTTGTCAGGCCGGTGCTGAGAGAGGTCCTTGACGAGACCGATGACGACGATGAGCGTAGCGCCGACGATGGGGCGGGGCCGCTTCCCAGCCACGCATCGTAGCGCGCCTCACAGCGCGTCATCGACGGCCCGTCGATCACACGTGGCGACCTCCCCCGGGAGCGCCGGTGGCGGCGATCCGCGCGCTCGACGCCACGTGAGCGTCGTCGGCCTGTGAGAACGACACACAGCCCCCGTCGCCGGTGCAGTAGAGGCCATTCGGGCAGCAGTTGTCGTCGGAGCAGAGATAGGAGCCGGACGGGCAACACCAGTTGCGTCCAGGTGGCGGGCAGATCGGATACGGGCCTGGACAGCACGTGTGCTGGCAACAGTGAGGGAAGTCGCTGGAGCAGCAGAATCCTGCCGGACAGCAGTTGGGATGGGCGTCATTGCAGCAGTATGCGCCACACATATTCTCGGGACAGCAGGAATCGTTCCCGACGCACACGCCGCTCGGGCAAACCTTCCCGGCACAGACGCACGCGCCGTTGACGCAGCTATGCCCCGCCGGACACGAATTCCCGCAGGCGCCGCAGTGGGCGACACTGCTTGAGACGTCGGTGCAGGCGTCGTTGCAACACTGATCGCCTGGAGCGCAGGCGTGCCCGCCGCACAGCGTCTCCCGGCACCGCCCTCGGTCGCACGTGGATCCCGGCCCGCAGGCATTGCCACAGAACCCGCAGTGCTGGGCGGATGTTCCCGGGTCAACACACTGGCCGTCGCAACACGTTTCGTTAGGTTGGCACGTGGCACCGGCGCAGAGCTCTCTGCAAACGCCGTTGAGGCACGCTTCAAAGCCACTGCAAGCGTTCCCACATTCGCCGCAGTTGTCTCTGCTGAAGTACAGATCGACACACTGTCCGCCGCAGCAACGCTGACTCTCGTGGCAACGATTGCCACACTCACCGCAGTGATTTGAATCCGACTGAGTATGGACGCACTCGTCATCGCAGCAGTGTCCGTTCGCCCCGCACCCCGCGCTGCAATCGGTGCATGGTTGACGGCACAGCGCCGAGCAGTCCTGCTGGATTCCCGAATACCCCTCGCCTCGGCACTCGTCGGAACTGAGGAACAGCAGGATGCAGAGCAGCCGCTGATGCGTGCTGTTGAAGATGGCGTCGCAGAAGAGCGTGGCGACATCGAAGCAGTCGGAATCCGGGCTGATAACTAGGTTCGATTGTTCACAGCGGTTATGGCACGAGTCACACTCCTCACTGTCCGCGCTCAACGGACGCGGATCAGTGGCGTGTGACATTGGTCGCGCCTGGGCGAGAGAAGCCGCTGGCGGCGAGAACACCGGAACGATCGCGCCGCCAGCGTCGACGAGCAGCCCGT
>DATKCN010000249.1:0-3870 GCA_035513175.1 Thermomicrobiales bacterium
CTGTCGATCTGGCTGCGGCCGTCGCGCACGGCGACGCGCCTGCCGAGAGGTCCCCACATCGCCTGACGCCCACGTCTGGATGGCTGAGTCGCGCCTGTTGCGGGCAGGATACGGCGGACGCCGCGAGCCGAATCAACCAGCGCCGGCATGGCGCGAGCTCCGAGCTATCCGGGGAGCAGATAGCGTGATTGTGTAAAATGCAGATTCTGCGCACGAATGCGCCAACTCGCGGCCCGGGAGATTGCGCCAATGACCAGTGGAAAAGCAGCAACACGCCTTGTGCGTCCGCTCCGAGGCGGGCAGATCACAATACCAATCGAGTTCAGACGAGAACTGGGCATCACCGATGAGACCATGTTGCAGGTGACCCTGGAAGAGGACGAACTGCGCGTCAGGCCGGTTCGCGTTACCGACACGGCGCAGGGATCTCCGTGGCTCAGAGAGCTCTACGAGTACTTTGCTCCAGTGAGGCAGGAGATTCTCGAGCGCGGGATAGCGGAGGAGGAGCTGAACGCCGACATCGACGCGGCCGTCGCGGCGGTGCGTGCCAAGCGGCGTGCAAGCGGCACATGAGGGTTGTCTTCGACACCGTCGTCTTTGTGCGCGGCTTGATCAATCCGTTCAGTGTGTGGGGCCGGCTCGTCTTCGATTGCAGCGCGGACTATCTGCTCATCGTATCCACGCCCGTGCTCATCGAGTACCTGGAGGTGATCCAGCGTCCAGAGCTCACGCGAAAATACCGCAGCGTCGCCACCAGAGACCCCCGCGCCATACTGGACCGCCTGGCGACGGCTGAGGTCGTGCAGATTGCAGACATCCCCGCTGTCTCCCGCGATCCGAAGGACGATCCCATTCTCGCAACTGCGCTGGCTGGCTCTGCAAACTTCATTGTCTCGGAAGACCGCGACCTGCTCGACCTCGATTCGCACGACGGCATTCCAATCGTTACTGCCAGATCGTTTCTGAACGTCATCGAGGCGGCGGATCGGGCGGAGGATTGATGGGCCTGCGCATCGGTGTCGACACGGGCGGCACGTTCACCGACATCTGCCTGATCGACGAGGGCGGCGCCATCCACGTTCACAAGCTGCCCTCCACACCCGACGACCCCAGCGAGTCGATCGTGGCGGGGACGCTGGCGCTGCTGGCGGAGACGGGCGCAAGCCCGGCAGAGGTCGACTACCTCGGGCACGGCACGACGGTGGCGACCAACGCGCTGCTCGAGCGGCGGGGCGCGGTCACGGGGGTGATCACGACCGAGGGCTTTCGCGATCTGCTGGAACTGGCCCGCCAGCGCCGCCCACACCTGTACGACCTGCAAACCGACAAGCCCCCGCCGCTCGTGCCGCGCCGCCTGCGCGTGGAGGTCCCGGAACGCATGCGCCACGACGGAACGGTCGAGCGGTCGCTGGATGAGGCGGCCGTGCGGGTCGCCGCGCGGGCGTTGCGGGCGGCCGGGGTTCAGTCGGTCGCCATCTGCTTCCTGTACAGCTACCTGTACCCGGAGCACGAGCGGCGGGCCGCTGAAGTAGTGCGCGAGGAAATGCCGGAGGCGTGGCTGAGCGTCTCGCACCGCGTGCTGGCCGAGTTCCGCGAGTACGAGCGGCTGTCCACCACCGTCGTCAACGCCTTCGTCGGTCCGACGATGAGCGCCTACGTGGGACGCTTGCGGGAGCGGGTGGCAGAAGCGGGGATTGCCGTCGATCCCTTTATCACTCAGTCGAACGGCGGGCTGATCTCGCTCGATGTCGCCAGCGAAACGCCGGTGCGCACGGTGCTCTCCGGTCCGGCGGCGGGGGTGACGGGCGCGGCGCAGGTGGCGACGCAGGCGGGCTTCGGGGATGTCGTGACCTTCGACATGGGCGGCACCAGCACCGACGTGTCCCTCATTCGCGGCGGAAGGCCCAGCGTCGGGATGGAGCTGGAGGTCGGCGGCATCCCGGTGCGCGCGCCGATGATCGACATCCACACCGTCGGCGCGGGGGGCGGCTCGATTGCATGGATCGACAGCGGCGGTCATCTCAAGGTCGGGCCGCGCAGCGCGGGGGCGGTCCCCGGTCCGGCGGCCTACGGGCAGGGGGGCGTGGAAGCGACCGTCACCGACGCCAACGTGGCGCTGGGCATCCTCAGCCGCGAGTGGCTGCTGGGCGGGCGCATGGCGGTGGACGCGGCGGCTGCCGACCGCGCGGTGGCGGGACTGGCGGCGCAGCTCGGGCTGGAGCCGACCGCCGTGGCGCAGGGCATGCTCGCGATCGTGACGGCCAACATGGCGCGCGCGGTGCGGGTCATCTCGGTCGAGCGGGGCTACGACCCCCGCGATCTGGCGTTGCTGGCCTTCGGCGGGGCGGGGCCGTTGCACGCCGCACGGCTGGCGCGCGAGCTGGACATCCCGCGCGTCGTCGTGCCGACCGTGCCCGGCATCCTGTGCGCGCTGGGCCTGCTGGCAGCCGACCTGCGCGTCGACTTCTCCCGCACGGCGACGCTATCGGCCGCGCTGGAATCGCTGCCCGCGCTGGCTGCCATCGTGTCCGAGCTGGAGCGTGACGCCGCCCGCTGGATGGAGCGCGAGGGGATCGCGCCGGAGCGCCGCAGCCTGCGGCCCGCCGTGGACATGCGCTACGCCGGACAGAACTACGAGCTGACGGTGGACCTGCCGCGTGGCGACATCACCGCCGCGATGCTGGGCTCGCTGCTGGAAGCCTTCGACGCTGCGCACGAGCAGGCCTACGGCTTCGCCTCGCCGGGGGAGCCCGCGCAGCTTGTCACCGTGCGGCTGGAGGCAAGTGGCGAGGTCCCGAAGGCGCGCCTGCCGGAGCTGCCCGCCGCGAGTGGGCCGGTTTCGAGCGCGGAGACGGGGCGCCGCCGCGTCTGGCTGCCGGAGGCGGGCGGCTGGAGCGACACGCCGATCTACCAGCGCGCGCTGCTGCGGGCGGACCACGAACTGTCAGGCCCGGCCATCATCGAGCAGATGGACGCCATGACGCTGCTGCTGCCGGGGCATGTGGCGAACGTCGACCGCTTCGGCAACATGCTCATCAGCGACGAGGACGGTAACCGATGACACTGGACCCCATCACCGTCGAGGTGATCGGCTCGTCGTTCATGTCGATCGTCGAGGAGATGGGCACGGCCCTTATCCGCGCCTCCTACTCCACCAATATCAAGGAACGGCGCGACTGCTCGACCATCCTGTTCGACGCGCAGGGCCGCACGTTGGCGCAGGCCGAGCATATCCCGATCCACCTCGGGTCGCTGATGGGCATGGTCGAGGAAATCCTGCGCCGTTACCCGCGTGAGTCGATCCGCCCCGGCGACATGTTCATCGGCAACGACGCCTACACCGGCGGCGGCACACACCTGCCGGACATCGTCGTTGTCTCCCCCGTCTACGTCAACGACGAGATCGTCGCCTTCGTGGCAAACCTCTCGCACCACGCCGACTTCGTCGAGCGCGGGCACGCCCACATCTTTCAGGAAGGGCTGCGCATCCCGCCGATCCGCATCTTCGACGACGGCGTGCTGCGCGAGGACGTGCTCGATCTGATCCTGCTGAACACGCAGGCCCCGCACGAGCGCCGGGGCGACCTGCGCGCTCAGTTCGCCGCCAACCGTCTCGGGGTGCGTAGAACACGGGCACTTTGCGAGCGCTACGGGGTCGAGACGGTGAGGGCTGCCGGGGAGGCGCTGCTGGACTATGCCGAGCGCCAGACACGGGTAGGCATCGCCGCCCTGCCGGACGGGACGTGGACATTCGAGGATCGCTTCGACAGCGAGCAGCTTGGCGACGTGGAGCTGACGCTGCGGGTGGCTGTCACCGTGCGGGGCGACGAGATCGTCGCCTTCGTGGCAAACCTCTCGCACCACGCCGAC
>DATKCN010000250.1:0-70606 GCA_035513175.1 Thermomicrobiales bacterium
CCTCATGGAGCGCTATGTCGCCACTATGAGAGAAACGCAGGGCAGCTTCCCGACTTTCCCACATCCCGTGGATCGCAGTCCTCAGGCCCAGCCCATGATGGCGGCTTCGGCTTTGGCTCGAACTCTATGCCATCTGTGCCCAGTATCACGCGGCCCCAGGCACGGTAATCACCAGACATGGCAGGGGATATCTGCTTGCAGCCTTCGCGTCAGACTACGTGGATCAGTGTGGAGCATTGCCGTGAGACCACCTCTGACACCATTGCGCGTCGCGCACTATCGGTTCGAGACGAGCCGAAGCCTCGAGCAGTTATGCGAGCGTGTCACATCAGATCTCGAGGGACTGGAACTGTTGAGCACCGCATCTCAGACTGGCGGGGTACTTCGGCTGGCAGTGACGTTCGCATCGGAAACGGAACGGCGACCGTGGCAACTTCAGGCGAAGCAGGGTTGGCCGCAGTTGATCGCAAGGTGTGAGGCGCGGGCCATTCCTGACGGCTCTCAGGTTGACATCGTAGTGCAACTAGACCGCGCCGAATATCTCATGGGGATCGCCATCGCGCCAATTGTGGGCTTCGTGTTCTACGGCTTCATCAGCCAGAGCATTTCAATCGGCCTTGTGCTTGCATGTACAGCGCTTATCTGGTTTCACGTCAACATCATGCTCGATCGACAGAATCCGGATGATCTGGCAAACATTATTGCGCGTCAACTCGATCTGACTCCTTTGATCGCCGCTGAAGCTCGAGTGCGTCGTGGCACGTGAGTCCTTCGGCAGCGCGCTCTCCTCCAGCGGGGTCAGCAGCACGTTCGGGTTCACCGGGGAGCTGACCGATCCGACGACCGGCTTCGTGCACCTGCGGGCACGGGACTACAACCCGGCGACGGGACGGTTCGTGTCGATGGACACGGTGCAGCCGAACGCTCCAGGCACGCAGGGCTACAACCGCTGCGCGTACGTGGCCAACAACCCGGCCCGCTGGACGGACCCGAGCGGGCACAGCGTCGGCGACGTGGCCACGCTGCTCGGCCCGATCGGCATGCTGGTCGGGCAGATGCAGGCGCTGGTGACGCTGACGCTAATGCCGGCCACGCGAGGCAATGCCACTGAATACCACTCTAGAACGGCACGCCCTTGCGGCCGAGGCAGCCGGTGAGGGCGGCGATTTCAGCGCCGTGGGCCATCGCGTGCCAGACGATGATGGTCCCCCAGAAGCTTCCGACGGACATCTCGCCCATGCCGCCGAACTGCTTGACGGGGTCGAGCGACTCAGCGGAGTGCGTGGCGAGGCAGGCATCACTGTCGGCGTAGACGAGCTGAGCGTACTCACGCAGCGCGTCGATGTTGAGGTTCGCGACGGCGGCGGTCCACTCCTCGTTGAGATAGCCTTCGCCGCCGCTGGCGAGGCCGGTCTTCTCGGCCCAGCCGTCGCGGTCGAAGCGGGGCGGCTCGTTGCGCAGGAACTCGCAGATCATCTGGTCCTCGGTGATGACGGTGTGAGAGTAGATGGCGGCGATCGACTGGATCGTCGCGCCGTCATGGCGATGGTGCAGATGCTCGGCAGGCATGCCGGTCATCGGGAATTCCAGCAGATCGTGCGCCTGCTTGAGCTGTTCCCTGAGTATCGCGATCGCGTCCAACCCTCGCTCCTTTCGAGCAACATCGTATAGAACAGGCGTTCTATACGTACAGTAAGGGACGCTCTTGGGGTTGTCAATAGGTTGTGGCCGAACGTGGGTCAGGCGGGAATGACGCCGCCTTGAGGTGGCAGGATATCGGGCGGGAACGGGGTGGCGAAGCGGCGGGCGTCCTCGGCGAAGGCGCGCAGGCGCTGCTGGACAAGGTCGTGGACCGAACCCTCGGGGAAGGACCCGTCGGGAGCGCGCTCCCCAGCAGGCACGCCGGTCAATAGCTCGATGCCCTCGTCGATGGTGTTGACGGCCCAGACGTGGAAGAGACCAGCGCGCGCGGCCTCGACGACCTCGTCCGACAGCATGAGGTTGCGGACATTGGTGGCCGGTATGAGGACGCCCTGCTGGCCGGTGAGGCCCCGGGTTTGACAGACGGCGAAGAAGCCCTCGATCTTGCGCGTGACGCCGCCGACGGCCTGCACTTCTCCGTACTGGTTGACGGAGCCGGTCACGGCGATGCCCTGCCGAATCGGTACGCCGGAGAGGGCCGACAGCAGCGCGTACAGCTCGGTCGAGGATGCGGAGTCGCCGTCGACCCCCTCGTAGGACTGCTCGAATGTGATCGACGCGCTCATGGCGAGCGGGATGTCGCGCGCGTACTGGCCGCCGAGATAGCCGGTGAGCGTCAGAAAGCCCTTGGAGTGGATCGGGCCGGACATCGCAATTTCTCGATCGATGCTCAGGATCTGGCCCCTGCCAAGCGACACGCGGGCAGAGACGCGCGACGGCTTGCCGAAGGCGTGGTCACCGATGTCGAGAACCGAAAGGCCATTGACCTGCCCGGCGCGCTCGCCGTCCGTGTCGATGTCGATCGTGCCGTCAGCGATCAGGTCGTCCAGCCGTTCGGCAACCAGGTTCGAGCGGTATTCCTTCATGTCAATGGCCTGCTCGATGTCGGAGGCCTCGATGAGGTCGTGACCGGCGCGGACAGCCCAGTGGTTCGCCTCGGTGAGCAGATCGGAGATGGCGCGCATGCGTGTCGACAGGCGCTGCTGATGCTCTCGCAGCCGAGCGCCGTGCTCGATGACTTTCGCGATGGCGGCGCGCGTGAGGTGCTTCAGATCGTTGTCGCGCACCCAGCGGCTGATGAAGGCGACGTACTGGTCGACGTGCTCAGCGGTCCAGAGCATGTCGGGGGCGAACTCCGCCTTGACCTTGAACAGCTCCTCGAAGTCCTCATCGGCGGCGAAGAGCAGCCGGTAATCGAGCGCGGAGCCGAGCAGGATAACCTTGATATCGAGGGGGATAGGCTCCGGACGCAGGGAGGCGGCCGGCAACGGGCTCTGCTGCGCGGCCAGAGTCTCGACGCGGATGTCCTGACACAGGAGCGCCCGCTTCAGCGCCTCCCAGGCGAAGGGTTGACGCAGGACATCCCCGACATGCAGAACGAGGAATCCGCCGTTCGCCAGGTGCAACGCGCCCGGCTTGATCTGGCGGAAGTCGGTCATCATGGCGCCAGGGACGGCGCGATAGTCCATGCGTCCAATCAGGTTGTAGTAGGTCGGGTTGCGCTCGATGATGACCGGGGCGCCGCTGGTCGCGCCATTGTCGACCAGGACGTTGACATCGTAACGGGTCAGGTACTCCGCCTGCGGCGACTGCGCCCACGGCAGGGCCGGCGCGCCCGCTTCTGCCTGACCGACCCCGGGACGGACCCGCAGCTCCTGATAGTGGGCGATGAAATCCTGCTGGAGATTGTCGATGTGCGCGAGCACGTCCGGGAACGCCGCGTATCGCTCACGAACGTGATCGAGCAGCGGCTGGACAACGAACAGGGTCACCTCGCGATCGAGAGCGAGCACGCGGTCGGCCGCTTCACGGTCGAGCGCGTGAACCTGGATCATCGTGCTCGCCAACTGCTCCTGCACCTCGCGAGCGCGGCGGTCGATGTCAGCGCGCTGCTCCTCGGGAAGCGCGGCAAACTCAGCTGGGGCGAGGGGCCGGTTCTCGATGAGCGGCACGTTGGTGATCCCGGCCGGGGTGATGTCGAGCGCGAATTGCTGGGTCAGCGCGAAGGCGGAAAGCCTGGCGAACAACTCGTTACGGCGGGCTCCGATGCCGTTCAAGACCTCGCGGCGCCGCCGGTCGTACTCCTCGCTCTCGAACGCGCGCGCGACCTCGTCCCTGACCATGACGACGAGCTCCTGCATGGCGACGGCGAACAGCGCGCCCTGACCGGCTGGAAGCTGGATGGCGTTCGGGTGATCGGCGTCGGTGAAGTTGTAGACGTAGACCCAGTCGGAGGGAGTCGGACGCTGTCCGGCCACGCCGCGCAGGTATTCGACGACGATCGTCTCGCGGCCTGAGCCGGGGGCGCCCGCGACGAACAGATTGAACCCGACACTCTGTATGGCGAGGGCGAACTCGATGGCGCTGATGGCGCGAGGCTGGCCGATCGTCTCGGTCAGGGGCGGAGTCTCAGTGGTCGTCGAGTAGGGCAGCGTGGCTGGGTCGAGGCGGCGCCGGAGCTGTTCCGGGTCCAGCGCGGCGGGCGCGGCTCTCGTCTCCATGCGCGGACCTGCCCTCCCCTCGTGTCCGGCGGGCGCGCGCCAGCCGGAGATGAGACAAGTCTACCCGGAGCGACGAAACGGGGTATGAGTGGGCGGGCGTTGCTGGCCGAATATGCTTGACGGTGGGCGGACGCGCCGCGTGAGTGGCGAGCGCCGCGGGTGACGGACCGCAGGGCGGCATGCCGTAACACGTTACGACCCATCGGACTCCGGGAGCCAGCCCCAGGGGTGCGGGCCCCAGTCCGGGACGATGAGCTCTCCGGCGCGGACGGTGAGGACGGGGACGAGTGCGGTATCGCCCGGCAGGGTGGCGTCGTTCAGGTCGCGAAAGATCCACGAGCCGTGCTCTTCCCGCAGCAGCGTGACATCGGCCTCGCGGCCGGGCGCCAGCGCGCCGATGCTGTCGCCGAGCCCGAGCACGTTGGCGGGCGCAACCGTCGTCATGCGAATCACGTCGGTCAGGCTGAATCCGAGGGCCATGAAGCGCGACATAACCTCTGGAAGGCTGTAAACGAGCCAGCCCCGCCCCGGCGTGGTGATGTCGGTGGCGATGACGTCCGGCAGCAGTCCGAGGTCGAGTAGTTGGCGGGCGGCGGCGAACGAGAAGTTGCCGCGCCCGGGCGAGGATTCCATGACGACGCCCCGGTCGCGGGCTTCCAGCACCTCGGGGAGGATTCGGCCTCGTTCGTCGAGCAGGCTGCCGTGGCGGTCGGTGAAGATGTGGGACAGGACATCGCCAGCGTCGAGGCGGGTGACGACCTCGCGGGTGATGGCAGGGTCGCCCGGCCCAGCGTCGAAGTCGCCGATGTGGATCATCTGCCTGCCGCCGGATTCGCGCGCGGCCTGGCGGGTCAGATCGACCATGCTGCCGCCCATGGTGGCTACGGCGGGGCCGACGGCTCGCAGCTTGATGCCGAGGATGACGCCGGGGTGGTCTCGGGCGGTCTGAATCGTGGCAGCCAGATCGATGTCTTCGGCGCTGCGAATCTCCGGAATGGACGACTGGCCGGTGCGGCCGATGTGCAGGAAGGCGAGGGTCCTGGTCTGCGCGGTGGCGATGACGTTGTGCATGAAGGGACCCCAGGTGTACGGTCCGGCCGTCCCAGCGTCGACGATCGTGGTTACGCCGGAGCGCACGCCCGCGAGGTCCGGATCGATGCTCACGCCCATGTGGGTGTAGACGTGCGCGTGCATGTCGATCAGGCCTGGCACGACCAGCAGGCCGCGCGCGTCGATCGTACGGCCTGCGTCAGGAACAGCGAGATTGGCGCCGACCTGAATGATCCTGCCCTCGGAGACTGCGACATCCGCGACCCCGTCGAAGCCTGACGCGGGGTCGATGACCCGTCCACCGGAGATGACAAGGTCGGCGGTTGCGGGTTGGCTCATATGCGCGTCTCCCTGTGCTTCGTCCTGGGGCCGGTTTCGGCAGTATCGCACGGTCATCGCTGGCCGGGGATGCCTCAGGCAGGCTGCTCGACCCGTTCGGCGCGGTTGACGAGCATGAGGGCCAGCGCGACGAACATCAGCCCGATCATGAAGAACAGGGCCGGGGTGTAGTCGTCGGATTGCGAGCGGATGAAAGCCATGATGACCGGGCCAAGCGCCGAGCCGACGATGGAGATCATCATGGCGGAGCCCTGCACGCGGCCCAGGCCGTGGCGGCCGTAGTAGTGGGCCCACGTGACGCGGCTGACCATCATCGACATGCCGCTGCCGGCGCCGATGATTGTGCCGTAGACGAAGGCCATTGGCGTCGTGTTGATGAACTGGAGCATGACCGGTGGGACTAGCAGGATGAGGAGGGCAACGATGTAGAGTGGACGCGGCCCGAAGCGGTCGATAAGGAAGCCCGCCGCGAAGCCGAAACTGGCGGAGGCTAACGCCATCGGCGTGAACGCCGCGGCGGCGATGGTCGCGTTGATGCCCCGCTCAGCGAAGATCGATGTCTGGTGGAAGATCAGCGCGGTGTCGACCAGTCCCGGCATCGACATGGGGATTGCCAGCATCCAGAACATGCGGGAAGTCAGCACCTTGCGGCGGTCAGGCTCGCCAGCGGGCCGGACCCGCTCACCGACCGGGGGCTCGTCCGAGCCGTCGGGATGCAGGCCGACATCCTCCGGGCGGTTGCGGACGAGGAAGATCGCGACCGGCACGATGACGAGCCAGATCACGAGTCCGAAGATGAGGTAGGACTCGCGCCAGCCGAGGTTCTCGATCAGCAGGCGTCCGACGGGCGGGAGGGTGGCAGTGGAGAGCGCGCCAGCCAGCCCGGCGACGGCCATGGCCCGGCCGCGACGCCGGACGAACCACTGGGCGATCAGCAGGGTGCCGTTGATCGGCAGGGCGCCCTGGCCGAGGCCACGCAGCGAGGCTAGAGCCAGCGAGAACAGCAGCCAACCACCGGCGAAGGCCATGCCGAAGCAGGCGAAACCGAAACCAATGCCGATGATGGTGAGGGTGAAGCGCGGCCCGCGCCGGTCGGCCAGACGGCTGATGAAGAAGACCATGCCGGCGCTGACGAATGTGCCGGCGGCGTAGAGAGACGAGATGCCGGTGCGGGACAAGCCGGTGTCGGCCATGATGGGGTCGATGAAAACGGAGAACATGTAGGACTGGCCGGGACCGGACATGTACTGGGTCATCATCGCGATCGCGACGATCACCCAGCCGTAGAAGTAGCCGCGCGAGTGCAGCAACGCGGGCAGCCCGCGACCGTGGTCCCCCGTCACTCGAACGCCTTCCCGGCCTCAGTCTCGTCTCAGTTTGGGCGAGGCCAGTGTACCACGGAGAACGGACCCCTCCCCCACGGGGAGAGGGGGCTTTCGGTTGTCGATCGCACGGCGCTTCACTTCGCGCAGTTGGGGTTACTTTTTTGTCACCATCTCCTGACACGTTCCTGCGACGTCCGGCGCGGGGATCGCAACGTGCGCGGGCGCATTGCCATTCGCCCCGATGGCGGGCACGCTGATGGATCGACAACAGAGGATCTGGCCTGGTGTCAGGATGCCAGGGTGGCGCCTATCCAGCCGGGCGCATTGCCATGCGCCCCTACCCATCTTCAACACCGTGCCACCAGCCAGTTGACCCCGTATTGGTCCGCCGATTGGCGGTCTAATGCCTGTAACCCAACGGCGGCGGTCAGGCACTCAGACCGCCACCCGCATCACCTTCTCGAACACGAGCGTGCTCTGGATGGGGTGCATCCCAGCGTTCATGTACAGGCGGTCGGCGCCGGTGAGGCTGGTGGAGTCGACGCTCAGGCTGACCCGGGACTTGCCGCGACGGTAGAACTCGCCGAAGGTGTGGCACAGGAGGGCGCGGGCGATGCCACGGCGGCGCCAGGGGCGACGGACGGCGACGTAGCGGACGTGGCCCACCCGCGGTTCGCCAGGGCGCTCCCAGCGGCAGATAATGTAGCCGATGATCCGGCCGGTCGCGTCATCAATCGCAAGGAACCAGAGGGTGCTGTCGAAGTTGGCCTCGCGTTCGACGAAGTAGTAGCGGAATTCCTCGTCGGTGAGGCTGGAGTGGCCCCACTCGTCGCTCTGGGCGTCTTCCCAGGCTTCGTGAACGGCGTCCACCTCGGCGGGGTCGAACGTGCGGACGCTTACGCCCTCAGGCCAGACCGGGGCGGGGGGAGGCTCGTGCATGTCGATCTGCATGCGATGCCAGACGCGGCTGCGGCTGAAACCGGCCTGGAGTATGCGCTGTTGAAGGGGCAGGTTGGTGGCCCAGGCGCGCGCTTCGAGCGTGACTCGCTCGCCAGAGGGCGCCCGCGGAAGCGTGAGGGCCGCCCGTTGCTCAGCCCAGTTCAGCAGAAACTCCTCGATGCCACGATTGTCGAAGCCGGGCAGGACGCCGAACTCACACTCGCTGACGGTGAAGGGCTCGTACTCGGTGAGGTCGGCGTAGGCGACGATCTGGCCGTCGGGATCGAGCACGACGACGTTGTTGGTTTCGAGGTTGCTGTCCGCGCCCTCCCAGAACATGCTCAGTCGCTCGACGGTGGTGTCGCCCGTGCCGATGTCGTGCATCGAGCGTGCGTTTTCGACGATGACGACGGCCTCGACATCTTCCATCGTTGGAGCGCGAGACACGAAACCGGCTGGAAGCATTCGTTCCTCCACTCAGCACGGCGCGGCGCCGGACGCGCCACTCTTTGGCAGCCGGGAGGCGCTGCGCGCCATCGTGCGCGAAGAAATCGGTACGACCTTTTACCCGTCGTCCACCTGCCGCATGGGACCGGCCAGCGATCCGTGCGCGATGGTCGACGCTCACTGCCGCGTGCATGGCGCCGGGAGCCTGCGGGTCGTCGACGCATCGATCTTCCCGCATGGTCCCCGCTGCAACCTGCACTGGCCGATAATCGCCGTCGCCGAACGGGCCGCCGCGCTGGTGCGAGCTGGCTGACATGGCGAGCTACACGGCGCATCGCGACATGCGTGGCCCGGCCGGCGGAACCCGTGGCGAGAGGCGCCGTTCTCCGCGGCACGCGTTGCACGTTACGAAATGACAGCCGTTGCCGCCTCCAGCGCCCACTCCGGCTCGCGGCCGGGCAGCGACACGACGTAGGCGGTGACGACATCGTCCAGAGCCAGGATCTCCATCATTGCCTCGGATGAGATGGCGTCGTCGACGTTGAGCACCATGATGGCGTCCCCGCCGGGGTGGTGGCGGCCCACCTGCATGCCCGCGATGTTGACCTCGTGGCTGCCCAGGATCATCCCGATGCGGCCGACCATGCCCGGCTTGTCGCGGTGGTGCGTGATGAGCACGTCGCCGCTCAGCGGGCGGTCCAGAGAGAAGCGGTCGACCTCGATGATGTCGGCCTGCCCGTCCGACCAGCGCACGGTGACGTGATGCTCGTCGTCCGCTCGCGTCTCAAACGAAAATTCGACCGCGGCCCGTCCGCCGCGCGCGTCGTGCACGACGCGGGGCTCGATGTGATGCTCGCTGGCGACAATGCGGGCATTCACCGGCGTTACGCGGGCCGTCGTCCAGTGATGCAGCCCCTCTGCCAGCGCGGCGATGAAGACGCGTTCGACGACCTCCGCGGGCGCGTTGCCGCGCACCGTCATCTGCACCACGATCGGAATGCTGGATCCCAGCACGCCGAGCAGGCGCCCGGCCGCTCCGGCGACGCGCGTCAGCCGCTCCAGCTCGAGCGCGTCCAGCGCCGCGGCGGGCAGGTTGACGGCGTTCGGGACAGATTCGCCTCGCAACGCGGCCAGCGTCGTTTCGGAGATGATGTCGCCGACCGCCTGTAGCGCTTCGGCGCTGCTACCGCCGATGTGCGGCGTCAGCACGACGTTCGGCCGACCCCACAGCGGCGAGCTCGTCACCGGCTCGCGCGGGAACACGTCGATTCCCGCGGCGGCAACGATGCCCGCGTCCAACGCCTCGGCCAGCGCATGCTCTTCGACCACGTCGCCGCGCGCGCAATTGATGACGATCACTCCCCGCTTCAGCAGCGGCAGCGTCTCGCGTGCGAGCATTCCCCGCGTCTCGCTGGTCGATGGGACGTGGTAGGTGACGATGTCGCTGCGTTGCAGCAGCTCGGCGTAGGAAACGGACTCGGCTCCGAGTGCGGCGAAGCGTTCGGCAGGCACGTAGGGATCGTGGGCGAGCAGGCGCATCTCGAAGGCGGCCAGGCGCTGGGCGACGACGCCGCCGACGCGGCCCAGCCCGACGATGCCCACCGTCCGGCCGCGAAGGTCGAAGGGCCGGTAGCGGGCGCGTTCCCAGCGGCCCGCGTGCAGTGTCGCGTTCGCGTCCGGCAGCTGCCGGGAGATGGCAAGCAGCAGCGCGATCGTGTGCTCCCCGGCGGAGACCGCGTTCGCGCCGGGCGCGTTCAGCACCAGCACGCCGGCCCGCGTGGCCGCCTCGACATCGATGTTGTCGACGCCGACGCCCGCGCGCGCCACGACCCGCAGCCGTGGCGCTGCTCGCAGCGTGGCCTCGTCGACGATCGTCTCGGAGCGCACGACCAGCGCGTCGGCGTCCGCCAGCGCGGCGCGCAGCGCGGGCACGTCCAGCCCTGGCACGTCGATCACGCGCGCGCCGGCCGCCAGCCGCTCGCGGGCGGAGTCGGCGATGCGGTCGCTGACGACGATCGTGGGCCGCTCGTCCGGGACGAGCACGCGCGCCTCGTCGAACAGGCGGGCGGCGGCCTCAGCCAGGTCGGAGACGATGTGCGTGATGCCGCTCGGGCGCACGGTCAGCCCGATGGGCAGGAAGTAGCAGGTGATCCCCGCCGCGAGGTACGAGCGGGTGTGCCGGATGCTGTCCTCGATGGCGTGCGTGATGCCCACCTCGCGGGCGACGCTGACCTTGTCGTCGGCGAAGATTACCTCGCACACGTCGAGGCCGTGCTTCGCCAGCCAGGCGTGCGTCATCTCGCGCGACGAGGTCGGGCGGGCGGTAACCACCCTCATGTTCTCGGCGCCGATGCGGGACGCGACGCGGCGCAGGAACTCGCGGGCCAGCGGGTTGGGCGCGAGGGTCGTGGCCGGGCCGTCCGGGCCGTAGACCCAGTCGCGCACTGCCATGGTGACGGCGTGCCCGGTGGAGTCAACGAACGAGGAGTCCGGGAGCACCAGGTTGAAGTGCTCGTTGGCGGCGCGAGCCAGCAGTGACGGGTGCTCGGTCAGCACGCCGTCGAGGTCGATCGCAAGCCGTATCCGCGTCATGTGGGTCGCAGTCCTGACGTTAGCCGGAGGTGGCTGCCCGAGCGTGTAAAATCGGAGCGTGCCACACCGCGGCGGCCGGATGCAATCGTCTGCCGGCACGGATTACAGCGCCGTGAGCCCACTCGTCATTCCCTGTCGCCAGCCGTCGATCACAGGCCCGGCTCCATGCCGTAGCGCCAGATGAAGTAGTGCCGGCCGACGTTGCCGGCCTCGACCCGCCAGCCCTCCGGGTTGTCTGGCGTGTAGGTCAGGCAGCGGCGCTCGAAGCACTGGACCAGCACGTCACGAGGCGCGCCGCCGACCTCCACCGTCGTCCAGTAGGCCTCGGCGAGTGGGTAGCCGGTGGCGTAGAACGGATTGAGGAACAGCGGGGCGGTCACGTATTCGCCATCTTCATAGACCAGCCCGCTGGAGTTCATGAACTCCCAGAACGTCGACGCGACCTGATGGTCGATGCCGTACACCGTCACGCGGTGGACCGCCGTGACGCCGTAGGACGCGAAGACCGGATCGTCCGTCACCGTGCCGTCACGCGCAACACGCTGCGTCAGGAGCGCGCCATCGTCGGCGGCCGGAGCGGACCGCAGCGGGCCGAAGGTCGCGTAAGTTGGCCCCTGCTGATCGCCGGGGTCGCCCGCGACGTTGACCTCGGCGGGAGAGCGCTGCTCGAAGTCGTCATCGCCGACCTGCATCAGTCCCGAGATCAGCTCGACGACCAGCAGCCCGTTCGTCACGTACCAGTCGGCGGTTGGATCACCGTCCGGAAAGCGGACCTCCATGCGGCTCTTGTCCGCATATTTCACCGCGCGCTGCTGGCCGGGCGACTCGCTGTACGCCTCGAAGAACGGGCCGGCGATCGGCTTGTCTCCCCAGATCCAGGTGCGGCCAACTAGTAGCAGCATCACTGGCAGATCGGTGCGGTTCCAGACATCCTGGAACGCGGGGTAGTCCGGCGCGGGCTGGAACGAAACGCCGACCGTGAAGGTCACCGCATTCGAGATCCCGCCGCCGGGTTCGGGGCTGAACACCGTGACGACCGCCGAGCCGCCGACGGCCACGTCCGCGGCGCTCAGCTCGGCGCGCAGCTCCGTCGCGCTGATGAACGCTGTCGGTCGATCGCTGTCGTTCCAGCGCACGATCGACCCCGGCACGAAGCCAGCGCCGAGCACCGTGACGACGATCGCCCCGACGCCGGGCGCGGCGGACGAAGGCGTGACGCCGCCGACCGACGGCAGCGGGTTGCCGGCCCCGTCAATAGCTGGTAGCTGCGCCAGCCCATAGCCCCAGACGTTGTTCGGGTTGGCCGCGCCGTTCGCGTTCAGCTTGAGGTAGTTCGCGATCTCGGTCGGGCCGAAGGCGGGGTAGCGCTGCCTGACCAGCGCCGCCAGGCCCGCGACGTGCGGCGACGCCTGACTGGTGCCGTGAAAGCCCGAGGGGCCATACGAGGCCGTGTCCGCCGAATCGATGCCCACCACGTCCGGCTTAATGCGCCCGTCGCGGGTCGGTCCCTGGCTACTGTAAGGCGCGATGACGTGCGGCGTCGTCCACGGCGTGGCGCCGACTGCCAGCAGGCCGGGATTGCCGCTTTCGGCCGGATTGGTGATGCTGTTACTGGGCGACCCATACTGGAGCGGCTCGCCGGTGAACGCCTGCAGCTGAATCCAGGCTGGCGCGGCGCCGCTGTAATGCACGATTGTCGCGTAAACCACGCCCGACGATGTGGGCACGTACCGGATGCGTTCGTAGGGCTCGTGACCCGCCGCGCCCGACTGCTCCATCTGGCTGTTGCGCAACACGTCCCCGTTGCCGTTCACGAGAAACAGGTCGAGGTCGATTCCCGCGTTCGTCCAGCTGTCGTCCCAGCGCAGGTACAGGATAAGCTCGCGGCCGGCATGGACCGAAACGCCGTTGGCCTCGATGGCTGGCGCGAATTCGAGTGTCTTGTCGCCGTCAACGTCCGAGTAGGCGCCACTCCAACTGCTCAGGGCTTCGTTGCCAGCCGCGTTGACCCATGTCATGCCCGCTGCCACCGCGCTGTTGACCGCCGCGAGCGTGCCGTCAGTGCGGGGGGACGTGCCGTCCCCCGGCCCCTCGTAGCCCCAGCCGACCGAGTGATTGATGATCGTCACCCCCTGCGACGCCATCCAGGCAACTGTGGTGTGCAGGTCGACGCGTGTAAGCGGATTGGAAATATAGATCGCCGCGTCCGGCGCGACGTCGACCACCGTCTCGGTCACCGCCGTCCCGTGGACGCCGTAGCGCTCGCAGTCGGACACGTTGGCCGTGGCCGTGCCAACCACCTGGTAGCAATGCGCGACCGGAACCGGCAGTTCAGAGCCGATCAACGCGCTGAAACCCTCAAACCCGATGTCGATGACGCCAACCTTGACGCCCGCTCCGGTGAAGCCGCTGGCGGTCCAATCCGGGACGCCGTGGATGGCCACCCCCTGACTCGTTTTCGCCAGCGGGATCGGCGGCTCCAGCTCGCGCACCGTGAGCACGCCCGGCAGGTCCGCGATGCCGATCAGCTCGCCGGCAGGCGCGTAGGCCTCCACGGTCTGTTCGCCGGTGTTTGCGATCAGCGCGCCGCGCGCCGCCATCGCGTCCGCGACCAGTGTGGGGTCGCCGCCTACTCGCACGGTCACAGCCACGAGCGACGCGCTGTTTTCGCTGTTTTCATCGAGGGCGTTGGCCGAGAGCGTGTCCGCCTGCTCGATCAGTTCCATCAATTGTGAATCGAGCTTCGGGTGCTTGAAACGCTCCGCGTAGCCCTCGATGCGCAGCGACCGAGGCGGGCGGCCGTGATCGTCCGCCCCGGCCCCGGACGGGGGCAGGGCGGACAGTATGAACAGCAGCATGACGGCGACGAGAGACAGCGAGCGACGAGCGCCGGTCTGCACGATGATGGTCCTTCCGAGGGCGCTCGCTTATGCCGGTTGCGCCGGAAAACACTAAGCGTAACCCGTCACGTGTCTCCGAGACAATAGGACGTTGGGGATGATTTTTCAGTTGACAGGCTGACGGGGTCACTGCCGCCAGGCCGGGGGCAGCTATCACTCGCCTAGTATTCGGTCAGGCGCGGCGGGAGCCTTCTGGGGATCAGTGGCGATGCGGGAAACGAGGACAGCGTTGGGTTCGGGGCTGACTGCGCCGTCTGGTAGCGCCAGGCGTAGTAATGCTGGCCGACGTTGCCCATCTCGACGTGCCAGCCGGGGCTGTTGGCTGGCGTGTAGGTCATGCAGCGGCGCTCGAAGCACTGGATCAGCACGTCGCGATAGACGTTGGCGACCTTCACCCGTGCCCAGAACCCCTCGGTGACTGGCAGGCCGGTGGCGTAGAACCACGGCTCAAACAACGGTCCCTCGATCAACGCGCCGTCGACGTCGACCAATCCGTGGCTGTTCAGGTATTCCCAGAAGACGCTCGCGACGCGATGACCCGTCTCCGGCACGAAGTAGACGGCCGTGACGCCGTAGCCCGCGAAGCGCGAGTCGGCGCCGACGCGTCCGGCGCGGTCGATGGTGAGCACGATGGCGTTGTCCTGCTCTATCGCCGGCATGTTCAGCAGGCCGCTGAATGACGCATAGGTAGGCCCTGCCGCGTCGTCCGGATCTCCCGCAACGTTGACGACCGCGGGCGAGCGGGGTTCGAACAGCGCGTCCCCAAGCTGGAGCTGCCCGGAGATCAGCTCGCTGACCAGCAGGCCGTTCGTCACGTACCAGCGGTCAGAGCGGTCGTGGAGCGGGTCGGTGACCTCCATGCGGCTCTTGTCGAAGTAATAGATGAGGCGTGTGCCGTGTTGCGCCTCCGCATACGGCTCGTAGGCGTGGGTATTGGGGCCAACACCCCACAGCCATGTGCGGCTGGCGGCGCCGCTCGCGACCGGATTGTCCGTGACGCGCCAGGTGGCGTGCATCGGGCCGTAGACCGCGCCGCGGACGGCGGCCTCGACGTTGACCTGCCCCGCGCCCGTGCCGGCCACCGGGCCGCTGGGGGACACCGGCATGGCGGTCGTCGTCAACGCGCTGCGCACCTCGTCCGCGCCATACTCAGGCGCGACCGACTTCAGCAGCGCCGCCGCGCCGGAGATCATCGCGGCCGAGAATGAGGTGCCGGTCACCGGCCGAGAATCGGAATAGAACACATCCGACCAGTAGTCCCCGAAGAACTCGTCCCAGCCGGGCGAGAAGATCGACTCGCCGGGGGCCGCGATGTCGACGCGGGTGACTCGCGAGGTGAACGCTGTCGGCTGGCCGGTCGCCGTCAGTGCGCCGACGGAGATCGTTTCCGCGTAGTGGGCCGGGTAGCTGATGCCGCTGACCTGGTTGCCGGCCGCCGCGACGACGATGACGCCCTGCGACGTTGCGTACTGGATTGCTTCGCGCTCGAGCTGGATGTACTCGTCGGAGCCGAGACTCAGGTTGATAACGTCCGCGCCGTTGTCGACCGCCCAGTAGATGGCCGCGATTTCGTCGGCGACGCTGATCTCGCCCTGCTCGCTGACGACCCGGATCGGCATGACACGCACGTCCATCGCGACGCCGGCGGTGCCGACATCGTTCGCGCCCTGGGCGGCTATGATGCCGGCCACGTGCGTGCCGTGCCCACTGATGTCGGCGGTGTTCGCGCTGCCGTCGATGACGTTGAAGCCGGCGACCATGCGGCCCGCGAGGTCCGGATGTGTCGGGCTGACCCCGCTGTCGATCACGGCGACGATAACCGTGTCACGTCCGGTGGTGATGTCCCACGCCCCTGGGGCGTGGATGCTGTTCAGCCACCAGGACTGGTTGTCGTACGCCTCGTCGGTTGGTTCCCAGGCGAGGTAGCGGCGGACGTTCGGTTCGACGATATCGACGCCGGGATCGGCGATCAGCATGCGATAGGCCCGCTCGGCGGCCCGAGCGTCATCGTAGGTCAGCACGACGATCGACGAGGGAGTGTCGCTGAAGCGCACGAGCAGTTCGCTGGCAGGGAAGGTAGATGCGGAAGCGGCCGCCTGCCGGGGGCTGACGGCGCCGAAGCCGAGCACGCAGCCGATCAGCAGTAGCGCGATGATCGCGACATGCGTCCGCCGGGTCGTGTCCGGCACTCGTCGTCTCGCCATGTCCCTCCCTGATCCGCCCACCCGGACCAGCCACGATTTTCTCACACGGCGGCGCAATGGTCTAGCGGAAGCTCTGCGACATGGCTAGGCATCCTGCTCGTCGGACCGAGGGTCGAGCAGCCCGAGTCTGGCCGCGGCGGACGCGTCGGTGGCGGACCAGCAGCGATCTTCGTAGCAGGTTCGGATCACCGAGACGGCGGCCTCGATCGAATCGGTCACGATCAGGCGGGTGAGGTCCTCCGGCGAGATTTTGCCTTCCGCCAGCATCGTGTCACGAATCCAGCCGACTAACCCGTTCCAATACCGAGAGCCGAACAGGATGATAGGAAAGTTGTGGATCTTACCGGTCTGCACGAGGGTGAGCGATTCGAACAGCTCGTCGAGCGTGCCGAATCCGCCGGGAGAGATGACGAACGCCTCCGCGTATTTGACGAACATCGTCTTTCGGACGAAGAAGTAGCGGAAGTCGACCGCGATCTCGACGTAGGGATTCATCCCCTGCTCGAACGGCAGCTCGATGTTGCAGCCGATTGACTGTCCCGCGGCGTCAACCGCGCCGCGATTCCCGGCCTCCATGATGCCCGGCCCGCCGCCGGTGATTATGGCGAATCCCTCGCGGGATAGCGTGGCGGCCAGTTCGCGGGCGGCCAGATACATCGGATCGTCCTCGGTGACGCGCGCGGAGCCGAAGATCGTCACCGCCTTGCCTATCTCCGCGAGCGCGTCGAAGCCGGCGACGAATTCGCCCATGATGCGCAGCACCCGCCACGGGTCGGAACTGACGAACGCGCTGTCGGGGCGTTGCTCGCCGGGGCTTTCCAGCAGCCGCTCGTCCTCGGTCGGCTTGCCCGCGCGCGTCGCGCTGTTCAGGTTCGGATTGTCGATCTGTGCCGGACGGTCCGCCCAGCTCGGCGGCACGCGGCGGCCCCGCGCGCGGCTGTTTGTCCCGGCCCGCGCGTCGCGCTGTGCCCCTTGGTCCGTCTCGTCGCTCGCCGCCATTGCGTTGTCCAGTCCTGATCGACCGTGCTCCGCGCCTGTCGCGGTCAATTGTACGTTCTGCGTCCCTGGCGATTAGCACATTCGAGACCGCCGCGGGCGCGACTCGCTTCCGGCCTGACAGCCAACGCCGACGCGTGGGATACTTCGCCGCCTGGATCGCGCCCCGGCCGTGGTGGGGAATAGTGGCGCTGGCGCGCGCGTTCGACCAGGACAGCCAGGCATAGTTGTGCAAGCGACACGCGCATTGCGCCGTCGTGCCGGTATGCATGTGAGGATGGGGAGCCGCGTGAAGCTGTACGACACGATGTCCGGCAGGAAGCTGGATTTTACACCGCTCGACGGACACACCGTCCGCATGTACGTCTGCGGCGTCACTCCCTACGACACGACCCACGTCGGGCACGCGATGACCTATCTGACGTTCGACGTGCTCAATCGCTACTGCCAGCACATCGGCTGGCGAGTGAAGTACGTCCAGAACGTGACCGACATCGACGACGACATACTCAAGCGGGCGAAGCGGGACGACGACCAGTGGGATCTGCTTGGCGACCGGCACACGCGGCGTCTCGTCGAGGATCTCTCGGCGCTGAACGTGCTCTGGCCGCAGGTGTTCCCGCGCGCCAGCGAGGAGGTCGAACAGATTGTCGAGCTGACCTCGGCGCTGGTGGCCGGCGGCTACGCCTACGAATGCGGTGGGAACGTCTACTTCCGTGTCGCGGCGGACGAGGATTATGGCGCGCTCTCCGGGCACAGCTCCGAGGAAATGCTCGCGCTGTCGCGAGAGCGGGGCGCCGACCCCGACGACCCCCGCAAGGAAGGCCCGCTCGATTTCATCCTCTGGCAGGGGCAGCAACCCGGCGAGCCTGCCTGGGACAGCCCCTGGGGACCGGGTCGTCCCGGCTGGCACATTGAGTGCTCCGCGATGGCGATGCGCTACCTGGGACCGCGGATCGACGTGCACGGCGGGGGCAGCGACCTGATCTACCCGCATCATGAAAGCGAGATCGCGCAATCACAGCACGCCTCCGGCGAGGCGCCGTTCTGTCAGGTCTGGATGCATGTCGGCATGGTGTGCTACCAGGGCGAGAAGATGAGCAAGTCTCTGGGCAACCTGGTGCTGGCCCGCAACGTGATGCGCGTGCATTCGCCGGACGCGTTGCGCCTCTACCTGCACTCCAACCACTACCGGGAGTCCTGGAACTACCGCGACACGGGCCCGGCCGAGTTCGAAGGGCTGGCGAGCCTTATGAAGGAGGCGGCGCATCTCGATTCGCGCCACGGCGACGATTTCGACGGCGCTGGCTTCGAGCGACGCTTCTTCGCCGCGATCGAGGACGATCTGAACACGCCGGCGGCGCTCGACATCCTGCGCGACATGGCGACCGACATCATCGTCAGCGCCGCCGAGGGCCGCAACGTGCGCGCGGCCCAGGCGCGGCTGCGCACGACGGCCGGCATCCTCGGAGTCCAGAGCGTGCGGTAGACGAACCCCGCAGAATGCTTCGCGTGTTTGCGATCTCGTTCATTGAGTGGCTTGAGTGCGACGATGGCAGCGCAGTGGTTTCGGTCACAGTGGGGCGCCGCCCTGCTGGTCGTGGTGGCCGGGTCTGTCTTCTATTTGAGCTGGCTCTCGACCGAGCGCGGTCTGCTCGGGCTATTCGTACTGGCTGCCTTTTCTGGAGTCGCCGGTGACCTCGTCTTTCGCTCGCGGGGCGTGACGCCGTTCCTCGTTATCCTCGCCCTGGGATGGCCTGCCGTGGGTTTCCTGGCAGTGGCCCCCGTGTTCCTGGTAGTCGAGCTAGGCGCGCGTCGGTTGTGGCCTGGCCGAATGGGCGGATACTGGCGCCTGTGATGGAACCACGTCGGGGGCGATGATGGATTTGCCGGTCCTGCTCGAGCGTTCGTCGACTCAGCCGCTCCAAAGCCAGCTCACGGAACAGATGCGGCGCGCGATTCTCGACGGTCGGCTGGCGGCCGGCACGCGGCTGCCATCGACGCGGGTGCTGTCAAAGGAGATCGGCGTCTCGCGCAACGTGGCGCTGGCCGCCTACGATGAGCTGTTCGCCGATGCCTATGTCGAGGGGCGGCACGGCTCCGGCACGCTCGTCTCCGGGGATCTGCCGCCCCTGCCCAGGCCGTCGCTGCCCGTGCCGCTCGGCTCGCCGCGCTGGCTGCGCCCGATCACGCCGTTGCCGGACCTGGAGGTAGACGTTCCGGGCGCCATCGAGTTCCGGCTCGGCAAGCCGTAACCGACGGATTTGCCGCGCGATGTCTGGCGGCGAGTCTGGAACGATGTTGCGGGCCAGTTGCCCCCCTCCGACTACGGCGCCCCGGCCGGCGACCCTGAGCTGCGCGAGGCGATCGCGGGCTACCTGCGTCGCTGGCGGGGCGTGGCCTGCGGCGCGGGGGACGTGGTCGTGACGGCGGGCGCGATTCAGGCCGTCGACCTGATCGCGCGGGCTATTATCGAGCCGGGGGACACGGTCGGTTTCGAGGAGCCGGGCTATCCATTGGCGCGCCAGGCGCTCCAGGCGCGCGGGGCGAAACTGTTGCCGGTCCAGGTCAATCACGACGGGATGCAGGTGGATCTCATTCCGAGCGGTCCGGGCGCGCCGATCTTCGTCTACGTCACCCCGTCGCACCAGTACCCGCTGGGGGCGCGCATGCCGGTTGGCCGTCGGATGGCGCTGTTGGAATGGGCGCGCGCCAATGACGCGCTGGTCGTCGAAGACGACTACGACAGCGTATTCCGCTTCGACGCGCCGCCGTTGCAGGCGCTGGCTGGGCTGGACGACGGCGGTCGGGTCGCGTACATCGGGACGTTCTCGAAGGTGCTGTCACCGGCGTTGCGGGTCGGCTACCTGGTCGTGCCGCCCCCACTGCGGGAACGCGTGGAGCACTTCAAGCGCATCAGCGACTTTCACGCGTCGTGGCCGCTGCAGCGGGCGCTGCCGGCGTTCGTTCGGGAAGGCCACCTGGAGCGCCACATCCGCCGCATGCGCCGCCACTGCGGGGACAAGCGCCAGGCGCTGAGCGCGACGCTCGCGCCGGTGTCCGATGTCGCGCGGCCACGGGGACTGGAGGCGGGCCTGCACGAGTTCCTCGAACTTGACGCGACGGTCGATCCCGTCCCGTTGTCGCGAGCAGGGCGTGATCGTCAGCACCGTCCACCCGTATTGCATGCCCGGCAACGTCCCGGCCTGTTGCTGGGCTACGGTGGGCTGACCATCGACGAGATCAACGCGGGAGGGCGCGTCCTGGCGGCGACGATCCGTGCCGCCGCGGCGGGATGAGGAATAGCCGGTCCGCCATGCAAGGCGGACCGGCTGATCCTGACGGGCGTGCGCTACGTGCTTACTCGTCGAGGATGGAGACGTTTACCGCGCGGCGCCGGCTGGCGTCACGGGGATCTGGCTCCTCGTCGAAGCTGACTCGCTGCCCCTCGCGGAGGCTGTCGAAGCCCATGCCGTCGACGGCGGAGCTGTGGAAAAACACGTCGTTGCGGCCTGCCGTGCCATCAGGCGTGATGAACCCGAATCCCTTGTCATCACGGATGGTCTTGATCGTTCCCGTTGCCATGATCGTTTCCCTTCTGCGCGTCAAGCGCCGATTGCGCCTGTGTTACCAGAACGCGCACGCTGCTTGCCACGAACGACAAGCGACGTAGCATCAGCGTATCACCCCTGGCAAGCGCGCCCACGGAGCGGAATGGTACACTGACGTCCAAGAGGCGGGGCTGCCTTCCGCGCTCAATCCCTCATCGCACTGTCTGTCGCGCCCAGTCACGTTAGGAACGACGACCCGTAGGGCAGTATTGACGGAACCGCATGCCTCCCACGGCCCGTCACGATTTCTTCATCGACGTGCTCGATGGCGTCTCAAGGGACAGCAATTGAAACTGGGGAGGCTGATCCGCGACGAATGCTTCGTCGCGTCAAACCGGCCGTTGTGGCGCATCGGGCGCCGAACGTGAGCGCACCATGACAGGATTGCCCGTGAAACCAAGCAAGCTACGGCAGAGCGTGCTGCTCTTTTTCGTCGTCGGCCCCCTCATTGCGACTGCCTACGCCATGTACACGCTCTGGCATCAGTGGATCGGGTGGTCTGAGCTGACGCTGTTCTTCGTCCTGTACATGGCGACGGGACTCGGCGTGACGGTCGGCCTGCACCGGCTGCTGACCCACCGCAGCTTCGAGGTCAGCACGCCACTCAAGGCGCTGTTCCTCATTCTGGGATCGATGGCCGTGCAGGGACGCGTGATCGACTGGGCCGCCAATCACCTGAAGCATCATGCCTTCTCGGATCAGGAAGGCGATCCCCATTCCCCGCTGGAGGGCTTCATCCACGCGCATGTTGGCTGGATCTTCTCCGCGCCGCCGCCGGACAAAGAGCGCTACGCCAAGCGGCTGATGGCAGACCCGGTCATTACCTTCATCGACCGCACCTTTCTGGTGTGGGTCGGGCTGGGGCTGCTCATCCCGTACCTGCTCGCCGGCTGGCAGGGCCTGCTCTGGGGCGGCTTTGTGCGCATCGCGGTCGTGAATCACGTCACCTGGGCGGTTAACTCCGTCTGCCACACCTTCGGCGACCGGCCATTCGACATCAAGGACATGAGCCGCAACAACTGGATCGTCGGCCTGCTGGCCTTCGGCGAAGGCTGGCACCATAACCACCATGCCTTCCCGGCAATGGCCTACCACGGCATGTCCTGGAAGCAGTTCGATCTCTCCGCCCTGGTCATCCGGCTGCTGGCAACGCTGCGGCTGGCTCGCAACATCAAGCTGCCGTCCCCAGAGCTGATCGAGCGTCGCCGCCTGCGCGCCTCGAAGCGCGTCGTTACGCAACCGGTCGCCGGCGACTAGTGAGCGGGTAGCGGTGAGCGGTGAGCGGAGAGGGGTTCGCGCAGGCGGCCTCGCGCCCTCGCTCGCGGCTCAAGCAAAGTGAGACGTGACACGCAACCGACGCCGTGGTCCCACTTAACCGCTCACCGCTCACCGCTCACCGCTCACCGCTCACCGCTCACCGCGGAACGTCCCGTGAAACGCGCGGTCCGGGATGAAGCCGCACGCGTTGGCGACGCGGTTGTTGAAGTTGTAGATCGCGGCGGTCTGGATGACGTCGTAGACGTCCTCGTCGGACAGGCCGTGCGCCTTCAGCGCCTCGATGTCCGCCTCCCTGCAATCGACCGACGAGCGCGTAATCTTGATCGCGTAGTCGAGGATGGCCCGCATGCGCGCGTCCAGTCCAGCCCGCCGGTAATCCTGCACGATGCGCTCCGAGAGGACTGGGTCACCCGTCAGGCGCCGCAACTCGGCGCCGTGATTGGTGAGTCAGAGCATGCAACGGTTCTCTGACGAGACGACCACCCCGATCATCTCGCGCTCGACGCGCGTCAGCCCCGATGGCGCCTTGCTGATGAACTCGTACAGCTCCAGCCAGCGCATCATCAGGTCGGGTCGCCAGGAGTGGACGCGCACGACGTTGTTGGGCGCCCCGAGCTTCTCTCGCTGCAGCGCGACCAGCTCGGCCACGCGCGGATCGAGGTCCTCTTCCTTCGGGATTGGGAACCAGCTTATGCGCTCGGTTGGGGTCCAGTCGGACGTCGTGTCCGCCTGCTCCGCGTGCGGCGTGTCAGACATCGAGTGCTCCTGCCTCATCCTCGCCAGACCATTCCGGCGAATCGTGACTCCAGACTGCTTCAAGCGTGTCACGAATGAACTCTACGGTCACGCGTCCATCGTGGAGATCGCTGGAAGCCGCCGCGACAACCCGCGTTCGGGCCTCGTCGATCGTTAGCGGCCGGTCGCTGGCAAGGTAGCCGCCTTCTTCGAGGAAGCGCTGGAGGTCGTTGCGCATCGCGCCGCGGAAATGCGAAATCTCGCCACGGTCCAGCGCCGCGATCAAGCTCTGGGCGTTACCGTCGACACGCCGCGCGAGCGCCGCGACACGGTCGATGAACACCGGCGTGATGACGCCGCACTCGATTATCACGGCGCGGTCGACGGGGCGTCCCCTCCCTGCGCGGAAGCAGGCGCAGGCTTCTTTGATGACATCCGCGCGCGCGTGGCAGCGTCGAACGATCTGCTCCTGACCGTCGAGCAGGTCCGCGCCGCCCAGATCGGCCATGGCGCGTAGTTGTCCCCACGTTTCGATGTGCAGCGAAAGCAGGCGGTGCAGCGCGTGAGTGTCGTCGATCAGGTGCCAGAGGTGTAGCCCGCCATCGCTCTCCGCGCGCGGGTCAATGCCGGGAACGCGCAGTAGCTCGCGATAGTCGTCATGGCTCAAGCCGTCCGGCTCGGGGATCGTGATCACGGGCCACTCCACGTGCGCGACCGGCGGCAGACGCTCCCAGTCAGCGAGATCGCGAATCTCGGCCAGATCCAGCAAGCGGAACGGAACCTCGGGATGCTGGGACATCACCGCTTGCCATTTGCGCACCTCGTCGTGTTGCGCGGTCAGGTACAGCACCTGACGTCCGGAGCCAGCGATCTCTATGGTGGCGTCAATGATGGCGCGCGCCCGCTGCTCGTCGCTGTTGCCAAGCGTCTCGTCGAAGATGAGTGGCAGCATTACGCCCTGCTCCTGATGTTCGACGAACGCCACCCGCACCGCCAGCAGAAGCTGGAGACGGGTCCCGCTCGACAGCTCGTGCAGCGCGTGTCCGGCGCCGGTGACGTTGTCGATGGCCCGGAAGGCGGGCGGCTCGGTGTCGCTCAGTTCCAGCCGGTAGCGCCCGTGGGTGATCTTGACGAACAGCTCACGCGCCCGGTGGAAGACGAGCGGGCGGTCGTTGTCCCGCGTCTCCTCTCGGACGAAGTCGGCGATGCTCCAGCCCGCGACCTGCGCGTAGGCCTGCTCGCGGGCCTCGGCCAACTGCTCGCCATGCATCTGCTCAGCGGCCAGTGCCCGTTCAAGATCGTGCTTCGTTTTGGCCTCCGCGACCCGCGCCGTTACCGCCGCGATCTCGTCGCGAATCTCGTCCTGCTCCGCGCTGTGCTCGCGAGCGTCCTCCAGCCGCCGTTCAATCTCCGTAGCGGCTTCATCGGCCAGATGGCCGTCGTCGCCGAGCGCCTGTTCCGCGCGCTCGCACTCCAGCCTGGCACGCTGGGACGCTTCCCGCGCCAGCCGGTAGGCCTCCAGCTGGTCCAGCAGACCGGTGAGCTGATGCTCGTCCTCCTCGTTCATGTCGAGACGCTCGAAGAACGCGTGAATATCCGCTTCCCGGCGCTCTAGCTGCGGTCTGAGCTGCTCGCGCAGCAGCCGGGTGCTGCGCTCGTGGCTCGCCTGAGCCTCGTTCCAATCTCGTTCCCGCTGTGTCAGGTCCTCGATGCAACCGAGCGCTTCCGCCTGTTTCGCGACGGTCGCGTAGTCATATGAGGCCAGCGTCGCGTTGAGCTCGTCGAACGTGGCCGCGAGGCGGGTCCTGAGCGCGGCGATCTCCGCCGCCGTTCCATTCAAGCGGTCGCGCGCGTGCTGCCATTGCACGAGATTGCTGGCCAGCACGTACAGGCTCGCTGGGTCGCGTCCGGGCGCCGCGCCAAACCGCGTGGCTGCCGCGTCGATTTCTGCCTGTGCTTCGGCGCTGCGAGCCTGCAGCGCGACGCGCTCGTCAGCAACGTAATCCCAGCGTTGCCGCTTCTCCTCATCGAGGGCGCGTGACCGTTGCTGTTGCGCCAGGGTCTCGATCAGCAGTTCCACCTCCGCTGAGTGCCACGTTGAGGGCGCGTCGAGCTGCAAGCGCTCGTATTCAGCGCGCACCAGCTCCGTCGCGGAAGTCGCCTCGGAAGCGCTCCGAGAGCGGCCCTGTTTGAGAGCCACGTACACCAGCCACGCCCCGGTCACCACAAGGATGAGCGCGGCCGGATGGGCGACGATCCCCAGCACGATGCTCTGCACGATCACTGCGATGCCGGCGATCAACAGCAATGTGCGCCGCTGATTCGCCTTGCCAGCCGGCGCCTCGGCGCGCTCGTGCCGCAGCCACTGGTCGAGCGCGTGGATGCCCGCATCCAGTCGTCGTCGCTCTTCGGGATCCAGCGGCTGGCTCGACGCGATCGGCCCGAGCCACGTGTGCAATGCCTCCAGTGCCGCGAGCTGCGCACGGACCGTCGCGTGTCGCTGTGCCAGCTCCGCGAGCTGATCGAATTCCACGACACCCAGTCCGGCCAGACGTGAGTCGTCCGCCAGCGCCCCGAGCGAACGCCGGGCCGTCTCAAGCTGAACTGACGCGTCATCACGCCGGGTTTCCGCCGCCCGTGTGGCGGATGTGATGTCCTGCAGCTCCGAGCAACGCTCCCGTAGTGCCGCAACGAGTCCGCCGGGTACGCGCTCATCCAGACGGGCGCGCCGCTGCCGGTCCACCGCGTCGGACATCTGCTGGGACTCGGCGGCAATCGCGGCGCGCGCCTCCTCCTGGCGCAGCCGCAGGTCCCGAAGTGTCTCTCGCTCGTCGCCTGAAAGTCGTTCCATCACGTCGGGAAACGTCGTGAGCTGTGCGAGCGTGTCATCCCGCGCGCTGCGCGCGAGGCGGCAATCAAGCGCCTTCTGCAGCGTCGCAACTTTCCTGTCAGCCTCTCGCGCCTCGTCGAGCTCGCGGTTCAGGCCTTCCAGCGTGCGCTCTTCGTCCAGCAATCGCTGCTGAGCCGCGAGGGCGGCCTGCCGGTCCTGCGTCGCCTGATCGCGCAGTCCCTTCAGTCGCTGCGGCGCGCTCGGACGTTGGGTGAGCTTCAACGCCTGTATCGCCGCGCCCACATCGTAGCCACCGGCTGACTCACGCAGGATCGCTTCGGCGAACGAGCGATTGTCGGCCGCCAGCAGGACGTGTAGCGCCAGTAGATACCGCTCGCTGTCTGCCGCGACAATCGGGTGGTCCGCGTCGACGCCGTCTCGCTGGCAGCGTTTGCCTCCGTTGTCGTACTCGACCAGCCAGCGCGCGCCGTCGAACTCAAACGCCCCGGCCACCACCGCCTGCGGGGACATCGGGGACGAAGGCCACAGCAGGGTCAGCAGGGCGTGCGTGAGGGTCGTCTTGCCGGATGCGTTCGGACCGTGAATGACGTTGACGCCCGAGCACAGCCCGTCGACGACGAAAGATGCGTCGATGCCGTACATACGGCGCACGTCGAGCCGGTCGAACCTGACGCTGAGCCTCGCACTCACGACGCCCGCTCCCTCTGCGCCACGAGCGTGTCCAGCAGCTGGTATCCCTCACGCAGCAGGTGCTCCCGCGCGACGGCGCGGTCGAGCGTCCCGACGTCCGCGATCCCCGCGTACACCGCGTGCCGCTCCACCGTTCGCAACCTCGCCAGCGTGTCGTCGATCAGCCGCCGGCAGGCCTCCGCGTCATCATTCGCTTCGAGCGCGCTCAGCGTGCGGGCCAGCGCCCCGGGCGGATCGTTGCGCCGCGACAGTTCATCGAGCGAGAGCGCAGGGCGCGTGTCGAGCGACAGTTTCTCGACGAATCCCTGGACGTGTCCCGCGTGCAGGCTTAAGTCGCCCGGAAGGTGCTTCAGATGTTCCGCCACGTCGCGGTGAATCGGCGTGCGTCCCGTCACCGTCACCCGAAACGCCACGCATTCGAGGTCACCACCAGCCGCCGCAACTTCCGTGAGATGGATCTGCGCCGCGCTGGTCACAGTGTTGAGCAGTGCGTCCTGATCCTCAACGTCACTGACATCGATCGCCAGCGGCTCGTAGCGCACGCGCGCCGTCGGGAACTGCCGCGCCTCGGGAGCGCGTCCCGGAAGCAGCTCGACGAGCCAGGGACCGTGCGGACCTGTCTCACCGGGGTCCATTCCCTGCGGTGAGCCCGGATACATGAGCGTCACCCCGCTGATATGCCTGATTGATGGGTGGTGAATGTGTCCCAGCAGCCAGAGCGCCACCCGCTGGCGGCCCAGGTCCGCCAGTGTCACCGGCGCATAGACGCTGCCCGGCTGGTCGAGGTCGGCGTGCAGCAGGCCCAGCACCGGCAGCCCGTCGTCGGGGCCGATCGGATACGACGCGAGCGGGTTGAAGCGCACCTGTTGGCTGGGGAACGACCAGCCGTCGACGTGCAACACGGCGTCCCCACCGCTGAGAATCGTCCGGCGCTCCCACTGCCCGCCCTGGCCCAGCAGATGCAGCCGCTCACCCGCCGCGCCGCGCTTCAACAGCGGTAGGACATCGAAGTCGTGGTTACCCGCCACCGCGATCGTGTCGATGCCCGCTTCCGCGAGACGGCGCAGCCCACGCTCCAGCGGCCCGAACGCTTCGAAGTAGCGGTTCGCCCGGTCGACCACGTCGCCGCTGAGCGCCAGCAGATCAACCCGTTCCCGCAGCGCGACATCTACGATCGAATCCCACGCAGCGGCCGTGGAGAACCGGGCGCTATCGAGGCCTTCCGGCACGCGGCTGGACCGGCGTCCGATGTGGATGTCACCAGAGCAGAGAATTTTCAAGGGTCGTCCTTCATCGGGTCCGCTCCGCTCCGGGCGAACAGGATGCAACCGTGCTGGTAATACTGGCAGCGCTCGCACTGGCGGGACTGGATCGGCGCCCACTCCCCGCTGACGTGATTCTCGTCGATCTCGCGGGCAATGCTCCGGATGCGACCGACGATTGGGCGCGCCTCATCCCTGGTGAGGTAGCGACTATCCGACTCTCGAGAGCTGAGATAGGTCGTTGTCGAGCGCACACGTGCCTCGTCGAGCGCGCTGCCGACGGCGATGCGCGCAACGACGGCTTGAAGCTCGTCGGCCGGGTGGCGTCTGCCGGTCTTCCAGTCGATGTGCTCGATCTCGACGGCGTCCACGCGCACGAGCAGGTCGACCTTGGCCTTCACGATGAACGGAAGCTCAGCTCCCTTGCCACGAAAGCTGAAGCCGTAGCTGCGCTCAACCACATGGACCGACTTGCGCGGGTCGAACGATTCGACCGCGGCGTCGACCCAATCGTGAATCATGTCGATTTCACGGACCCTGTCGACGCGCGCCAGCTCTGATTCAGGCGTTACCCGCGCTTCGATCTCGCCGCGCAGGTCGGCAGGGAACGACCGGCGCCCCGCGAACACCTTGAATGCCTGAGCCAGCACCTCATGCGTGATTCTCCCGCGCGTCATTTCTGCCGCGGCGACGATGCGGCCCTTGCGCTTGCGGACATGCTTGAGAAAGTACTTCTGCGGGCAGGCTTCGAACGTCGTCAGATGATTGACCCAGTAGGTGGGCGTGAAGCGGCGCGACGGTTGAGCCATGCTCCGGCGCCTCCTCCACGATCGAACGCACGATGTGCGTGTAGCAACGTCGGTATTTCACGCCAGCATACGACCATGTCACCTCTCCCGTCAACAGTTGCTGGTGATCAGGAGCCACCTCGCATGAAAATCTCATAGACGCGCGTCAAATCAGGGTACTCTGTGACACGCGCCGCGATTCGCAGCAGTGGCAGGTACTGCGAGCGCGAGTTGCCATGGTTGGGGAAGTGCCAGACGCGCCTCGTCGTGTTCGCCACCTGCTTGCTTCAGCCTGGCTCCAGACCTCGTCGAGATCCAGCAAGAAGCAGATGTCGATGTCCTCCGGAATGAGATCGAGCGCGTTGCGGGCCGAGTCGAAGCGTCACGGCGTCACCGTGACCTCGTGCACGATGGCGCGCGTCGCCCGCAGCCGCTCGACCGTGTCGTCGGTGCTGCCGGTGTCGGCGACGATGAAGAGATCGGCGTCCGCGACGTCCATCATGAAGCGTTCGACGTGCGCCGCTACGTTCCTCGAGATCGCATACGCGGCGATCTTCACCTGTCGTTCCTCAGGCTCAATACATCGTCGCGGCACGACGCGCCAGCGAAACGAACCCCCGCATCACGCCGTCAATAGACCTCGAGATAGCGCTCGCGCTCCCAGCTGGTGACGTAGCCGCAGAAGGCGCTCCACTCGCGGCGCTGGCCCTCGGTCAGGCGCTCGTAGACGTGGTCGCCGAGCGCGTCCTTGATGACTTCGTCCTCGGCCAGCTCGCCAATCGCCTCGCCGAGCGTGGTCGGCAGCGTGCCGACGTTGCGCCGGGCCAGGTCTTCCTCGGTGAACAGGTACAGGTTTTCCTCGACCGGCTCCGGCAATGGCAGCTCGCGCTCGATGCCGTCCAGCCCGGCCGCCAGCATGACAGCGTAGGCCAGGTACGGGTTGCAGGAGGGGTCCGGGCAGCGCAGCTCGATGCGGGTGGCCGCCGGCCGGCCGGACCGAATCATCGGCACGCGGATCAGCGCCGAGCGGTTCTGGCGCGCCCACGAGATGTAGACCGGCGCCTCATAGCCCGGCACCAGGCGGCGGTAGGAGTTGATCAGCGGGTTCAGCACGGCAGTCATGCCGCGCGCGTGGGCCAGCTGCCCGGCGATAAAGTGCTTGGCGATGCGCGACAGTCCGTAGGAGTCGTCGCTGTCGATGAAGGCGTTCTCGCCGCTGTCCAGCAGGCCGAACGACTGATGCGTGTGCATGCCGGAGCCCGCGATGCCCTCAACCGGCTTGGGCATGAACGTCGCGTGCAGCCCGTGTTGCTGGGCGATCGCCTTCAGGGTGAACTTGAAGGTCGTGGCGTTGTCCGCGGTCGTCAGCGCGTCGGCGTACTCGAAGTCGATCTCGTGCTGGCCGACGGCCACCTCGTGGTGCCCGGCCTCGACGGTGATGCCCATCTGCTGTAGCGCGCGGATCATGTCCTTCCGCACGTCGGCCGCCAGGTCGGTTGAGAGATCGAAGTATCCGGCGCGGTCGTGGGGCAGGACGGAAATGTCGTTGCCCTCCTTGCGGAACAGGAAGAACTCCAGCTCCGGGCCGGTGTTGTAGGCGTAGCCCAGCTCGGCCAGCCGCTCCAGCTGGCGCAGCAGCACCGCGCGCGGGTCGCCCATGAACAGCTCGCCGTTCGGCTTGTGCACCCAGCAAATGACCCGCGCGGTCGTGTTGCGGCCCCGGTCCCAAGGGATGACATTGAACGTCGCCAGGTCGGGCATCAGGAACATGTCGCTCTCGGCGATGCGGGCGAAGCCGGCAATCGCCGAGCCGTCGAACCACTGGCCGTGCGCGATAACGTTCGGGAACACGTCGATTGGGATCGTCACCATCTTGACGATGCCCATCACGTCCGTGAACTGCAGGTTCACGAACTGGACATCGTCGTCTCGGCACTGTTGGAGCACCTCATCAGCGCTGCGCGCCGGCGTCCTGTGACCGGTGGGGGCGATGTCGAGTGCCACGCGCCAGACCTCCTCGTGTGTCAGCGTCGTGCGGCGCGGTCATCCCACGCGTGCGGCGCCCGCCAGGCAAGGGTACGCATATCGGGCGGCGCGCGCCACGGGTGAGCCGACGAACGCACACTGGCGGTCTTGTGCCGCGCGCACAATTACGGGGCACGCGGCCCGACGCCGATCGCGCACGTCTCGTCAACGTCCGGCGCCCGCTCGCTGTTCTGGTAGACGTGGATGAAGAAAGGAAGGCGCGGATCGTCCGCGCGGTCGAGCCGCAGTTGCCGCTCCCACGCGGTGAGCACCACGGCCGTGTCCAGTCCGGGATACGGAGCCAGGATCACGTCGAGCTGGCCGGTGGCTTCGTCACGCAGCAGCGCGACGTCGTTGTCCGGCAGGTCGGGGTCATAGGCCACCCACACGGCTCCGGTGGCCAGCGACTTCACCGCGTGCTCGTCGATCAGCGGCGTCCGGTACAGCCCGCACAGGTGGGCCAGTTCGGCGTGCGGTCCACCGGCCGGAGGGATCACGTCGTAGGCGAACGGGCCGTTTGCCTCCCCCCCGGTCAGCGTCTCGAAGATCGTCACCCCGTCGACCTCGTCCGGCAACCGCTCCTGGTTGAGATTCATGTAAACGTTGAGCAGGGCGAATAGCAGCAATGTCCCGGCGAAGATCGGGACCCAAACCCTGCTCCGGCGAGCCGCCTTCGGGTCGGCGTGCCCGCGCCACCTGCCGCCGGACATTTGCGTGCGTGAACTGTTGCTCGTCATTAGCCGTGCGTTGCCGTTACGCGCGATCCCGCCGCTCGTCGCGGCCGGGGAGAAGCCTACCACCGTGGCCGATCTCAACCGGGCTCGACGGCGTTCGTCCGCGCGTACACTACTCGTCAGCAGCCAGGGACGGGCAACCAGGGGAGTGGCGCAATGACTAAGCGGAGGACCTGCACGACGATCGACGCGCATGCTGGGGGGGAGCCGCTACGGATCGTTACTTCCGGTCTGCCGCCGCTCAAGGGCGCGACGATCCTCGAACGGCGTCGGGAGATGCTGGACCGGCACGACCACGTTCGCCGGGCGCTGATGTGGGAGCCGCGCGGCCACGCCGACATGTACGGCGCGATTCTCACACCGCCGGTGACGCCAGACGCGGACTACGGCGTGCTGTTCATGCACAACGAGGGGTACTCCACGATGTGCGGGCACGGCATCATCGCCCTCACCACCGCGCTGATCGAAACGGGCTCGTTCCCCTGTGAGGGAGATTCGGCGACTATCGGCTACGACACTCCCGCCGGATTCGTGCGCGCCACGGCGCGGGTTGTCGACGGCCGCGCGAGGCAGGTCGCCTTCGAGAACGTGGCCTCGTTCGTGTTCGCCGACCTCGTCGAGATCGACATCGCGCACGGCCGCCTGCGCGTGCCGGTCGTGTTCGGCGGCGCGTTCTACGCGCTTGCCGACGCGAGCGCCGCGGGTTTGACGATCGAATCGGGCCGTGTGCGCGACCTGATCGACTTCGGCATGGCCGTCAAGCAGGCGGTCGAGGCGGCGCTGGACGTCGTCCACCCGACCGAGCCGGAGCTGCGCGGCATTTACGGCACGATCGTCACCGGTCCCCCGACAGCCGGCGCCGATGGCCGCAACGTCACCATCTTCGCTGACGGCGAGGTCGATCGCTCCCCCTGCGGCACCGGCACGGCGGGGCGCGTTGCCTGGCTGCACGCCACCGGCGCGCTGGAGACCGGGCAGCTCTACACGCACGAGAGCATCACCGGAGCCCGCTTCACCGGCCGCGTCTTGCGCGAAACGAGCGTCGGAGGCGTCGCCGCCGTCGTCCCCGAGATCGCCGGACGCGGTTACCTCACCGGCTTTCACACCTTCGTGATCGAGCCTGACGACCCGCTTAGCGGCGGCTTCCTCGTGCGGTGACGCTCCCCAAACTACGCGTCACGCGTTGCGAACAGCAGGCACACCGGCGACGGCGCCATCGTGACGTTGCCCGTCTCTTCCAGACGCCCCGACTCCCCGTCGACGCGGAACGTGACGATCGTGTCGCTGTTCTGGTTGGCGGCCAGCAGATAGCGTCCCGTTGGGTCGATTCCGAAGTTGCGCGGCTCCTCGCCCAGCGTTGACTGGTGTCCTGCCGGCGCAAGCGTGCCGTCGAGCGGGTCGATGGCGAAGATGGCAATGCTGTCGTGTCCCCGGTTCGAGCCGTAGAGAAACCTGCCGTCCGGCCTGACGTGGACATCCGCGCAGGAGTTCCTGCCGTCGAATCCCTCCGGCAGCGTCGAGATGGTCTGCCGTGGCTCCAGCACGCCGCCGACAAGGTCCCAGCGGCACGCTGTTATGGTCGAGTCCAGCTCGTTGATGACGTAGACGAACGACGCTCCGGGATGGAACGCAAGGTGGCGCGGCCCCGCGCCCGGATGCAGGCTGGCGAACGGCGGGTCGTGCGGCGCGAGCCTCCCGAGCTCCAGATCGATGCGGTAGATGAGCACCTGATCGAGTCCGAGGTCGGCGACCAGCGCGACGGTGTTGGTCGGATCCGGTGTGATCGAGTGCGCGTGGGGTCCCTGCTGCCGCACTGGATGCACGCTGGAGCCGCTGTGCTGGTGGATGTCGCTGGCCTGCTTGAGCGAGCCGTCGCTCTCGACCGGCAACATGGCCACGCTGCCGGTCGCGTAATTCGCGACGAGGACGTACTGCCCGGTGGCGTCGACCATGAGGTGGCACGGATCGCCGCCGTGTGACGCCTCGCGGTTGAGAAAGCTGAGCCGCCCAGTCCCCGGATCGCGGGCGAAGGCGCTCACCGCGCCGCCATCGTGCCCGTCGATGCTGGGAACCTCGTTGACGGCGTACAGCGTCCTGCCATCGGGCGCCAGCGCAAGGAAGGCGGGACTGGGAACGTCAGGGATCTCCTGCGCCAGCCGCAGCGCGCCGCTGTCGCTGTCGAACGAGTAGCAATAGAAGCCGTCGGCCCGGCCTCGCTCGCCGGGGCCGTGATGGGTGAACGTTCCAACGTAGACCCACGTCGCCGGGGCGTTGCCGCTCATCGTTGACTCCGTTCTGCGTACTCCCGCGTCACGCCAGCGCGATGCAGGCGAAGCCGCACTTGGCCTGGGTTGGGACCCCGAAGCGCGCCGTGTGGCGGGCCGGGAGCCCATGCGGAAAGTGCTTCACGTATTCGGCGTTGATCTCCTGGTAGTCGGCTGAGTTGGTAATCAACAGCGTCACCTGGATCACCTTTTCCAGCGACGACCCGGCCTCCTCCAGCACCGCCTTCATGTTGTTGACGGCCGCGCGGGCTTCCTCGGTGGCCGTGCCGTGCACGCCGCCCGAGATGCCGGACACGAACACCAATCCCGCCGCCTTCGTCGCCCGCGAGAACGGCCGCGCCTCGCCCTCCGGTTGGCTGATGTACTCGATCCCGCGCTCCTGCTCCTGCATATCGCCTCCCCCTCTCCCACTTTCGCACGCGCCAGACCGCCGCATCATGCCAGCACGTCCGCATCATGCCAGCACGTCCGCAGCGGGGCAACACACGGAGTCGGGATGCGGGACGTGGCGGGGATGGCGCGGGTAGCGCGCGCCGACCTCTGTAGGGGCCGGTCTTGCGCCGACCCACGGCCCGCTGGCCGTCCGGCAGGACCGGGCACGACGCAGGCACATGTGCGGTGAGCGCAACTAGTGCATGAGGAGTTCAAGGACGCCAAACCCATACACGTCCGGTTGTCGTCCTTGACCATGACGTAAACCGTCAGAGGCATCCGAGGCCGTTACGACACCGCCGGATCGGTCGGGCATCGCGGCGCGCGGCCAGCGGGCCGCCGGGCCCGGCAAGCCGCGGCCCCTACGGGGGTTGACAATGCGCCGCCGTTCGAAATCGGTCCGGCATCGACGCGGCGGCCTCACGGCCGAGGCCGGCACAAGACCGGCCCTAACCAGGATCGGCGCGCGGCATCCGAGCCCGTCGCCGCCGCGTCCCGCGTCCCGGCCAGCGCGTCCCGCTTCCCGACCAACGCGTTCCGCATCCCGACTCACCCTAGCCGCAACGGCCGCGCCCGCCCGACGCGAAGGGTCACCGTCCCGTCCCCGTGCTCCGTCCGCCACCGGCTGATCGGCGGCGCGGCGGCCAGCAGCAGGTCGAGCGTCGCCCTGTTCGCCAGCAGGTGAGCCCGCGCCACCCGCTCAAGGTGCTCGCCTTCGGCCGTCTCGTCGTTTACCTCCGTCACCCACGAGAGCACCGTCGTCTTCGGGAAGCGGGTCGCGAAGCCCCTTCCCTGCGGATCGGGCGGCGCGGAGTCGATGTGCCACAGCATGTCGTCGTGAAACTCGCCCGGAAAGCGGTCGGGCAGGCGCGACTGACCCCACTGGCGATAGCTCGCGCCGTAGACGCGGTTCCAATCGCCGATGTCGGTGTCGCGCACGATGGCCGACACCGCGTCGCGCAACGCCAGCGCCGCCGCCCGATGCTCGGGATACTCCGGCGCGTCGACCCAGCGGGCGATGCCGTACAGCAGCGCCTGCGGAATCCAGTACGACACGCCGAATCGCGGCGGGGAGCCGAACCCGGCGAACGGCTGCACCCATTCGTGCGACGGCACCCCGTGGTTGTCGACGATCGCGTCGGCGGGCCAGCGCTCCCATACCGCGCGTCGCACGCGGGCCTCGCCGAAACGGGTGTCGGGATCGAACGTCCCCTCGCCGAACTCATAACCCAGCGCGTTGTAGCGCGCCGGGTGGTGCTTCCATGTGGTCGCGCCTGGCTCGGCCGCCAGCCGCGCGTGCAGCGCCGCGCCGTCCGGATTCTCATACGGCAGGATCAGCACGTTCACCGCGTCGAGGTAGCGCCGCCACTCGGGATCGGTCGCGCACAGCCAGGCCAGCCGGAACGCGGCGTTCGTGCTGGAGATTTCATTTGCGTGATGCCGCGCGACAACCAGATAGGTCGGTTTGAAGATGGCAGCCTTCATTGGAGAATGCAGCCTTCCCGGCGTCGGCGCCGCCAGCGACAGCGCGACCAGCGGCCGCCCCTGATACGAGTGGTCTTCCACCCAGGACGTGACCTCGGGGAAGGTGGCGAGCCCGGTCGCCCACGACATAACATCGTCACCGTGGATGTTGGTGTCCATTGGAGGGCCGGGGGATGAGGGCCGGGGGCCGCGAGGGGCGAGAAGCGAGGGGAGCGGCAGGCGGAGTTCAACGGATTCGGCTCCGAGGGAGATGATGGTAGATATTGAAGCGCCATCGGGCGTCGGCATCGCTGCCAGTTCGCGCAGGCGGGCGAGGGTTGGCCCGCTGTCGCCATCGACCTCTACAGCCACGTCGACGGCCAGTTCATCGCCGTGTCGGCGGATGCCGTCGACCCAGACAGCGGGTAGCGGCAGGGCAGGCCGCTCCGGCGCGGCGCGTAGCGTGACGCGGGCGCGCGGCGCCTGCCCGGGCGTGACGCGCACCAGCGGGATGACCGCCCCTGGGGCGTTGCAGCGCTCGCCGGTCTGCGCGCGCCCGTACATCTCGATCGCGTCGAGCGTTGTGAAGTAGATGTCCTCGGCCAACGCCTCCGCCGCCGAATCGTTCTCCTCGCGCACGCCGACCGGCTCGTTCGGCTCGCTGATCCATACCTCGGCCAGCAGCTCGCCGAAGAACGGCTGGGCAGCGGAGTGCGCCCCGCCGCGCGCCTCGATCAGCCGCAGCAGCTCCGGAATGACCTCCTGCTGCCAGAAATCCCAGAAGGTTTCGAGGTCGGTCTGGAGTGGGAAGCTCCCTCGGCCCGTCGCACCGACGCCGTATACGCCGCCAGTTGTTACCTCGACCGTGCCGCTGTCGGGGATGGCCGCCACGAAGGGCCGGTAACGCGAGAGCCAGCCCAGTTCGTCGAGATACACGCTGCCGCCATGCTCATCGAAGGCCTCGACGGTGAAGATTCTCCGATCCTGCCGCCGTTTCACCATCTCGACCGCCTCAAGCGGGATGCGAAGCGCTTCCGCCAGCAGTTCGTTGCCCGGAAACAGCTCCTGCAGCCAGCGGATGGGCATGTCCAGCAAGCCCTCCGGGCGCAGAGGACCGTCTGTTCGCAGTGGGGGATAGCTGATCCGCACACGCGAGACCGGGAGACCTGCAAGGGCAGGAATGACAACCTCGCGCAGCCAACAGAGCCCGAACTTGAACGAGCACAGCACGGTGACACGGGCGTTCGGGCAGCCGTATTCGGCGAGCAGCGTCTTCACCCGCTGGGCCAGCGCCTCGCGTTGAGCCAGAGGTTCGCTGACGAACACCGTCAGGTGTTCAGTGCCCTCCAGCCAACCCCCTGCCAGCATCTCGATCAAACGGTCGACCTCCCACGCCGCTTCCCAGTCGCGCTGCCAGATGATCTCGCCCGGCTCGTTCGGCTCCGGCCCGTCCCCCGCCAACCAGCGCCGCAGCGTGGCGACCGCCGAGGCCACGCCCCCGGTTTCGGGCGCGGTTACATGGGGCCATGTTGCGGCCACCTGCTCGATAAGCGCGGCCAGCGCCTCAGGCTCGCCCCCGGCCAGCCAACCGTTCGGCACGCGCCGGAGCGAGGCAGCCCCGTCGCCGGGCCGCACGTCGAAGACGGCGCCGCTGACGGCCTCGCGCACGAGCGGAAACGTCAGCCCTCCGCTTTCGACGCCCAGTCGCGCCGCCAGGTTCGCCAGCGCGACGCCCAGCGGCGTCGGAAGCTCGTCAGGGAGGGCGAGGGCGATCCGCGACGCGTCCGGCAGCCGGTCTCCGTCGCGGTCCAGCAAGGCGCCATCGATAGTGCACAGGCGCGTCAGGCAGCGGGCCGGCTCGACGCCATCCGGCAGTGACGACGCGCGGGTTTCTTCAAAGGCGCTCGCCGTGGGCAGATCAGCGATCTCCGTGACGGTGACATGCTCCGCGCCATCCGGCAACACGGACGCTTCCGCGACAACCAGCGGCATCGGCAGCGCGTGCGTCTCCAGCCCTATGCGCGCGGCGGCGTCGATCAGCGCGGCCCAGAAGGCGCGCTCCCCGCTCCGTTCAGGCAGGTCAACGACCAGCCTGGCCGTCGCGTCATCCGGGTAGCCGTCGCCGTTCCGATCGACGGCCCAATCGCTGCTCACCTGCATGGCGCCCCCTCCCGTGCCTGCAGGGCGATTGTACCGGTGTCGGTCTCGCTATAATGCGGGCACGAACGACGCGCGCCGCCGTCGTCACGTGGACGGAGCATAAGAAGCCCCATGAGCACCCGATTCGACCCTCGCCCACACCTTCGGCAGCTCGAAAACGGCTCGCTGTACCTGGACATCAAGTGGCGCCTGCACTGGCTGCGGTCCGAGCATCCGGATGCTCGCATCGAGACGGAGCTGGTATCCCTGGAAGGGGATTCCGCCGTCTGCAAGGCCGTCATTCACGTTCCGGATGGCGGCTCGGCAACCGCCCATGGCAGCGCGTCCGGCGGCTCGCCCGTCGAGCAGGCCGAGTCCCGCGCCATTGGACGAGCGCTGGTCGCGCTCGGCTACGGCGCCGAGTTTGCCGACGAGGACCCGATTCAGGCGCGCGGCGCCGAGCGGCCCGTCTCGCTCGTGCGCCAGCCCGCGCCTATCCCGGAGCATCACGAGCGGCAGGAGCGGGGTGAGACGTCCGCCCCGCCGGTGCAGCTGCAGCAGCCGGAGCGCCCGCCACGTCCCGTGCGGCGCGACGATGACGCCGCAGAGCCACCCCCATTGCAACGCCAGCCCCGGGAAATCCACGAGGCCCCTCCCGCGCCGCAGGCCGCGCCCGCGACCATGTCGCGCGGCTCGGATCTGCGCGAGCAGGTCAGCCAGGAGCCGACCGCCGAAACGTCCCGCGAAGACGTGTCGTGGACGCGCTTCTGGGAATGGGCGCGCCGCAGTGGCTATCGCGACGCGAGCCACCTGAAAGAACTGCTGGGCGTCGAGGTTTCCGGGCTGACGCCGCGCGAGGTGCGGGCCCACATCAAGCGGTACGAAATGGACCACCCGTCGCCGAGCGCGAGCGAGGAAGAGTGACCGCCTCCGCCGGGGCGCTCGACGGGTGACGGCAGCCGCACCCCCGCCGCGATCGGCCGCGCTCGACGAGCCCGCGACGCTGTTCACCGCCCCATTTCTCCTCACCTGCGCGACCGGCTTCGCGCTCTTCACCTCGTTCATGCTGATGCTTGCCATTCTGCCCCTGCATTTGAAGGAGGAGCTGGGCGGGACTGACGCCGCGGTCGGGCTGATCATCGGCGTGTTCGCTTTCGCGGCGCTGTTCCCCCGTCCGTTCATCGGGCGCGAGATCGACCGCAGCGGCAGCAAGCGCTTCCTGATGGCAGGCGCGGTCATCTTCGTCTTTGCCTCGCTGCTGTACCTCGTCGCTGGCAACATCCCGCTGCTGATGGGTGTCCGGGTGCTGCACGGCGTCGGAATGGCCTGCTTTCACACCGCCGCGTTCTCCTTCGTCGCCGAACTGGCGCCCGCTCGCAGGCGCGGTGAGGCGATGGGCATCTGGGGCCTGATGTCGACCTTCGCCACCGCCATCGGCCCCTTCGTCGGGCTGATCATCCGCGACAGCGCCGGGACCGGCGCCGTCTTTCTGGTCTCCGCAGCCTGCGCCGCAACTGGCATGTTTCTCATAGCGTTCGTGCGCGAGCCGCCCCGCGCGGTCTACGACACGCCGCGCGACGGTGGCCTGTTCGAGCCCGCCGTGCTCACCCCGGCCATCATGGTCGTCCTGCTGACGCTCGTCTACGGCGCCGTGTCGTCGTTCGTCCTGCTATATGCCGATGAACGGGACATCGCGCGCAAGGGCTTGTACTTCACGGCCTTCGCGGCGGCGGTGCTGGCCTCGCGCGTCTTCGGCGGACGGCTTGCTGACCGTTATGGCCGCTGGGCAGTGATCCTGCCGGCCATGACCGTCACCGCCTGTGCGATGCTGACGTTGGCGATCACGTCCAGCCTGCCGCTCCTGCTGCTGGCGGGCATGCTGTTCGGCCTGGGCTTCGGGGCGGGACACCCCGCCATGACCGCGCTGGCAGTCGATCTCGTGCGGCCCGAGCGGCGTGGCGCCGGGATGGCGACCTTTACGTCCGCTTTCGAGCTTGGCATCGGCAGCGGCTCGATCGTGATGGGGCTGGTCGCGGCCTCGACCGGATACGCGGCCATGTTCGCCATCTGCGCCGTCTTTCCGGCCATTGCCGTAGCCTATGGCGTAACTCGCCTGCGAGCGGCAGGCTGACAAGCGGGCAGGGGAGAACCATGGCGAATCAGCGGTCAAGGGGACGACAGCGGGGCCGGCGTCGCTGGAGCGAGGAACAGCTTCATCACGGGCTGGACCTTGCCGACTACCTCGACGAGATGGTCGAGGTGCGCGCCGAGGCCGAGTCGAATCTGGCGCTCGCCGGAGAGCGCGCCCTCAAGGTGCTGGACCGCTTTCTCGCGAATCTGGCCGGCGCCATCGGCCTGTCGAACGAGCGGCCCGGCATGGGCGACTCGATCCGCTATCTGGAGCATCTTTCCGGCACGCCCCGCCAGATCGCCACGCAGGCCGACCGCTTCCGCGACACCCGCAACGCGCTGGCGCACAATCCCGACATCACCCTGCGCCCCGAAGCGGCCGCCCGCATCATCGACGGCGTCGAGACGATCGTGCGCATGGCCGCCGAGCGCGTGCGCGATCTGGCGCACGGGCACATCGTCACAGCGCTGGAGAACGAGCCGCTCGCAGACGCCCGCGACCGCCTGCTCGAACACCACTACGACCAGCTCGTCGTCGTCGACGCGGACGGCGGCGTCGTCGACCTGCTCACTGACCGTGACATCGTGCTCGCCGAGGCCAACGAGGATGTCAACGGCTCCAACGACGTGTTCACCGTCGCAGACGCAATCGCGCCGCGCGGACATCCGGCAATCGCGCTGCTTCCGGTGGGAGCCAGCGCCGCCGAGGCGGTGGGCGCGCTGCAGAACGAGCGCACCGGCGCCGTCGTGCTTACCCAGCACGGGCGAACCGGCGAGCCGCCGCTGGGCATCATTACGCGTAAGGACCTGTTGAAGACAATGTAGGTGGGACGAAGCGTGTAACGCGGTGGGTCGGGACGCGGGGTGGCTTGCGACGAATCGAGGCCGTCGTCCGCACTGGCTCGTGAGGGGGTTCGATCTGTCCTCAACGCCGCGAGCAATTCGCGGCTCGCGAATTTGCGCACTCTGACGACGATTCTCGTCGCCACTTCCCCTCCCGTCGACGTAATGCGTCGCGCGCGTCGCGTGGGCGTCACGAAACCGCCGATCCTTGCCTCGCCCACTGAATTGACAACACTTCGGGAGCGCCTATACTACCGCTAGCGCAATTCAACACACCGAAATAGTCGCGTGCTCGCGACCCCCCGAAACCGAGATTGCAACGACAGGGAGGTAACAACCGCCGTTTTCGTCGATTAATTGAAGTAAACGCGTGAAGGAGAAGCCACATGGAGCGGGACACGCTCGAACGAACCGCGGCTCGTCTGACGACCGCCCGGCTCAACCGCCGCCGGCTGCTGATGATGGGCATTACCGGGTTGAGCATCGCAGCCACGCCACTTCTCAGCGCCTGTGGGGGAGACGACGATCCAACGGCAACCACCGCCGCGGCCCCGACCGCAACCACGCAAGCTCCCTTGGGAGACGCCACCAGCACGACCGGAACCGACGCCAGCACTCCCACGACCGAAACCGCCGCCGCGTCGCCGACGACAGGCGCGCCAGCCCCCTCCGGTGGCCAGGTCAGCGTGCTGTGGCGCACGCCGAACACCCTCAACCCGCTGTTCTCGACGGCAGGAAGCGAGCAGCAGATCGAGCGCCTGATCTTCGGAGCGCTGGTCAAGATGAACGACGTGCTCGAGCCCATCCCGGACATGGCGTCGTCCATCGAAATCTCCGACGACGCCAGCGTGTACACGTTCGTCATCCACGACAACGTCGTGTTCTCCGACGGTGTGCCACTGACCGCGGCCGACGCAATCTTCACGTTCGAGCGGGCGATCGACCAGCGCACCGGCAGCTACTGGCGCGGCCGCCTGAGCGGCATTGCCGGAGCGGTCGAGTACAGTGATCAGTCGGCCGACACGGTGACGGGGCTTAATGCGCCGGATGACCACACGGTCGAGATCACGCTGGCAACCCCGAACGCGGCGTTCCTCGTGAACTTCTGCAACTTCTCCGGCTTCGGCATCCTGCCTATGCACATACTGGGAGACGTTGCCCCCGAGCAGTTGCAGGAGCACCCATTCTCGCTGGCCCCGACGGTGTCGGCAGGTCCGTTCAAGTTCGTGACCTACGAGACCGACCAGTATATGGAGGTCGAGCGCCACGACGGCTACTGGGGCGATCCGCCGCCGCTGGACCGCATCTTCCTGCGCATCCTCACCTCGGACGTCGGGCTGGCGCAGCTCGAAACTGGCGAGATCGACGTCATGACTCTGCCGATCAACGAGATCGCGCGCACCGAGGGTCTCGCCAACGCCCACGTCGAGAGCGTTCCAAGCCCCAGCATGTCCTTCCTCGCGCCAAACGTCGAGCGTGAGTTCTTCCAGGACAAGCGCGTGCGCCAGGCGATGATGTACGCCATCGACCGCGAGGGCATCCTGAACGCGGTCTTCGAGGGTCAGGGGCATCTCACGAACTCCCCGATCTTCGGCCCGGACTGGATGGACGTGCCGGAAGGGCTCAACGAGTACGAGTACAACCCGGAGCGTGCCCGCGAGCTGCTGGAGGAGGCGGGCTGGGACTTCGACCGCACCGTCGAGCTGCTCATCACGCCCGGCAACCGCGAGGCCGACACGGCTATCGTCATCATCCAGGAGCAGTTCCGCGAGGTCGGCTTCCAGATGGATATTCTCCAGGTCGATGTCGCCGAGAACCAGCGGCGTTCGATCCAGTCCACCGACTTTGACATCCGCAACGTCGGCGGTGGCGTCTTCCGCGCGGACCCAAGCGTGTCGGGCACCTACATGACGACCTCGACGTTCACTCCGGCCGGCGGCAACTACGGGCACTACTCGAATCCCGAGATCGACCGGCTGTATCCCGAAGCTCAAGCCGTGGGAGACACCGCCGAGCGCAAGCGCCTGTACACCGAGATCGCTCTGATCCTGAACGACGAGTGCCCGTGGATCTGGCTGTACTCGCCGAACTCGATCTACGGCGTAAGCAACCGCATCCAGGGCTTCCTGCCGCCGAGCTACATCGACAACAAGTTCTGGAACGCGGAAGAGTGGTCGGTCAGCGAGTAGCAGCGCTCGCCGAGCGTGCCGGACGTGTGTGTCGTGGCGCCCGCGATCGCTAACGCGGGCGCCAACCTCCATGGATGGCGGTAAGCGGTAAGTATGGGTCAATACATCCTTCGACGGCTGGTGATTAGTGTCCCGGTTCTGATCGGCATCACCATGGCCGTCTACATCATCGTCAATCTCGCGCCGGGCGATCCGGTCACGGCCATGATCGATCCCGAGGCGGTCATCAACCTCGGGCCGGAGTGGGTAGAAGACCAGAAGCGCAAGCTCGGACTGGATCGGCCGCTGCCGGTCCGTTACGGCCTCTGGCTCAGCGAAGTCGCCCAGGGCAATCTCGGCTTCTCCTTTAATGACCGGCGCTCGGTCTCCGGGAAAATCGGCGAGCGCATCTGGCCGACGCTCAAGCTGATGATCGCCGCCGAGGGCATTGCGCTGGTCATCGGCCTGCCAATCGGCATCATGTCCGCGCTCCGCCAGTATTCGAAGGGCGACTACATCGCCACCATCTTCGGGTTCACTGCCATCTCGATTCCGTCCTTCTTCCTGGCATTGGGCTCGATTTACGTGTTCGCCGTGGTGCTGGGCTGGCTGCCAACGGCCGGCATGCGCACGCTGGGGACCGATCCGTCATTCATCGACTCGTTCAAGCATCTGATCCTGCCCGCGTCCGTGCTCGGGCTGGCCCAGGCCGCCCCGCTCATCCGCTACAGCCGCTCAAGCATGCTGGAGGTCCTGCGGCAGGACTACGTGCACGTCGCCCGGGCCAAGGGGCTGCGCGAGACCACGATCATCTCCCGGCACGCGCTGCGCAACGCCCTGATCCCGCTGGTGACGATCATCGCGCTGGACCTGCCCCGGCTGTTCGGCGGCACGATCATCGTCGAGCAGGTCTTCGCCTGGCCGGGCATGGGCACGCTCGCCATCGCGGCCGTGCGTGGCTACGACTACCCGGTCATCATGGCCATCAACCTGATCGGCGCCATCATGATTCTCTGCAGCAACCTGATGGCCGACGTGCTGTACGCGATCATCGATCCACGCATCAAGTACACGTAGGGCCTGGAGGAGCGACGGGTGGTTCAAGACGGATCGAAGGTCGGGACTGGACCGTTGGCGACGCCTGCGGCTGGGCCGCAAGCCAGTGAGTCACTGACGACCCTCGGCTCCGCCGCTCCGCAACGGCGCCGCACCAGCGTCTGGCAGCGCTTCCGCCGCCACCGGCTGGCGCTGATCGGGCTGACCATCCTCGTGCTTTTGGCAATCGTCTCGATCGGGGCGCCGCTCTTCACCCAACATGGTCCGTACAGCGTTGATCTGCGTTCGGCCCGCATGGGGCCGACCTCCAGCCACATTCTGGGGTCTGACCCCGCCGGGCGCGATGTCTTCAGCCGGCTGTTGTACGCCGGGCGGGTGTCGCTTTCAGTTGGCATTGTTGCCGTCGCGATCTACACCGTCATCGGGGTTGTCCTGGGCGCGGTCGCGGGCTTCTACGGCGGGTGGGTCGACTCCACGATCATGCGGCTGGCCGACATCGTGCTGGCGTTTCCATCGCTGCTGATCATCATCACCGTCGTGTCGGTGCTAGGCCCCAGCCTGTTCAACATCATGCTCGTCATCGGCCTGCTCGGCTGGCCGCCGATCACGCGCCTGCTGCGTGGCGAGTTCCTGTCGCTGCGCGAGCGCGAGTTCATCGTCGCCGCGCGCGCCACCGGGGCGAGGAACAACCGGCTGATGTTCCGGCACCTGCTGCCGAACGCCATCGCGCCGATCATCGTTGCCGCCACCTTCGGCGTGGCGAACGCCATCCTGCTGGAGGCCGGGCTGAGCTTTCTCGGTCTGGGCGTGCAGCCGCCGACGCCGAGTTGGGGTAGCATGCTGACGGGCGCGCAGTCGCTGACCGTGCTGGAGTCGATGCCGTGGCTGTGGGTTCCGCCGGGCGTCATGATCGCCGTGGCGGTGCTCTCGATCAACTTCATCGGCGATGGCCTGCGGGACGCCCTCGACCCGTATCTGTCCCGCTGATCCGCTGCCCACGCGTCTATTGCGTATATGAGGAGGGCCGCCCTGTAGAGACCGCGCCAGGCGCCTCGACGATCTGTTTTCAACCGGGGAGGGAACGCAACGTGTCAGACATATACGGCAGGCTCGGCCTGCGTCCGCTCATCAACGCGCGCGGATCGCACACGCGGCTCGGCGGCTCGATCATGCCCGCCGAGGTGCTCGACGCCATGCGCGAGGCTGCTCAAACGTACATCGTGCTGGAGGAGCTGCAGGAGAAGGCCAGTGAGGTCATCGCCCGCGCTACCGGCGCCGAGGCCGGGATGGTCACCGGAGGGGCCGCGGCAGGACTGATACTCGGGACCGCCGCCTGCATCGCCGGGAGCGATCCGGCCAGCATCGAGCGCCTTCCGGACACGTCCGGCATGAAGGGCGACGTGGTGATGCATCGCGCGCACCGCAACGGCTACGACCACAGTGTCCGCGCCGCCGGGGCGCGCATCGTCGAAGCAGGCTACGGGCACGGCACGATTCCCTACCAGCTCGAAGCGGCTATCGGCGAGCAGACGGCGCTCGTCTTCTACGTGATGGCTCCCTGGGCCAGCAAGGGCGCGCTCTCGCTGCGGAAAACCTGCGAAATCGCCCACCGCAAGGGCGTGCCGGTCATGGTCGACGCCGCCGCGATGCTGCCGCCCGCCGAAAACCTCACGCGCATCATCGCCGACGGCGCCGATCTGGTGGTCTACAGCGGCGGCAAGGGCATCCGTGGCCCGCAGTCGTCCGGCATTCTGGCGGGCCGCGCCGATCTCGTCCGTGCTGCGGCCATGAACGGCAGCCCGAATCACAGCATTGGGCGCCCTGCCAAGGCCGCGCGTGAGGACATCGTCGGGCTCATCGTCGCGCTGGAACGCTTCATGGCGCTCGATCACGACGCGGAGCTGGCGCGCTGCCGCGCGCAGGCCGAGTTCATGCTCGGCAAGCTGGGAGACTTTCCGGGCGTTGAGGCGCACTACCGGCACGACGGCTACGAGCACCCGATGCCGCGCGTCGAGCTGGTCATCGACCGTGCCGAGACCGGCATCGAAGCCGGAGAGCTGATAGGCGCGCTGGAACAGGGCGATCCGCGCGTGTTCGTCATCGCCTGGAACGGCCCGACGGCCAGCCCGAACAACATCACGATAAATACCCACACGATGCTGCCCGGAGAGGAGGACGCCGTCGCCGAGGTCATCGGTCACGCGCTCCGGCAGCGATTGAATGCAAACGCGCCCGCGCTGGCGGGCAGTGTCGCGAGCTTATAGGACCACATACGGAGCCACAGGGGCGGAAGGGGAACCATGACGGCCACTCGCCAACCACCGGAACAACATCAGACGAGCGTGACGATGCCGCCTGACTTCGACGAGTTCTGGTCGCAGATCATGAGCGAGGTCGCCGAGATCCCGCTGAACGCGAGCATGACGCACGCGCCGATGCGCTCCACTGACGAGGTGGACGTCTACGAGGTCCACTATGACAGTCTCGACAGCGTCCGGATCGCGGGCTGGTACTGCCGCCCGAAGGAGAGCTACCTCGCGCCGCCGTATCCGGCGCTGCTGATCGTGCCGGGCTATGTGTCCGAGCCGTCGCTGCCGAAGTCGTGGTCCAAAATGGGGTACGCGGCGGTGGGCGTCGCCCCGCGCGGCAAGCTGCGCTCGAACCGGCAGTTCAACCCCGGCTACCCGAACCTGCTGACGCACAACATCATCGACCGCAACACCTACTCCTACCGCGGCTTCTACGTCGACGCCGCTCGCGCCGTCGATTTCGTGCTGTCCCGCCCGGAGGTCGACCCCTCACGCGTCGGCGTGCACGGCAGCTCGCAGGGCGGGGCGCTTACGATCACGACCGCCGCGCTGCGCAACGACGTCATCACCTGCGGCGCTGCCGGGGCCCCGTACCTGTGCGGGTTCATGGACGCCGCGTCGCTGACGCACTCGTATCCCTACGAGGAGATCAACGACTACCTGCGGCTGCACCCCGAGCACGAGGTGGCCGCGCGGGAAACGCTCAACTACTTCGACGGCATAAACTTCGCGCCGCGCATCAAAGCGGACATGCTGGTCTACATCGGGCTTGAGGACGATGTCTGCCCGCCGGAGACCGGCTACGACCTGGTGCGGGCCATGACGTGTCCGGTCGAGTTGATCGCGACCCCCAACTGCGCGCACGACGCCGGGCGCAAATGGGTCACACCGAAGGTTGAGGCGTTCCTGAACGAGCGCCTGCTGCCGGCCGCCTCCCAGTTGCACGCCGAGCCGACGGTCGGATAGGGGGACTCTCATGCCCGTATCGAACAGCAAGCCTGCCGATTTTGACCGCTACTGGGACGAGAACGACCAGCGATTGGCGGCGATGCCACCCGCGCCGCAGCTGGAACCGCTCCCAATCCGCTCGAACGAGCACAGCGACGTGTACACGCTCAGAATCACGAGCTTCGGGCCGTATCGCGTCTTCGGCTACTACAGCGTGCCCAAGGGCGCTGGGCCGCATCCGGGCCTGCTCCTGACGCCCGGCTACGGCAGCGTCAAGGCGGTGCCCGACTACAACGACCGCAAGCGCTACGTCACGCTGCAGATCATGCACCGGGGACAGCGGCTGGCCGATCAGCCCTACGCGGCGACCTACCCCGGCCTGCTGACCGACCGCATCGACGACCCGGAACGCTACATCTTCCGCGACATCGTCGCCGACTGCCTGCGCGGCGCCGAGTTCCTGCTCGCGCGTCCCGAGGTCGACGCGAGCCGCGTGGCGGTCTCGGGCAACGATCTGGCGCTGATCGTCGCCGCACGGCGGTCCGGCTTCGCAGTCGCGCAGGCGGCCGATCTCATGTTCTGCCGGGCGATGGAGGCGCGTCTGCGCACGGAAGCGTATCCACTGGAAGAGATCAACGATTACCTCCGCGCCCATCCGGAGCGCGAAGCCGCCGTGGCGCGCACGCTTGCCTATCTGGACCCGACGCACCACGTGGAGCGCGTCAAGGTCACGACTCAGCTCAGTGCCGGCGATCAGGGCTCGATGGCAGGCGCCGGGTGGATGGCGCAGATGATCGGGCAGTTCGGAGGGCCGCTGGAGCAGTACCAGCTCACGCACGAGGGCGGCACGGACCACGACGCGGTCGACGCCTGGCTGGCGCAGAAGCTCGGCGCGCAACCGATGTCGAGGTTCATCACGGCGTTCGACTGAGCCAAGCGACGCGCCGCCTCGCGTGAGACGGCCGTTCGGACAATACTGACTCGCGATTCAAAGGCTGCCACTTCTATACCCTGCCACGTGGCAGCCTTTGATTTTCCCCGTCAAGCGGTTCAGCCGGCGGGCGGCGACCGGAGTTCGTCACGATCACGCCGGTGAGGATTGTCGCGCCGCCCAGCAGCAGATAGCGCGTGATCGTCTCCCCCAGCAGCAGCCAGGCGAACAGCACCCCGAAGAAGGGCACGAGGTAGACGTAGACCGCGACTTGCGTCGGCTCCAGACCCCGCAGCCCCCGATACCACAGGATGTAGGCCACGAACACGGCCAGCACGCTCATCGTGATCGCCGCCAGCCAGCTCTTCCAGGAAAACGCTGCCGCCTGCGCGACGATGTCCGCGTTGAAGACCAGCAGCGGCGACAGCATCACCGCGCCCAGGATCGTCGTCAGACCTGCCACCACATGCGGTTCGTATTCCTGCAGCAACGGCTTGGACAGCACAGTGTAGGTGGCCCACCCCAGCGGCGCGCAGATCAGGATCAGGATGCCGACAGCGTTGTCGATGCTGAAGCGCGCCTCGCTGCCGCCGTAGAGCAGGACGATCATGAACCCGCTGAACGCGACGGCGATGCCGCTCAGCTTGCGTCGCGTCAGCGGCTCGCCCAGCAGCAGGCGGCTGATGATGGTCGTGAAGATTGGATTGCTGGTGACGATCAGGCTCGCCAGCGCCGCCGCCAGGTACGACTGCCCCCAGGCAATCGCCAGGTTGTTCACCACGCTGCCGCAAACGGCGATCAGCGCCAGTTGTCGCCAGACGGCGGCTGGCATGCGGGGGATCGTACGCCAGGTGAAGCCGAGCAGCGCGACGAAGCAGGCGGACGACAGCCCCACTCGCAGCAACACGACCCCCGCCGGGCCGACCTGTTCGACCACGTACTTCACGGCCACGAAGGTCGCGCCCCAGATCACCGCTGTCAGCAGCAGCGACAGGTGTATGAGAATCGGATAGCGCTGGAAGATCACGTAACAGATGCGGTCGTGTGACCTGTCAGCCTCGTTCGGTGCACGTGCCGCGCGCCTCCGCTGACCCAGAGCCTCGGTCTCTCATCCGCTCTGGGCAATCGGCAGTCCGTCCCGAAGTGTAACCGCCTCACCGTGACCGCATCTCGCGGCCCCAGTTTTCGCCCTCGCAACATCGTTGGACGCGGCTCTGGCTGGATCGGCGCGCCGTGTCGCCATCATGTCACGCTCCTGTAACGGGCGAGCCAGCGTTTGTAACGGGACTGCATCGAGCGCTTCCTATGCTTGAGTCAGACGGCAATCTGGAAAAGATGCGGGGCCGTCACGATCGGGTGGCGCATGGAAGGTGTCTCCAAATGAATGCGAAGCAGATGACTCGACGGAGCTTTGTCGGCCTGCTCGGCGCGCTGGGCATCGGAGCGGGTGTCTCGGCGTGCGGCGGCTCGGTGCGTCGTGATACCGAGCGCAACGTGTATTCCTCGCTCCCGGCCGCCTCGGTTGACGCGACGCCCGGCATGGATTCGCACAACACCTCGCACACTCCGACGACCGGCGGTTCCGCCGAGAATTCCTGGGAGGAGATGGATCGCCTGCATGAGGAGGGTGTGAAAGCGTTTCCGGCGGCGACGGAAGGGCTCGGTGGCCAGCCGCTCGAGCACACGCTGGACGGCAACGTCAAGGTCTTTAACCTGACCTGCGATGTCGTGCAGTGGGAGGTCGACCCCGGCAGAGTCGTCGAAGCCTGGGCCTATAACGGTGTCGTTCCGGGACCGGAGATCCGCGTCACCGAGGGCGACGCAGTCCGCATCAAGGTCACGAACAACCTCGCCGAGAGCACCTCGGTGCACTGGCACGGGCTCATCCTGCCGAACGCCATGGATGGCGTGCCGTTCATCACCCAGCCGCCGATCACGCCAGGCTCCACATTCACGTATGAGTTCGTCGCCAAGCCGAGTGGCTCGCACATGTACCACTCGCACCACAATGCCGCCCAGCAGGTAACCATGGGTCTGCTCGGGGCCTTCATTGTCGAGCCAACTGATCCGCTCAAGTACGGCTCGTTCGACAAGGAGTACACCCTCATTCTCAACGACGGCCCGCTGGGCTTTACACTGAATGGCAAGGGTTTCCCTGCCACGCAGCCGCTGACCGCCCTTCTCGGCGAAAAGATCCTCGTGCGCTACATGAACGAGGGGTTAATGATCCACCCGATGCATCTGCACGGGATGCCGCAGCTCGTCATCGCCAAGGACGGTTGGCCGCAGCCGCAGCCGTGGATGTGCGACACCCTCAACATCGCGCCCGGCGAGCGGTGGGACGTGATCATCGAGGCCACCGAGCCAGGCGTCTGGGCCTTCCACTGCCACATTCTGACCCACGCCGAGTCGGCCCACGGCATGTTCGGCATGGTGACCGCGCTGATCGTCGAGTAGCAGGTAGCAGATCATGGGCATTGGACAGCGGCGCCGACGGCCCAACCCCGCTGCCCATGATCCACTCACGGAGGAGGACAGATGTATGTGCGCATCGTTGTTCCGTTAGACGGGTCGCTGGTGGCGGAAGAGGCGTTGCCGCACGCCGAGGAGCTTGCGCGGGCTCTTGGCGTGCCAATCGTTCTGCTGCGAGTCATCGACAATACGCCGGTTGGGTTGTGCGACAACTACGGAGTGGCCGTGAGCTACGTGCCCGGGACCGAGCTGGCGGATCGAGAAGAAGCAAGTGCCCGCGAGTATTTGACCGCCAGGCAAGAGCAGATCGTGGCGCGCGGCGTCGAGACTACGACAACGCTACGCCGGGGCCCCGTCGTCCGTGAGCTGCTCGGCGCCGCCCGCAACGGCGACCTGTACGTGATGGCATCCCATGGCCGGACGGGCATGCCGCGCTGGTTCCTGGGCAGCGTCGCTGAAGAAATGACCCGCGTGTCGAGCGTGCCCGTCATGCTCGTGCGGAGCAGGCAGGAACCGGCGGGTTCGGACCGGGAAGGCGCGCTGTGAGCACATTGCTCCCGCCCCCGGACCGTCATTCCCATGCCCTTTATCCCCGCTTCTCGTTCCTCTTCCCGCCGCTTGCTCGCCTCTTTTGCTCACTGAATCCGTACGTCTCTGACGATACTGAGACCTATGTACCCCTCCGGCATGTCATTGTGGCAACTACAATTGAACGTGACCCGCGCGGCAGTCGTGCGCGTTGAATACGCTCCCGCGAAGTCACGGAAACAGCGCGTTGCGCGGCGTCGCGGTCGCCACGCGCCAGGAGGCTCTGTTGCTCCATAAGCCACTCCTCGCGCCTCTGAGCAGAGACATCGAACCCGATGATTCCCTCGCTTCGGGACTCCCCGATCGCAGCGATCGCGGCGCTTCGGACTCAACCAGGAATCGATACCGCGCGCTGGTGCGTCATGGCGTCGAGGGCGTCAGCGTCCTGCGTGCGGATGGCACGGCCCTCTATCAGAGCGCGTCCATTGCCCGGCATCTCGGCGTCGATGTCGACCTGGGCCCTGATGGAAACCTGCTGAACCTCGTCCACCCGGACGACATCGTCGCAGTCAGAGCGTCTCTGCAGCGTGTCATCGATCGCCCACGCGCGCGCGAGACGGTGGAATACCGCTTCCTGCTGCCGGATGGGTCCTGCCGCTGGATAGAATCGACTATGTCGAACCTGCTGCGCGACCCTGAGGTTGGTGGCATTGTCGTCACCTCGCGCGACATGACCGATCTCAAGCGCCGCGAGCGGGACTCCCGCCTGCTCAGCGAGGCGAGCGCCACGCTCGGGTCGTCGCTCGATTACGTCGAAACACTCGAACGTGTCGCGCGCATGTCGCTGCCGGATTTCGCGGACTGGTGCTCCGTGACGCTGCTCGACGAGGATGGCACTCCCGTGCGCGTCACCGTCGCTCACCGCGACATGTCGAAACAGCCGATCGCGGAAGAGCTCATGCGCGCTCCGTCCGACTCGGGCGTCCCGCTCGGCATTGCGCGCGTGCTGAGCACCGGCAGGACCGACTTCTGCCCGGCAGTGCTCCAGACGGAGTGGCGCGCGACGCTCGACGACGAGCTGGGCCCGATCCTCGAGGCGCTTGGCGTCGTGTCGTGGGTGACCTCCCCGCTGACATTGCGGGGCGAAACGATCGGAGCGCTCGCCTATGTGTACGGCGACTCGGGCAGGCGATACACCGCTGAAGACGTGCAGGTCGCCGAGGAAATCGCCCGTCGTGCGGCGGTTGCGATCGATAACGCGCGGTTGCACGAGCAGGCGCATATAGCCGAGCAGAAATATCGCTCGGTCGTCGAGCAGGTTCCAGCGGCCATGTTCATCGAACAGGTCGGGCACGGACTGGTCTACATCAGCCCGCAGGCCGAGGAGATCTTCGGCTACACGGCCCAGGAGTTGCTTTCTGAGCCTGACCGCTGGTTGTCGATGGTCCACCCTGACGATGTCGACGCCGTCCGCGACAAGCTGCGGCGCGCCGACGAGACCGGCGACCAGTACGACATGGAGAGCCGCTACATCACGCGTGACGGACGCACCGTCTGGCTCCGTACTGACGCGTTGCTGCGGCACGACGAGGGGGGCGCGCCGTCGCAGTGGCAAGGGTTCATCACCGATGTCACCGCGCACAAAGCAGCGCTGGCCGACATCACGCAGCTGGCATCGATCGTCTCCTCAATGACGGATGCCGTCACCGGCGCTGACCTCGACGGACGCATCAATTCATGGAACCTCGGCGCCGAGCGGCTGTACGGTTTCAGCGCAGCCGAGGCGATGGGCGTGCTGTTGAGTGAGTTCGTGCCCGTGGACCGCGTCCAGGAGCTGGAGAACGTGCGCGCCCGCGTGTTCGCGGGCGAGCCGTCAGTGCACGCGGAAACGGTGCGCCGGCGCAAGGATGGCTCACTGGTCGATGTCGCGATGACGATATCGCTCATTCGCGACGCGGCTGGCGAGATCGTCGGCACCTCGGCGATCAGTCACGACATCAGCGCTCGCAAGCTGGCCGAAGCGGAGCGCGGTGAGAGCGAGCGGCGCCTGAGGGCTGTCGTCGATTACTCGCCGATTGGGATCGTCACGCTCGACCGGGCTGGCGTCATTCTGACCGCCAACCACGCCTTCCAACGCATGCTGGGGTATACGGAGGACGAGTTGCGTGGGAACACGCCCGCGCACCTTTTCGCCTGGACGAACGGCTTGCAGAATCCCGCCGAATTCGAGGAGCTCGTCACCGGCAAGATCGACCAGTATGCGGTAGAGCGACTGTACGCGCGCAAAGATGGCGGCCGCGTCTGGGGGCGCATTTCGATCAGCGCCGTGCGTGACGACGATGGCAGCTTCGTACAATCCGTCTCGATGGTCGAGGACATCACCGAGCAGAGGCGGGCCGAGGACGCCCTGCGTGACAGCGAGGCCCGCTTTCGCAGCGCCTTCGATGACGCCGCCGTCGGCATGGCTCTGTTTGGAATCGACGGGCGCTTCATGAGCGCGAACCCGGCGCTGTGTGAGATGCTGGGGCACGCCAGCGATGAGCTGATAGGCCAGCCGGGCTTGCGGTTCAGCCATCCCGACGACACCGAGGCCATTTCAGATCTGCGCGACCGTGTGTTGCGCGGCGAGACAGACTCGTATCAGATCGAGACGCGCTACCTGCATCGCAGCGGCGCGACGGTCTGGTGCGCCGTCAGCGCTGCCGTGGTGCGGGACGAGAGCGGCGAACCTCTGTACATGGTGACCCAGTTCCAGGACGTTACCGAGCGCAAGCTGGCAGGGGAGGAGCTCCGCCGCAGCGAGGAGCGCTTCCGGGCTGTGTACGAGAACGCGCCCATCGGGATCGTTATCCTCAACCCGCATGGCGACGTTGTGTCCGCCAACGCGGCGTTCGAGCGCATGACTGGCTACACCGAAGCTGAAATGCGGGCCATGCCATTCGATGACTTCATCCCCCAGGAGGAACGCGCGGCGTCTGACCGGCGCTTCGGGGACCTGGTGACCGGTCAGATCGATCGCTACACCACTGAGCGCCGGTACGTCCGCAAGGATGGCCAGATCCTGTGGGCCAGCCTGGCGATCAGCGCCATGCGAGACGAGGATGGCCGGTTCCTGCATACGGTGTCGATGATCGAAGACGTCACCGAAGCGCGCGACGCCGAGGAAGCTCTGCGCCGGAGCGAGCACCGTTACCGCTCGCTGGTGCAGAACGCGACCGACGTCACCACGATCATCGACGAAGACGGCATCATCCTGTACGAGAGCCCGTCGGTTGAGGGCATCCTCGGGCACATCGCTGACGCTCTGGTAGGCACGAACAGCTTCAGTCACATCCACCCGGACGACACCTACGTGGTGCGTGAGACGATGCGGCACGCGGTTGCGGACCCGGCGTCTCAGGCGCTCGTGTCGTACCGTTTCCGCCACGCCGATGGCAGCTGGCGCTGGCTGGAGGCATCGGCCCGCAGCCTCGTCGACGATCCGGCCATCGACGGCATTGTCATCAACGCCCGCGATATCACTGACCGCAGACGGTATGAGTCGTCGCAGCAGATTCTGGCCGACACCAGCGCCGCGATGTCGGAGTCGCTCGACTTCGAGGTCACGCTCGAGCGCATTGCCCGGCTGTCCGTGCCCGCGTTTGCCGATTGGTGCGTGGTCAGCATGCTGGATGGCGATGGCGCGTTGCGGCGAGTCGCGGTCGTGCATCATGATCCCGCCAAGCAGCCACTGGCGGACGCGCTGCTGCATCGCCCTCCATCTGACCAGGACACGTCGAACGGCATTCCGCACGTCGTTAAAACCGGCCAGACCATCCTGCATCGCCAATTCGCTCCGGACCATCTGGACAGGGATGATCCAGGTGGACAATATCCGATTCTGAAGCAGCTCGGGCTCGAGTCGTCGCTGGTCGTGCCGCTGGTCGTGCGGGGCGAAACCACCGGCGCGATCGCCTTCATGTACGGCGACTCAGGCCGGCGCTACGACGAGCAGGATATCGGGCTTGCCGAAGAGCTGGCGCGGCGCGCGGCGACCGCCATCGAAAACGCGCGCCTCCACGGCGAGGTGTCTGACGCCGAGTCGCGCTTCCGCTCCTTGATCCAGCACGCGACGGATATGATCAGCATCCTCGACGCCGGCGGCATCATCCGCTACAACAGCCCGGCGACTGAGAGACTACTGGGATACCGCCCCGACGAGCTGATCGGCGCCCATTGCAGCATGCTCCTGCACGCCGACGAACTGCAGACGATATTGAACTTCCTCGAAGACGTCGTGGCGCGGCCGCATGAGACCCTTCCAATTACCTATCGCTCCCGGCGGAAGGACGGCACGTGGCGCTGGATTGAGGCGACCGTCACGAACCTGCTCGACGAGCCGGGCATTCAGGGCATCGTAATTAACGGCCGCGACGTGACAGAGCGCCGCGCGTCGGAAGAAGTGATCCGAGACAGCGAGGAACGCTTCCGCCGGGCTTTCGACGACGCGTCGGTCGGCATGGCCGTCGTCAGTCTCGACCGGCTCCTGACGCGCGTCAATCCTGCCTTGTGCCGCATGCTCGGCTATGAAGCGTCTGAGCTGGTCGGCCGGCGAGGCGGGGACATCAGCCATCCGGACGACGCCCACCTCATCCCACAGCACGTGGAGCGCGTGTTGGAGGGCCGCCAGCAGACCGTGACCATCGAGAAACGCTATCTGCACAAGAGTGGAGCGACGATCTGGTGCGTGCTGAGCTCGTCCGCCGTGCGCGACCAGAACGGCAGCGTGCTGTACTTCCTCTCTCAGTTCCAGGACATCACCGAGCGCAAGGAGCTGGAGCTGCAGCTCAGTCACCTGGCGCTACACGACAGTCTCACCGGGCTGCCAAACCGCACGTTGCTCATGGACCGGCTCGACCGCGCGACCTCGACTGCTCGGCGGCATGGAGGAATCGTCGCGGTGCTCTTTGTTGACATGGACAATTTCAAGTTGATCAACGACAGCCTCGGCCACGCCGTCGGCGACGAGGCGCTCGTCGGCATCGCGCGGCGACTGCAGAGTTGCGTGCGAGACGAGGATACGATCGCCCGGTTCGGCGGCGACGAGTTCATCATCATGTTGGGCAGGATCGGTCACGCGGCGAGGGCGATCGAGGTGGCTGACCGCGTCCTGGAAGCCTTCAGACAGCCGCTCAGAATACACGACCGTGACATGATCATGAGCCCGTCGATTGGCATCGCGCTCAGCGAGGGCGGCCTACATGACCGCGACGAGCTGCTGCGACACGCGGACATCGCGATGTACCGCGCCAAATCCGGCGGCAAGTCCAGCTACAACCTGTTCGGCACGGCGATGCACGACGAGGCGCTGCAGCGGCTTGAGCTGGAGCACGACCTGCGGCGGGCGCTGGACCGTGACGAGTTCCGGCTCGACTTCCAGCCAGTCATCTCGATACCGACCGGAGAGGTCATCGGATTGGAAGCCCTCGTGCGTTGGGCGCATCCCGAGCGGGGCATCGTTGAGCCGGATGATTTTATCCCCGTCGCCGAGGAGACCGGGCTGATCGTGCCGATCGGCGAATGGGTGCTGGGCGAGGCGTGCCGCCAGGCAGCGGGCTGGCAGGCGACTGGCGGCAACAGCAGCGGGCTGCGAGTCGGCGTCAATCTGTCCGCGCGCCAGTTCCGGCAGCCTGCGCTCGTCCAGCAGGTCGAAGCGGCCTTGAAGGGTTCGAACCTGGCGCCGGAGCTGCTCGTGCTGGAGCTGACCGAGAGCATCCTGATGGAGCATGCCGGTGAAGCGGTCGACCGCCTGCGGGAACTCACGGCGCTGGGAGTGCGGATCGCGATTGACGACTTCGGGACGGGCTACTCGTCGCTGGCCTATCTCAGGCGCTTTCCGGTCGGGATACTGAAAATTGACCGCTCGTTCGTCAGCGGCATCGGACAGGATACGGAGAGCGCCGCGATCGTGTCGGCGACAGTGGGTCTGGCGCACACGCTCGGCATGTCCGTCGTGGCCGAAGGGATCGAGACGATCGAGCAGCTGACGGTGCTGCGCAACCTCGGCTGCGACAGCGGGCAGGGCTACTTTTTCTCGCGCCCCATCCCGGCGTCCGAGATCGCCGCCTACCTGCGCGTCGCCGGTTGAGACGCCACTGATACAGCGGCGCCGCACTCGGCTACGCGCATCGCCAGTTGCGGGGCGAGCCAGTACGGCGGCAGGTAGGCAGGGATGTTCGAAAGTGGCAGCACCTCCGGCTTCAGCTGGATGCCCAGCGCGTCTCGCATGAACGCGCGGCGGGCCTGGATGCGGGACCACGCTTCCGGGTAGCGAGCCTCCATCTCCGCCCGCATCGCGTCGTCTGCCAGCGCGATGCCGTCCTCGATGTTGGACATGTGGTACGCGGAGTGTGTGAGCGGGATGACATCGACCTGGATCATCATGCCGGAACGCAGCTGGTCGGCAGATCCCTCGTACATCGGCGACGAGACCCACTCGTCGAGGTGCAGCAAATGGCCGGGGTTGAGCCCGACACCGAAGAACGCATCTCCCAGGCGCCGGTTGACGATCGACCACAGCTCTCCGCCCGTCACGCCGATGCCGATCGTCTCGTACCACTCGACGATCGCGGCGAAATAGGGAGTGACGAGGCGCTCGACGTAGTCCGGCGCCTCCGGCGGCAGACCCGCGGCGGCCGCGACCAGAAATCCGGCTCGCGCCGTGTTCCCGCCCCACACGCCGATGGCTGCGAAGATAGGATCCCCCACGCGCAACGTGTAGGACGACGGGCTGGGTATGAACATGGCGGTGCGCGGACCGGCGACGAGAATCGGGTGATCCGAGAGGGGGATGCCGTTCAGCCCAGCCAGCGGCATCGCCTCCAGCTCGCTCATGCCGGGGCGCGCGCCGAATATCAGGTTGCGGACGAACTGTGAGGAATAGGTCGTCGCGAACTCGAAACGTGCCAGTTGTTCGACCTCGTTGATCGCCCGCATCCCATCGACGGGGCTCATGAACAGCCGGTTGGCGTTGCGGACCTCGCGGACGATCGCGCGGATGGTGTCGGTGATGAAGGATGGCGCGTCGATCCACAGGTCCGGCTCCGGCGCTTCGACTGGCTCAAAGTACTTCCAGCCCGCGACGCCGACCGTTTGTCCCGCGCCGAGTCCGGCGTCGCCGAGGAGGTCGCGCAGCGGCTTGCTGGTAGAGCGGGGCTGTCCCGGCAGGGAGAACGTCTGACATAGCACGCGGTCCAGATCGACCGGCGAAACTGCCGAATACGCCATCCCCTCGTTGCCGACGAGCAGCGTTGGCCTGCGTTCCGGCACAAGCACGAGCAGCGCCTCCTCGAAGCGGGGGTCGTAGCCTGTCAGGTATGTCATGTTCGCGAAGTGCTCGCGGTCCGCGTACACCACCAGCGCGTCGAGCGTGGCGGCGGCAGCCCGCTCCCGCGCACGACGGATGCGCTGCTCGTACAGCGCCGCCGAAATCTCCGGCTCGCTCCCCGGTAGCCCGAAATCCGGCAGCTCGATCCTGGCCAGCTCAATGCTTCTGGTAGACATGACGACGCTCCCCGCCTGCTCAGTGCCACACTTGGCCCAGCCGCGTCTGCGTCCTCATTATCCCAGCATATCCGCGCTATGCTTAGTGTCGATAGCATGAAGGGAGCGCCCCATGGACGCCTATCTGGCGATCATCTCAAAGCGCGAAGTCCGCAGCTACAGTGACACGCCGCTGGCGGATGACGCGTTGACCCGCATCCTGCAGGCCGGCCGAGCGACCGGCAGCAGCCGAAACCGTCAGGAGTGGGAATTCATCATCGTGCGGGGACAGGACGCGCTGACCCGCCTGGCGGAGACCGTCTCCGCGCCGGATAACGTCCGGGGCTGTCAGGTGGCCGTCGCGGTCGTCCTCACCGGTCAGCCGGACTGGGATGGCGGGCGCGTCGCGCAGAACATGATGCTGGCCGCCTGGGCCGACGGCATCGGCTCCTGCCCGAACACGCCGCGTGACCGCGACGCGTGCTACCGGATACTTGGCGTGGCGGAGGACGCGCAGATCGCAACGCTCATCTCACTCGGCTACCCTCAGCGGCCCATCCGCGTCGACTCCGATCCGGACGCAATCCTGCGCCGTATCAACCGCAAGCCCCTGGCGGAGCTGGTTCGGTATGTTGAGTGAGTCGAGACGGGTGATGCGGGACGCGGGACGCGATCCTGCAGGATTGTTGATCCCCAGGATGCCGAGGATGTTCACCTGCCCCAATCCATTACTCCCTGTTCCCTGTTCCCTGTTCCCTGAATGCTCCTCACCGCTCCGGAGACAGACATGAACGTGCTGGTCGTCGGCGGCGGCGCGCGGGAGCACGCGCTGCTGTGGAAGCTGGCGGCCAGCAGCCGCGTGGGGCGGCTGTGCTGCGCGCCGGGCAACGCCGGGACAGAGCTGCTGGGCGAGAACCTGAGCATCGCCGTGAACGACTTCGACGGGCTGGCGCGCGCGGTGGAAGCGCGGGGCATCGATCTGGTCGTCGTCGGTCCGGAAGACCCGTTGTCGCGAGGACTGGCGGACTTCCTGCAGCAGCGCGGTCATCTCGTGTTCGGGCCCACCGCAGCGGCGGCGCAGATCGAGAGCAGCAAGGCGTGGGCGAAGGAGATCATGACTGAGACGGGCGTTCCGACGGCGCGCGCGGTCGTCTGCCACTCTGCCGCTGAGGCGCTGGACGCCGTCTACGACGCCCCGCTGCCGCTTGTCATAAAAGCAGATGGGCTGGCGGCGGGCAAGGGTGTTGTCGTCTGCCAGACCCGCGACGAGGCAGATACCGCCGTGCGCTGGATGATGGAAGATGGCGCGCTGGGCGGCGCTGCCCGGACGCTGCTCGTCGAGGAATGTCTGAACGGCGTCGAAGTCTCTTGCCTGGCCGTAACCGACGGCGAGACGGTCCTGCCGTTGCTGCCCGCCTGCGATTACAAGCGCATCCACGACGGCGACCTCGGACCGAACACCGGCGGCATGGGGGCCTACTCGCCGCCGGGGTTTCTCGACGACAGCACGATCCGGGCGGTTCTCGACGACGTGATCGCGCCGGTAATCCAGGGCATGGCCCGGCGGGAGATCGTGTACCGCGGCGTGCTGTACGCCGGTCTGATGATGACGCGCACCGGACCGAAGGTGATCGAGTTCAACTGCCGCTTAGGCGATCCGGAAACCCAGGTGATTCTGCCGCTGCTCGACTCCGACCTGCTGACGCTGTGCGAGGCGACCGCCCGAGGAGAGCTGGCGAGCCATCCGGGTCTCGCATGGTTCCCCGGCGCTTGTGTCGGGGTCGTGCTGGCGTCGGGCGGTTATCCTGGCCCACACACCACCGGACACGTGATTCACGGGCTCGACGCTGTCCCGGGCGACGCCGTCGTCTTCCATGCCGGAACGACGCGCCGCGGCCACGACATCGTCACAGCAGGAGGCCGCGTGCTGACAGCGGTGGGGCACGGGGCCGACATGACCTCCGCCCGAGAGGCAGCCTATGACACCGCCCGGGAAATCTCGTTTGCCGACATGCACTACCGCTCCGACATCGCTTTGCGCGAGCTGGAGCCCGCGCCCTGACATCACAACACCGGCTGGACAATGTCCAAGCCGGTGTTGCGGGGGAGGGGATTGGGAGGAATGTCAGGTCAGGTCGCGCGCATCAACGCTGGTCAGGCGGCGAACACGCGGTTGTCGGTGCCGATCTCGACCCAGCCGTGCTTGACGGCGTAGAGCACCGCCTGCACCCGGTCGTGCACGCCGAGCTTGCGCAGCACGCTCGTCATGTGATTCTTGACCGTCTGCTCGGTAATGAACAGCGCGTCGGCGATCTCCTTGTTTGAGAGCCCCTGCGACACGCAATCCAGCACCTCGACCTCGCGGGTCGACAAGTTGATCGATGTCGTTGGCGCAGGCGTGGTGACCTGCTCACCGGCGCCCGCCAGGTTGCGGAACTCACTGAAGACCTTCCAGGCAAGCTGTGGTCGTGATAGCAAGGTTGCGTTGATCGGCTGCTCGCCGGCCGCGACGGCGGCGATCGTGGCCACCAGGTCCTGGGCCTCGATCTCCTTGGTGACGAAGGCGGACGCTCCAATGCGCACGGCCTCCATCAATCGCTCGTCATCCATGTGCATCGAGCACATGATGATCTTGGCCTGCGGGTGCTGTTTCTTGAGAATGCGGGCGATTTTGAGGCCGGTGACTCCCGGCAGCTGGATGTCGGACAGGATGATGTGTGGCTGATGGATGCTGGCCACCTGGATGGCCTCGTAGCCGGATTCGGCTTCCGCGACGACCTTGAAGCGCCCGCCTTCCTCGATGATGCGGCGCAGGCCGTGACGGAACAACGGATGGTCATCGACGATCATCACTGTATTGCGTACGATAGCCATGTCGGGCTCCTTTTCGTCACCATCGCGAATCATTGAGAGAGCAGTGCTGTATCTGTATTGAGCGTAGCGCTGGGCTATCAATTGCGTAATGGCGCAAAGTGGTGAACCATTAGGACCAATGCTCCTACATGACCTCGGTACCCAGGTCCTACCGGCTTTCGTGACCTCAGCACTTTGGGGGATGTGGGACGCGCCCGATGTCCGAACGTGCGGTCGATGCAGAGGCGCGCGCGTCGATGCGCAACGCTCCGGCGGCAGGATCGTTTGGATGTCCAGGGGAAGCTGCGTCAGCCGGAGTCGCGCAGGTGGGCGAGGATGGCAGTGATCGTCTTTGCGTCGGCGATCTCGCGGGCGGCGATCAGGGCGGGCGCCGCGTCAGGGGAGATGGGGACGATGCTCAGGTTCTCGTCCTGCTCCGGCCGCGCGCCGATGTCCCGCAGACCCGTGGCCCGATACACGATCAACTCCTCGTTGCACCAGCCGGGACTGATGAAGTAGCGCAGCAGCAGCTCGACGCTGTCGGCGGCGTAACCGACTTCCTCGTGCAGCTCGCGAATCGCCGTCTGGAGATGCGCCTCTTTCGGTTCGCGCGTCCCTGCCGGAACCTCCAGCAGCTCGCGGCCGACGGCGTAGCGGAACTGGCGCACCAGCACGATGCGCCCGTCATCGTGCACCGGCAGGATTGCGACCGCGCCCGGATGCTCGACCACCTCCCGCGTCGCCAATCGCCCGGATGGAGTGCGTACCTGATCGACGCGCACCCGCACCAGCTTGCCGTCGAACGCCACTTCAGACGAGAACCGCTCTTCCACGCCATGACACCCTTCAGCCAGTCCGCGCCATCATGCCGGTCCAGGATAGCCGCCGCAACACCGACTGCGCCGCGAAGTGCCCGCACAGCCCATGCACGCCCCCGCCCGGGGGAGTCGACGACGAGCAGAGATAGAGGCGGCGGTTCGGGGTCGAGTACGGATCGAATCGTGGGGCAGGGCGGGTGAAGACCTGGCGAAGGTCCTGCAGGCCGCCGTTGATGTCACCGCCGATGTAGTTGGCATTGTAGCGCTCCATCTCGACGGCATTCATCGCCGCGCGCGCCAGGATGAGGTCTCGGAAGCCGGGCGCGAAGCGTTCGATCTGAGCCTCGATGCGCTCGGTCATGTCGACTGTCGAGCCGGACGGGACGTGGCAGTAGCCCCACAACGTGTGCTGCCCGTCGGGCGCGCGCGACGGGTCGGCGACGCATGGTTGCGACAGCAGCACGAACGGCCGCTCAGGATGCTCGCCACGGGCGACGGCGGCCTCCGCGGCGGAGATCTCTGCCAGCGTCCCACCAGCATGAACGGTCCCGGCGCGCGCGCACTCCGTGGCCGTCCACGGCACGGCGCCGGACAGTGCCCAGTCGACCTTGAACGATCCGGGGCCGTAGCGAAAGCGCCTCAGCTGCGCTCGATACCAGCCGGGCAGCTCGTCCCCGGCCATCTCGACAAGCTGACGCGGGCCCGTGTCGAACAGCACCGCGCGCGAGGTCGGCAGCTCGGCCAGGCTCGTTACCCGCCGGTTGGTTTCAATCTCTCCGCCCAGCTCCAGCAGGTACGCTGCCAGCGCGTTTGCGATCGACTGACTGCCGCCGCGAGCCACCGGCCAGCCTGCCACGTGCGCGGAAATGCCCAGGATGAGCGCGACCGCGGCGGTCCCAGGTCGTTCCAGCGGCAACATCGAGTGGCCGGCGATTCCCGCGACGAGCGCGCGTGCCTGCTCCGTCCGGAAGCGGCTCCGTGCCAATCCCGACGCGGATCGCAACGCGCTCATTCCGAAGCGGGATAGCGCCAGCGGGTGACGGGGAATGCGAAAGGGCCCCAGGACGCTCTCGACCAGTCGCTCGACGTCGTCTGCCAGCGGCTGCATCAGTGAACGATATGCTTCCCCGTCAGGCCCGAGCCATTCGACCGTGGTTTCCAGCGAGCGTTCCAGCACGGCCGCGATCCCGCCATCGAGGGGATGCGCCAGCGGCGTCGGCGGATGCGCCCACTCCAGCCCGTGCCGCTGCAAGGGCATGTTTCGAAATGCCGGGGAGAGAACGGCCAGTGGATGTACGGCCGAACAGATGTCGTGTGTGAAGCCGGGCAGCGTCAGCGCGGCCGATCGCGTTCCGCCTCCGACCGTAGAGGCGGCCTCCAGCGCCAGCACCGACCAACCCGTCTGGGCCAGCGTGACCGCCGCGGCCAGGCCGTTCGGCCCCGTCCCCACGACGACGGCGTCATAGGCGATCCCAGAATCGCGACGACCCACGCGCTCTGCCTCTCTCCGCTTTGACGGCCTACGTGGTTCTTCGAATGCTCCGGCCGGGCCCGGCGCGGACGAATGCGAGGTTTGCTCGATGCGCCTGCCGCGCGCAGGCCTCATGATAGAGGCAGACAGCGACCGGGCAAGGCGCCACGGTCCGAGAATTGACAGGAGCAACCTGATGGATGCCGTATACATCATCAAGCGGATGGCCGAGATACACGTGTCTACCCTCCGCGCGCAGCGCTGCCCATCGTGCAGCTTCTTTGAGCGCGTCAAGCGATTGTAGGCCCTGGACGCGTGGGAGGAACATGCCGACACTATCCGAACGAGCGAGCAGCGCGCGCGTCTGCTACCTGGCCACGACTGGCCGGGTGACCGGGAGGCCGCACGAGATCGAAATCTGGTTCGCGACCGAACCGGACACGGTGAGCACCATCTACCTGCTGTCGGGTGGGCGGCATCGGGCGGATTGGGTGCGGAACATTCGCCACGATCCGGCCGTGTTCGTTCGCGCCGGCGATGGGCGTTACCGGGGAACTGCCCGCATCCTCACGCCCGACGACGCCGCCGACCGCCGGGCGCGGGAGATCGTCGCGGCCAACTACCAGGGCTGGCAGCCGGGCCAGCCATTCAGCCAGTGGGCGCGTGATTCGCTGGCCATCGCGATCGAGCTGGAAGGACCACTGAAGTGATCTCCGCGCCATTCGGGCTTGGGCCCGGCACGATCTTCGAGACCCACGTGCATGTCACCAACCTCGCCCGGGCCATCAGCTTCTACGGTGACCGGCTTGGCCTGAGGCTCGCCTATCATCTTCAAGAGCGCAACGTCGCGTTCTTCTGGATTGGTGGCGCCGGCGACGCGATGCTCGGTGTCTGGGAGATTCCCGAGCGCGACTGGCGCGCGTCCCACTTCGCCTTTGCCATCACGCCGGACGAGATCGGCGGGGCGTTCGACCGCCTGCGCGCCGCGGGCATCGACGCGCTCGATTTCTGGGGCAACCCGACGACCGACCCGACCGTTCATGCATGGATGCCCGCCTGCGGCATCTTCTTTCGCGATCCCGACGGCAACAGCCTTGAGCTGCTGGCGATGCTGCCGGGCGCAGGCCGTCCCGAGCTGGGAGTCGTGCCATTAAGCGTCTGGAACAAGCGCGCGGCGGCCGCCGTTCGTTGAGTGACCCGCAACGCGATACGATGCGCTCCACGGACATCCGGGTCCGGCGGCGCCATCACGCGCTCAGGGAGGAAACGCATGAGCATGTGGATCGATCGCTATCTCGTCCCGCCTGACAGGCGCGTCGCGCTGGACGAGATCGATCCAGACGACGCCAAGTCGCTGTCAAAGAAGCAGCGCACCACAATCGAGACGGACATGCAGGATGACCTTGCCGAACTTCGCGCGTTGCAGGAACGGCTGTTCGCCGAAAAAACGCGGGCGTTGCTTATCGTCCTGCTGGCCATCGACTGCGGCGGCAAGGACTCCACCGTCGACCGCATCTTCAGCGGCATCAATCCCCAATCCTGCGTCGTCACCGGTTTTGGCGTGCCCAGCGACGAGGAGCGCGCCCATGACTTCCTCTGGCGCATCCATCACCGCGTGCCGCGCGCTGGCATGATCGGCATCTTCAACCGCTCGCACTACGAGGATGTGACCGTCACGAGGGTGAACGGCTCGATCGACCGTGACACCGGGCTCGACCGGTGTCGCCACATCCGGGCCTTCGAGCGCCTACTGCACGATCGCGGGACGCACGTGCTGAAGTTCCACCTTCGAATCTCCAGGAAAGAGCAGGCCGACAGGCTGCGCGACCGGCTAGAGGATCCAACCAAGCACTGGAAGTTCAACCCGAGCGATCTGCAGGGGCGGGAGCGCTGGGATGAGCATCAGGCCGCGTTCGAGGATGCCGTGAACGCGACATCGACGGACGACGCGCCCTGGCACATCGTTCCGGCTAACAGCAAGTGGTATCGGGACGCCATCGTGACGCGCGCCATCGTCGAGCGGCTGCGGGCGATGGATCCGCGCTACCCACCGCCGGTTGAGGGCCTCGAGCGCTACCGTGTCGAATAGTACTCCGGTCGGCGATGATGAACGAGACAACAGGCCGTTTGCGTCGATCGTTCATCAACCAGACGGGCCGTAACAGCGACCGCAAGGGGGGCGCAGTGTCGCCCGGGCATGCGGATAGTTCGCCGCGTCTGTGGTTGAATTATGTGAGCCGTCGGACGATCATCGAAGGCGTCACGACAGGCGGCTGGGCACGCTCGAATCGGACCACGACACGTTTCTGGCGCGCGCCGCGCGGATCGGCGTGCTCCGGGATCAGTGTTGAAGCGCCTGCCGAACGGAACGCGCTCTAGCGAATGCCGGACATATCATTGAGTATTGTGACGAATCAGCGCCGCCCGAACGCACCATGGCGCATATCGCTGCCCCGCCTGACCGACCAGGCGAATCGAGACGCGGGTCAGGTTCGAGCCGAGCAGCGGCTGGCGGTTGCGCTCGCCCTGGTCGCGATTCCGGCCTTCCTGCTGCTACTGAGCGGCCTGCTTGCCGGCCGTCCCTCCGCCGAGGGCCGCATCGAGCAGGGCGTCAGTGTCGGCGGCTACCCGGTCGATGGTGAGAATTGGGACCGCGCGGCGGCGGACCTCGTCGCGCGATTTTCGACGTATATGAACGATCCGATCCTGTTCGAGGTCGATGGACGGCCGGTCGCGGTCTCGGCGACCGAACTGGGGCTCGCGTTCGACGTTGCCGCGACGTACGAGCGCGCGCTCGGCGTCGGGCGTGGACCGATGCTCACTGCCGGAGCGGAGCGGCTGCGCGCTCACACGCGTGGTGTGAACGTCGAACCCGTGGTGACGTTCGACCCGGCGAAATTCACCGCGACGCTGGAGGCCATCGGTGGCGATGCGATCCACCCGCCGGTCGACGCGACATTCTACTGGACCGGCACGAGCCTGCTGATCGCTCCCGCCTCGGACGGCATGGCGATTGACGCCGACGCCGCGGCGCGCGCGCTCAAGCAGGCCGTACAACAGCTAAGCCACGGCCCTATCGTCGTGCCGTACGTGACCGTGAAACCCGCAGTCTCGACCGCGCATCTTGAAGCCGTGCGTGCTGACGTCGAGGCGATCCTGCGGGACCCCGTGCTGGTAACGGCCGGGGGGACATACTGGCAGATTACGCCGCAGGGGCTTGCGGAGATGTTGACCGTACGCGACGGAAAGGTCGCGGTCGACACTTTGACGCTACGACCCCTGATCGATTCGCTGACCATCACCGTGAACCAGCAGGGCATGGATGCCGCTGTGGTGCATGTGGGCGACGGGACGTTCCGTGTCGAACATGAGCAGATTCGCCGCGTGCTCGATGTGCCTGCCAGCGTTACCGCCGTCGAGCGCGGGATTCTCGGCGGGGATCGTCAGATTGCGCTGATCACGGCCCAATCGACGCCGGACACCACGGCGGCAACGTTGCAGCCCCTGGCGCAGCGCGCGAACGAGATCGCCGGGCGCGGCATGGTTGTATGGTGGTCTGATGGCGAGTACCAGCTCGATTCAGGTCAGTACGCATCGACATTCGTGTTCGACGTAGAAACGCTGACGATCTCTTTCGACGGGCAGGCGCTGTTTCACATGCTGGAGCCGCTGGCGCGCGAGATCAACCGCCCGGCGACCGGCTATCGCTGGATCAACTGGGAAGTTGTGGCTCCGGAGGGATCGTCTCCGGGACGTCTGGTCGACATCAATGCCAGCGTGAACCGTCTCACCGCCAACGCCCTCAATGGCGAACCAAGGTCAGAGCTCGTCGTCGATGAATACGACGAGGACACGGGCGAGATCGCCAACATCCAGCTCAACGATCTGCTGGGCAGCGCCTCGACGTATTACGGCAGCTCGAACTGGAACCGGCGCACCAACGTCGAGCTGGCCGCGCAGACGCTGAACGGCGCGCTGGTGCGGCCGGGCGGCACATTCTCCTTCAACCAGGCCATCGGTGGAACGGCATCGCTCGACGACGGATATCAGGTCGGCTTCGGCATCGTCACCAACCAGGACGGCGTTCCCCAGACCGTGCCGTCGGTGGCGGGCGGCATCTGCCAGGTGGCGACGACCGTGTTCCAGGCCGCCTGGTGGTCGGGCATGCCGATCGGCACGCGCAGCTGGCACTCCTACTGGATTCCGAATTACGGGAGCGGTCCGGGCGGCATGATGGGCCTCGACGCGACCGTCGACCCGGATTATGGCCTCGATTTCACCTTTCACAATCCAACCGAGCAGTGGATCGGAGTCCGCGCTGTCGCCGATGGCGAGTGGCTGACCATCGAGGTCTGGGGAACCAACCAGGGCTGGAACGTGATCGTCAGTGAGCCGCAGATCTATAACGTCGTCAAGGCGGACCAGGGGCAGCATCAGCAGGTCAGCGATCTATTGGAGCCAGATCAGAGGGTAAACGTCGAATTCGCGCACGACGGCTTCACGGCCACGAATCACCGCATCGTGATGAAGGGCGATCAGGTCATCGACGAAATCCATCTGACGAGCTACTACCAGCCGTCGCGCAACGTGACGCTGGTTGGGCGCGGCGCGATTGACCCGACGCCGGTTGCTCCTGAGCCGACCCCGACGCCCGAACCCGAGCCCGAGCCCGAGCCTGAGCCGGAGCCGGAACCCACCGAGGAGCCAGTCACCGAGGCCCCGCCTGACGAGGAACCTATCGAGGAGCCCATCGAGGACTCCGAAGACGCTCCGGAGACGGAATAGCCCGCTTCAGCAGCGTCTCGCGACCTGCCTGACGTGAGCGCGAATTTCCAGACATCCGGCACGGGCGGCTCGACGCCGATGGCGGTCAACACCACGCAGACCTGGCCGCGATGCCTGGACTCGTGGTGAAGCGCCTGTGCCGAGACTGCGCCGGTCGGGACCTCGTACGTTATGCCGTCCGAGCCTCGCGGCAACACGATCCGCTCAGGGTCGAGTGGGGCGACGAAAAACTCCTCCCAGCGGGCGGCCATGTCCTCGGCGCGCGCCGTGAGTGTCTCCATGTCTGGCGCATCGTTCGTGCGCCGGCCCCAGTCCCGCGATCGATCGGTCAGGCGGCTACAGTAGCCCGCCGCCTACCAGTCGACGTGCCACATCGTCGCGGCGATGCTGCCACACGTGCCCTCGGCGGCAGCCCGTAGCCGCTCGTCCGTCAGCGTCGTGCGGAACGCGAGCAGCCGTCACGTCGACCACGCATTGTGCCGGACGGCGTCCACGAGTCCATCAGTCACGCGCGCTCTGCTCCTGTCGATCGCATTCTGACACCAGTCCCGGCGGGTTGGCAGGCCCACTCGCCACCGGCGACACACGCGAACCGGCGGGCGCGCGTGTGCCAGTGTCATTGCGGCTGCTATCATCGTGCACATGGAGGGGGAAGGTCGTCAGCGAGGCAGATTCGATGACCCCAGGTTGCACGTCGGATACGTGCCCGCCGATCCTGACCTGACCGGTTCCGTGCGCCGCCGCGCGCGCGCGCTATGGGACGTGCCCCCCGACGTGCTGGTCGTGACGCCCGGCCGCATCGATATCGTCGGCAACCACATCGACTACAACGGCGGCGAGCCCGTCGCTGCCGCGATTGACCGTTGGGTCGCCCTGGCCGCTCGGCGGCGCAGCGACGGCATCGTGCGAGCGTCGGTGTCCGATCTCGGCGCTGGGATCGCCGAGTTTCCCATCGAGTCAGCCACCGCGTTCGACCTGCGGCGCAACGCTGCAGAGCGCGAGTGGTCCGATTACGCGCGAGCAGCGGTCGCGGCCACGCATGCCGCCGGCATTCCGTGTGACGGGATCGACCTCTACTACCGGGGCACGATCCCGCTCGGCGCGGGCATGGGCTCGTTCTCGGCGCTGCTGGTGTCGGCCGTGGCAGCCATAGCGCAAGTTGCCGGCGCGCGACTCAGCAGGCTTGACATCGCGCGGTGCGCGCTGGAGGCGGGTCTGCGGATGGATTTGCCGGTCGGGCCGCTCGATCCGGCCATCTGCGCCGTTGGCGGCTTTCTACGCTTCTCTCGCGATGAGGATCGCATCCGGCCGCTGGTCGTCAGCCTCGGCGACGCCATCTTCGTCATCTGCGATTCCGGCGTGCGCCACTCCCTGTCCGTCCTCCGGTACCGGGCGCGGGCCGACGAGTGCCGTGAGGCGCTGGCGCTCCTGCGTGGCGCCGGAATGCCGATCGGCGCACTCGCCGAGATTTCTCCCGCCGACCTCGACGCGGCAGCCGGCCTGCTGCCCGAGCCGCTCGACAGGCGCGTGCGCCACGTCGTCCAGGAGGTCGAGCGCGCGCGTGAGGCCGAGGCGGCGATCGAGGCAGGCGATTGCGTGGCGCTCGGCGCGCTGATGACCGCGTCCGGCCGGTCGTCGGCCACGCTATACGACATCAGCCACCCGGCGGTGGAGCGCATCGCCGCGATTGCGCGCGAAACGCCAGGCGTCTATGGCGCGCGCATGATGGGCGCTGGCGATGGCGGGGTAGCTGTTGTCCTGATCGAGCGGGATGCGCTGCCCGCGTTGCAGCGGCAGCTGTCCGGCGCACTCGTGACTCTCTGCCGGGTGGCGCGCGGCCTCTCGATGATCGACTGAGCGGGAATAGTTGCCAGCGTTCCCACGCTGTCTCCCAGGAACGGAACGTGCGTTCGCATGATGAGAGGAATCAGCGCAGCAGATGTCTGAAACACCAGCAGCCGGCGGCGGGCCTCCGCGCCGCGTCATGGTCGTGATGGCGCACCCGGACGACGCGGAATTCATCTGTGCCGGGACCGTCGCGACTTGGGCGGCCGAGGGCCAGGAGATCATTTACGTCCTCGGCACCAGCGGCGACAAGGGCAGCGAGGACCCGGCGATGACCGCCGAGCGCCTCATCGCGACACGCGAAGCGGAGCAGCGCGCCGCCTGCGATGTGCTGGGTGTCAGGGAGGTCGTCTTCCTGCGCATGCCGGACGCCGAGCTTGTGCCCGATCTGGAAATGCGCCGCACGCTGACGCGCGTCATCCGCCAGCACAAGCCGGACGCCGTCGTTTGTCAGGACCCGACCGAGCGCTGGGTCGGGTCCGGCTACATCCAGCACCCGGACCACATCGCCATGGGCGAGGCCACGCTGGCCGCGCTGTTCCCTTCCGCCCGGGACCGCCTGACCTTCCCGGAGCTGCTGGCGGAGGGGCTGGAGCCGCACAAGGTCAACGAGGTTTACATCGCCTCCTCCGAGGAGAGC
>DATKCN010000251.1:0-28306 GCA_035513175.1 Thermomicrobiales bacterium
CAGGTCCGGAAGTCCTTGGCGGTGAACTCGGCCCCGCTGATCTCCCGTAGGTATTCGTTGACGTCGTCCGAGCGGACCGCGCGCAGCTCGCCGTCATCGCCGCGATACTGGAACAGAACCTCACCGAGAAGATCGCGCGCGCCGCGCACGACGCGAGCCAGACGTGGGTCATTAATGGTTATGCGATGCTCCTTGCCGCCCTTACCGGTGAAGTCGAACGTCACGTTCGCCGTCCCGACCTCGACCTGCTCGTCTCGCAGCGTGGTCAGTCCGAACGACCCGTTCGTTCTCGCGTACTCCTCGTTGCCCACCCGGATCATCGTTGTTTCCAGCAGCCGCACGACCGCCGCGAGCACGCGTTCGCGCGGTAGGCCGCGCAGCTTGAGGTGTTCTTCCGTCGCGGCGCGGATGGCGGGGAGCGCGCGCCCGAAGTCAATCGTGTGGTCGAACTTGGCCACGTCCCGCGTCTCTCTCCAGCGCGGGTGGTAAAGGTACTGCTTGCGACCGCGATCGTCGCGACCTGTCGCCTGAAGGTGGCCGCTCGGCGACGGGCAGATCCAGACATCGGTCCACGCGGGTGGAATGGTCAGGGACTCGATGCGCTTACGCGCGCGGGCATCGGACAGGGTGGACCCGTCCGGCGCGATGTACGAGAACCCTCGCCCTCGGCGAACGCGGCGCACTCCGGGATTCTGGTCGCTTACGTAGCGGAGCCGCGCATCGCGTGCCGAGTCCTCTGGGTCTGAAGAATGAGTTGTCGAAACCGTCGATTCCTGAGCAGTCACTTCGGTCCTTGTCTGTTCCCCCATAGCGGGCTGCCTCCGGCGTGGCCGGAAATGCAATCGTGGCGCCAAGGCGAGGCGCCACCAAGGCAGCCATGGCCGTAGGTGCCGCTCGACTGCGCTTTGTCGCGAAGGCGTTGACGGGGTTTCGAATTGCGGGTAGCCTGTCAGCGAGCGACTACGGCGCGAAAGTCGAGAGCGGCATGCTTGCAGCGCCGCGCCTCGCGTGAGCGAAGGGAGGCCCCGTGGCGCAGGTCATCTTCGACCACGTCAACAAGGTCTTCGACAACTTCGTGGCGGTGAACGATCTGAATCTCGAGATTCGTGATGGCGAGTTTCTCGTCCTGGTCGGTCCGTCCGGCTGTGGCAAGTCCACCGCGCTGCGCTGTCTTGCCGGACTCGAAGAGATAACGAGCGGCACGATCCACATCGGCGATCGGGACGTGACGTATCTCGATCCCAAAGACCGCGACATCGCGATGGTCTTCCAGAACTATGCCCTCTACCCACACATGTCGGTGCGCGACAATATGGCGTTCGGGCTGAAGCTGCGCAAGACGCCGAAGGACGAAATCGATCGCCGCGTGAATCAGGCGGCGGAGATTCTCGGCATCACGGCGCTGCTGGATCGCAAGCCGCGCGCTCTCTCCGGCGGGCAGCGGCAGCGCGTCGCGCTCGGCCGGGCCATCGTCAGAGAGCCGCAATGCTTTCTGATGGACGAGCCGCTGTCAAATCTCGACGCTAAGTTGCGCGTTCAAACGCGGGCCGAGATTATCAACCTCCAGAAGCGCCTTGGGACGACCACCATCTACGTGACGCATGACCAGGTCGAAGCGATGACGATGGGCGACCGCATCGCGGTGATGAACGAAGGCCGGTTGCAACAGCTCGACACGCCCCAGAATTTATATGACTTTCCCCAGAATCGTTTCGTCGCCACGTTCATCGGTAGTCCGGCGATGAACGTGTTCTCGGCGACCGTGTCCAACGGCACGGATCGGATCACGCTCGACGCTGGCTCCTTCACCATCGCCGTTCCGGCGTCGCGCTCGGGTCGCCTGATGGGGCGCGTCGGTCAGGACGTGATGATCGGCGTCCGGCCCGAGCACATCCAGGTGACTCAGTTTGCTGAAGATGTGCGCGAGGACAATTCGATTGGGCTGCCGGTCGAGCTGGTAGAGCCTCTCGGCTCCGAAACGCTACTGCATCTTAAGGGACCAAAAGACTCAATCGTCGCCAAAGTCGACCCGCGAACCAACGTGCGAGCCGGCGAGGTGGCCGAACTGACGATCAATCTGGACCATCTGCACGCGTTCGATCCGGTGACTGAGGAAGTGCTGAGCTGAGCCGACGACGCGACCGGTCGAGTCGAGCGTTACCCTCGTGAGAGCAGAGCATCGACCTGCTCGCGCGTCGGAAGTCCCGGCTCCGCGCCACGCACCGTCGCCGCGTGCGCCCCGGCGGCGCAGGCGATCCGCGCCGCATCGGCGATCAGCCGCCCCTCGCCGAGCGACAACCCGAGGGCGGCGCAGAAGCTGTCGCCCGCGCCGGTCGCGTCGATTGCGTCAATCCGGGGTGGCGCGATCGCCCCGTACGCTCCGTCCTCCACATACGCCGCGCCTCGCGAGCCAAGCGTAATCACAACCGTACGCCCGTCGCGTGCCAGCGCATCTGCCAACCATCGCGGGTCGTGACTCGTCGTCGAATCGGCGCCTGACAACGCGATCGCCTCAATCTCGTTGGCGCAGAGGATGTCCGCCGCCGCCAAAAGTTCATCGGTGACGTCATGGACCGGCGCGGGATTGAGAAAGACGCGACCACCGCGACGCCTGACCTCGACGGCCACGGCCAGTGAGGTCTGCGCCGGGACTTCGCCCTGGATAAACAGCACGTCACAGGCCGGGATATCGCGAGATGGTAGAGGCGTCAATGCGTGGTTCGCGCCGGGCGAGTGCACGAAGCCGACATCGCCGTCCGGGGTCACCAACGGCACGGCGACCGACGTATGTGAAGTCGTCAAAACCTGGATTCCCGTGGCGTCGACCCCTTCTCGAATCAGAGACATCTTGAGCTCGGAGCCGAACGGGTCGTCTCCAACCGCGCCAATCATCGCGACGTCGGCTCCAAGCCGGGCAAGCGCGACAGCCTGGTTGTAGCCCTTGCCGCCCCGGAATCGTCCGAACGACTCGGCAATGATGACCTCGCCCGGCTCGGGACGCTTCGGCACGCGGAAGCTCAGATCCATCACCAGCGATCCAACGACGAGAGCCCGGACGGTCATCGCGTCTGCTCCGGTCGTGACGATTGAGCAGGCGTGTTCTCAGCGGGTTTGCGCGCCGTGAGATGCAGTCCGCTCGCGAACGCCGGTCCACGGAGGACGCGGTCTTCCAGATAGGACAGGCGCCACGTCACCACGAAGACGCCACGCGCGATCAGCCTCACCGCCGCGACCGGCAGCCTGCCGCGCCCGCCGCCCTCGCGCTCCCGCTGCCAGTAGTCGACGATGTCGTGAGTTTGCCCCACGATGTGGAACGAGTGGGCCTTGTCGACGACTGTGAAACCTGCCCGAGTCACCAGCGCGGCCACGGCGTCCCGATCGAAACGCTGGACATGCCCGACGTGGTCGCGCTTCCAGCGATGAATGGGAATCGGCCTGTCGCGTCGCAGCGCACGGTACAGCGTGCGCGGCTGGTCTTCAAGCGGCACGAAGAAGTGCAGGACGCCGCCGGGACACAGCACGCGGAAGGACTCCGCCAGCATCCGTGGCGGGTACGGCACGTGCTCCAGGAGATCGAAGAACACGACTGCGCCGAATGTCGATGCGCGCAGCGGAATGGCTTCGGCGTCCAGCACGAGATATGCGGGACCGCCGCCGGCAGCAACTGCCTCGTGAGTGGCGACCCCGGAAATGTCGCCTCCCACGATCGTCAGGTCGGGTCTGGCTCGGGCCAGAGCCCGAGCATACCGACCGGCTCCGGCGCCGGGCAGGAGGATCGAGCCGCGGACATCCCGCAGCGCGTGGAGGGCGCGATCGAGCCTGATCGAGGCGAGATTCTGGACTCCGGGGCGGATCTCGTCGCGTCCCTGGATTTTGCCGGGGTCGTTGACGTCGTACGAGCAGCCTGTCGAGCGGTCGGTCACCGGCTGGATCCGGCGGCAATCAGGTTGAGCTGATCCGTCAAGGGATCGAGGGTGTCGATGATAACGTCCGGCACGATGCCGCTTTCGACGACCTCGGCGCGGTCGGAGACGCCGGTCAGCACGAGCACAGTGCGCGTGCCTGCTCGCTGGCCCGCCAGAATGTCGGTGTCGAGCCGGTCTCCGATCATCAGCGTGCGATTGGCGGCGGCGCCCATGATGTCAACACAGGACTGGACCAGCTCGGGATTCGGCTTGCCGACAACGAGCGGGTCGATCCCGGTCGCCGCTGACAGCGCGGCGACGATCGCGCCTGAGCCGGGAATCAGCCCGTCCTCGGAAGGAAACGTCTTATCTGCGTTGGTGGCGATGTAGGTCGCTCCCGCGCGGATCGCGAGGCAGGCGGTCTTCAGCATTTCGTAACGGAGCTCGAAATTAGCGCCCGACACGACGATCTCGGCGTCGCGTTCGGCCGGTGTGAAGTAGTCGTCCTCTAAGACCGCGTCTCGCAACGCCGCCATGCCGACGATATACACCGTCGTGCCGGCCGGAAACCGGGAGCGCAGGTAGGTTGCCGTTGCCACTCCGGACGTCACAATGCTGGTCGCAGGTACGTCGATTCCCATGGCGCTCAGTTTCTTGACGTACTGTCCGGGGGTATTGGTCGAATTGTTCGTCGCCATCGAGTACGGTATGCCCGCGCGCCGCAACGCATCGAGAAAGGCCGGAACCTCAGGAATCAGCGTGTCGCCCCGGTACAGCACGCCGTCCATGTCGAGCACGCAGCCCTGCACGTCGCCCATCCACCCGCTGGGAAGCGCGAAGTCCAAAGCCGGCTGTTCGTCAATCCGGGTCAAGGAATCTTCCCTGCCTTTCGTCGCCGGCTTGTCGACTCATGCCGAGCGGGGCCGCATTCAGGATCGAGGATGCGGGAGCAGGCCAACTCAACGCTTGTAATCACGAGTGAACGCGCCCGGCCAGCGCCGCGCCCGCGAGACTCTACCACAGTGTTCCAGCGCTTCCCGTTATACTGCCCGCGCCGTAAGGACGGAGCGGGAGGAGAGCGCGCATGCCAACCGAAACCGCGAACAGGATTCTTGAGAGGATTCACGAAGATGAGTCGGTCTCACTTCTGCAAGCATTGGTGCGCGACGCGGCGTCCGTCAACCCGCCAGGAGATGTGCGGGAGTCGATACGCATCTGCCAGGAGAAGCTTGGCAGCGAGGGATTCGAGACAGAGATCATCGGCGACATCGAGATCATGCCGAACCTCGTCGCGACGTTGCGTCGAGGCTCAGGTCCGACGCTGCTGTTCAACGCACACGTCGACGTAGTGCCGACCGGCGCGCTGGAGGCCTGGTCATATCCGCCATTCGAGGGGGTCGTGGACAATGGTCGGGTTTACGGGCGCGGCGCCGGGGACGACAAGGCGAGCGTGACCGCGCAGGTGATGGGCGCGATCGCGGTGGCCCGTAGCGGCGTGCCATTGAATGGAACGCTGATCGTCAACGTCGTGGCCGACGAGGAGACCGGTGGCGTTCACGGGGCGAAGCACGTAGTCGATCACATTGCATCGCGCCCCGACTTCGTCATCGTCGGCGAGCAGACGATGAACCGGGTGTGCGTCGGCGAGCGCGGGTTCGCCAGCACCGAGGTGACCGTGCATGGCCGGGCCGCGCACGGCGCACTGCCGTGGGAAGGCGCGAACGCGATCGAGGCGATGGCGGAGGTAATCGTGGCGTTGCGCGCGCAATTGTGGCCGAAGCTCGAGGAGCGCACGCATCCGTACTTCCACCATTCGTCGGCCTCGATCAACCTGATCGAGGGAGGAGTCAAGGCGAATGTCGTGCCCGATCGCTGCTCGATCTACATAGACCGGCGAATCATTCCGGGCGAGCGGCCGGAAGATGACGTGCAGGAGATTCGGGATGTGACGGAGCGGGCGGTGGCGGGAATGGCGGGGGTCAGCGTCGAGGTGATTGGACGGGGACTCGGCGCGGCGTCCATGAGCGATCCCGACTCAGCGGTCGTGCGCGCGATGCTGGCCGCGAACGAGTCGCTGGGGCTCGACACGAATCTGACCGGCTTCTCAATGGGCACCGATGGGCGTCACTTCGCGGCCGTTGGCATCCCGACTATCATCTATGGTCCGGGCGACCCGAAGTTGGCCCACATCCCGGACGAGTGGGTTGGTGTTGACGAGATGCTGGACGCGGCGCGGGCTTACGCGCTTGCGGCGCTGGAGATTCTTGGCGTCTAGCCCGAGCGGGTGTCTGCGATTGACGTCGATGGCGTCGTCGGGGAAGGACTGTCATGCACACGTCAAGCCAGCCTCCCGAAGCGTGGGAGCGCGGGGACGCGTACGAGGGCTACGTCGGTCGCTGGAGCCGCCTCGTCGCCGCCACGTTCGTCGACCTACTTGACGTTCCTCCGGAGCGCCGCTGGCTCGACGTTGGTTGCGGTTCCGGCGCGCTGACCTCAGCGATCCTTCACCGAACGCATCCGGCGACTGTAGTCGGCATCGATGCGTCAAGTGGGTTTATCGCGTATGCGAGGCGCGCAATTGACGATCCGCGAGCGTCGTTTCAGGTGGGAAACGCGCTGGATCTGCCGCCGGACATGGGCTCATTCGACGCTGTCGTGTCGGGTCTCGTCCTGAACTTCGTCCCGGATGCCGGGCTTATGCTTCGCGAGATGGCGCGCGTGACGGTTGACGGCGGCGTCGTCTCCGTCTACGTCTGGGACTACGCGGGCGAGATGGAGCTCATGCGCTCGTTTTGGGACGCTGCAGTACGCCTTGACTCGAGCGCGTTGGAGCTCGATGAAGGACGCCGCTTCCCGCTGTGCCAGCCGGAACCGCTCCGGAATCTGTTCGCCGAGAGCGGTCTCAGCGACGTGCGGGTTAATGCAATCGACGTTCCGACAGTCTTCCATGATTTCGATGACTTCTGGGCGCCGTTCCTCGGCGGTCAAGGGCCGGCTCCGGGCTACGTGATTTCGCTCGACGCGGAACGCCGGACGGCTTTGCGGGACGAGCTCAAAGCGACGCTGCCCACGCGACCTGACGGATCAATCCCCCTGAACGCCCGGGCATGGATGGCGCGTGGGACGTCCTGACCGGAGCGACGACGGCGCGCTTGGCGCCCAGCCGCCATTCGCCAGCGGGACGGCTCGGGAACGTGGAGGGAGAGGGCATGACCGTCCGTCGTCGCGCCGGGCTACTTGTCCATCCGGTGGTCGATGGCCGTCGCGATCACGAAGATGGACATGAAGAAAATGGGGATCAGGAGCAGCACCAGGACCAGCCCGCCGACGGCGAGAGCGGCCTTCCCCAGATCGACGATCACGTCCATGACAGCTATCCGATTCGTTTCGCTGGCCCGGATGGATCGAGCGGCGCCAACGAGTTGAGCCGACCGGGTCTGGACCATCCGCCTCGATTATACGACGGCCCGTGTCCGGTCAGGCGACGACGTGCGCGCCTGACAGCGCTCCGGTAAACTCGAGCCTAACCGGTCCGCGCGTCACGGTGACGGTCTCCCCCTCGCGGATGTCGCCGGCGAGCAGCTTCATCGCCAGCGGGTCGAGGACTTCCTTCTGAATCACGCGCTTCAATGGGCGCGCTCCAAATGTCGGATCGTAGCCCCGGTTTGCAATCCACTCGCGCGCCTCGGGCGTCATCACCAGCGTAACGTTGCGCTCACGTAGCCGCGCCATCACCCGTTCGAGCTGAATCTCGACGATCTCGCCGATCTGGGAGCGATCGAGCGGGCTGAAGATGACGATCTCGTCAATTCGATTCAGGAACTCGGGCCGGAAGTTCGCCCGCAGAGCCTCCATGACGCGCTCGCGAGCGGTGTCGTCGGCGACGCCCGCGACGAGGTAGCTCGATCCGAGGTTGCTGGTCATGATGATGACGGTGTTGCGGAAATCGACCGTGCGTCCCTGCCCGTCCGTCAGCCGCCCATCGTCGAGCACCTGCAGCAGGATGTTGAACACCTCCGGATGCGCCTTCTCGATCTCATCGAACAACACGACCGAGTACGGGCGTCGGCGGACCGCCTCAGAAAGCTGACCCCCTTCCTCGTACCCGACGTAGCCGGGTGGGGCTCCGATCAGCCGCGAGACCGCGTGCCGTTCCATGTACTCGGACATGTCGATGCGCACGATTGCCTGCTCATCATCAAACATGAACTCCGCCAGCGCCCGCGCCAGCTCCGTCTTGCCGACGCCGGTGGGACCCAGGAAGATGAACGAGCCCATCGGACGGTTAGGGTCTGAGAGTCCGGCGCGCGCGCGGCGGATGGCGTTTGAAACCGCCGTAACGGCTTCATCCTGCCCGACGACGCGGGCGTGCAGCCGCTCTTCCATGCGCATGAGCTTCTCGACCTCGCCTTCCAGCAGCCGGGTGACGGGAATGCCCGTCCAGCGCGCCACAACCTCGGCGATGTCGTCGGCGTCGACCTCTTCTTTCACGAGGCGGCTGCCGGAATCGAGCGACGCCAGCTCGTGCTCACGTTGCGCGAGCTGCTGTTCGAGCTGTGCGAGTTGGCCGTACTGCAGCTCGGAGGCGCGCCCGTAGTCGGCAGCGCGTTGGGCGCGATCGATCTCGATACGCGTCTGCTCGATCTGGGCCTTCAGATCAGAGAGCTCCTGGAGAGTGCCGCGCTCCCGCTCCCACTGCGCTGTCAGGGCGTTGCGGGACTCCTTCAGGTTCGCCAGCTCGGACTCGAGGTCGTTCAGTCGCTTGCGGGAGGCGTCGTCGCGTTCCTTGCGCAGCGCCTCGCGCTCGATTTCGAGCTGCATGATGCGCCTGTTCAGTTCGTCCAGCTCGACCGGCATGCTGGTGATCTCCATGCGCAGGCGGGAGGCGGACTCGTCGACGAGGTCGATCGCCTTGTCCGGCATGAATCGGCCAGTGATATAGCGATCGGATAGCACGGCCGCCGCGACCAGCGCGCTATCGAGGATGCGCACGTTATGGTGCACCTCATACCGCTCGCGAAGGCCGCGCAGGATACTGATGGTGTCCTCGACGCTGGGCTCGCCGACCAGCACCGGCTGGAACCGACGCTCGAGGGCGGCGTCCTTCTCGATGTGCTTACGGTATTCGTCGAGCGTGGTCGCTCCGATGGCGTGCAGCTCGCCACGAGCCAGCATCGGCTTGAGCATGTTGCTGGCGTCCATCGCGCCCTCGGCGGCGCCCGCGCCGACGACGGTGTGCAGCTCGTCGATGAAGACGACGATCTCTCCTTCGGAGTCCGTGACTTCCTTCAAGACGGCCTTCAGCCGCTCCTCGAACTCGCCCCGGAACTTGGCCCCGGCGATCATGCTGGCGAAGTCGAGCGCGATCAGCTTCTTGTCGCGCAGGCCTTCCGGCACGTCCCCGCGCACGATGCGCTGCGCCAGTCCCTCGACGATGGCAGTCTTGCCAACGCCCGGCTCGCCGATCAGCACGGGGTTGTTCTTCGTGCGACGACTGAGCACCTGGATGACGCGGCGAATCTCGTCATCCCGGCCGATGACGGGATCGACCTTGCCCTGCCGGGCCAGCTCGGTGAGGTCACGCCCGTACTTCTCGAGCGCTTCGTACCGTCCTTCCGGGCTCTGATCCGTGACACGTTGCGAGCCGCGAATCTGCGTCAGCGATTGCATCACACGCTCGCGAGTTACGCCCAGGACCGTCAGCGCGCGGACCGACTCACTGCGCGTCGCGCTGTGCAGGGCCGCCAGGAACAGGTGCTCGGTGCTGACGTACTCATCGCCAAACGCCGTGGCTTCATCTTCAGCCCGTTGAAGGACGGTGCGCAGGGCGCCACTCAATGTCGGCTCCGCCGAATATTGCAACGTGGCGGCGCGTTCGAGCGCGCCCTCGATGGTCGTCGACACGTCACGGGGGGCGACGTCCATGCGTTCGAGTACGCGCGGGACGACCCCGCCCGATTGGTTGACGAGGGCATGGAGCAGGTGGTCGACATCTATCGTCGCATGCTGGCGCCGCTCGGTCTCCTGTTGCGCAACGACGATCGCCTCCTGCGCCTTTTCAGTGAGACGTCGGGGATTCATCTAGGACCTGTCTTTCTCTTCACGCGCACTTCAACCGCGACGCGCGCGGGCTGGTCGGCCGCATCGGGCGACGCGCCCATCGCTTCGAGTAGTCCGTCCAACGCGTCGGCGATGCGGTCGTAATCGTTGCGCTTCCTGGAGCGTAGATCGGACTGGAGGCCGCGAATGTCGTGGGTGAGGCGCAGCGCCATCTGGACGCCTGCCAGATTTACCCCTCGCTCCTCGACCAGGCTCTTCACCTGCCGCAGGCGGTCGATATCCTCGGCTGAGTACAGTCGCAGATTGCCCGTTGTCCGGGACGGCTCGACAAATCCCTCGCGCTCGTACTTGCGCAGCGTCTGTGGGTGCAGCTGAAGCAGGCGTGACGCAACGCTGATGACGTACAGTGGCTCGCTGTCACGCATGCGACCTCCAGAACGAGCTAGAAAGCAACAACTAAGTTGATACGGAGTATATCAGAGATTTTCGGTTGGCTCAATACGATCGCGCGACGCGTCGCGACTGGCCGGGTTACGCGCCGGCCGTGTCAGGCGCGGGCTGGTGGGGGAGAGATCTGTCGTCAATCGCCGGCAAACGCGGGGGACGCGTCGCGCGCGCGCTCCCGTTCCGCCCGCCGGGAATCGCGGTTGCCCGGGCCGGCCCACGGGTCGAACGACACCGGGAACGTGCTGCCGTGGCTGATGACCAGCGGAAATGGCTGCGTGCCAGCGGTTGCGGATAGCAGAGCGGCCGTCTGGCGGGCCGAACGCGCGCCGCTTCGGGAGCGAGCGGGCCGGCGTCGGGGTGGTCCATATGCCATGAGAGCGAAGAGCTTCTGTAGCTGGAGAGCGATGAACGCCAGCGAGGGCGCCGTTACGGCAACTGTTCCAAGCCAGAACCATGGGGACCATGCTCTGGCGCCGTACAACGCGGGCGACGCCACGATGCGCGACCCATCGGGTTGATTGGCCACCGTCAGACCGCTTGCATGCACGACAGGCGACTGAACCGGTGGCTGCTCCGCGACAGTTGGAAACGTGATCGGGCTGCTCGTCGTCGTGCGGCCGGGAATGGCCAGCGCCTCAAATCCGTGGTCCAACAACGTCTCCGCGTCGGCGTACCACGACTCCCACGTGCTACCAAGCAATACGACCAGCACGCGCTGACCGTCGATTTCTGCAACCTGCATCAGGCAATATCCGGCCGCATCTGTCACACCCGTCTTGCCGCCGATCAGACCGGGGTAGACATCCAACAGCCGGTTCGTGTTGAACAGCGAATAGCCGTCGCCGGTGTGCGAGGGGGTGTGGATGGCGGCTGCAATGTCCGGCTGGTGCGCGAGCGCGTACATCGTCAGCGCGGCAATGTCGCGCGCCGTCGAGAAGTGACCTTCCGCGTCCAGCCCGTGGGGGTTCACCAAACGAGTCTGAGTCAGCCCCAACTCGGCGACACGCTTGTTCGCGCGCATGATGAAAGCGTCGGGCGAGCCGCCACCGACGACGCGCGCGATTGTCGAAGCAGCGTCGTTGCCGCTGGGCAGCATGAGCCCATGCAGGAGCGTTTCGAAGCGCAGGGTGTCGCCCGCGACGAGTCCCATGCTGGCCTCGCCGACGAGATCGTCAGGTTCGACGGTCATCGGCGTGTCGAGGGTGATCAGTTCCAGCGCGACGAGTGCCGTAAACAGCTTCGTGAGGCTCGCCATCGCGCGCGGCTCGGTTGCGTTCTGCTCGAACAACACGTCGCCGGTATGGGCGTCGATGACGATCGCACTCGCGGCGACTATGTCCGGGCTCGCGATGTCATCTGCCGTCGCTGAGGTGTGGGTGAGCGCTAACGTAAGTACAATGAGGGAAACCGAGATAGCCACACGCTGGTGAAACAACTGCATACATTCCCCGCTTTGCGCCACGCCGGATTGAAGGCACGGCGTCGCCCACCGCTGGTAATCACCAGCGTACGTACGATCCAGGAGTCATTTCGTTGCCGTGTCGTTGGGTCGTGACTACTGGTCAACAGTCTACCAGCAGTGGTGTACGTACACAAGAGGCGACGAGGGTCATTTTCGACGGTTGCGGCGTTCGATTCTCTCCTCGCGCACCCGTGCCCGCACTTTCGCGTAGGTTGTCTCCAGGTCGACGGCGCCGGTAATCTGACCCCGCGTCTCGATCAGAATCAGCTCCGCGCCAGTGGCGTCGAAGCGATTCAGCAGGTCCAGGATCGACTCGCCGTCACTGGCGCGGGGCATCCCGTCCAACGGGGCCGCGACATCGCCGATCAACCGTTCGGGCCAGAGCCCGCGGGGAACCTTGCGCACTTGTGCCAAACTGACGATGCCGATGATCCGGCGCTCCGGATCGGCGACCAGGAGTGGACCGTGGACGACCCCCTGCAACACATCGTCGATCGCGTCGTCGATGGTGCGTGTCGCCGCGACGCGGCTCGAATTCGCGAGACCGGCTTCGTCGATCGTCATCGTGCGGCTGGCCTCGCGCCAGACGGCGCGAGCGTAGCCTTCGCGCCCCTCGCGGTGTACCGCCCAGAAGGCCAGCACCGTCCAGGCTCCCCAGACGGACAACGGGTTGCCATGCGACAGTAGCACCGCGCCGCTGACGAGCCCGATCAGTGCGATGAAATTGCCGCAGATCGAGACGACGCGCGTGCCGGTGAGCAGGTCGCCAGTTAGAAACCAGACGAACGCTCGCAGCAGACGTCCTCCATCGAACGGAAACGCCGGAAGGAGATTGGCGACGCCGAGCGTCAGGTTCATCAGCGCCACGAAGCCAACTGACAGCGACACGATGCGTCCCGCGTCACGCGTCAGCAGCCAGGCAACACCGAGGGCAATGCCAAGCGCGAGGCTGGCGAGAGGTCCGGCAGCGGCGACAGACGCTTCCGACCGCGGGCTGTCCGGCGGATAGGAGTCGTCAGTGAGCGCGCCGAACATGTACGGCTCGATGCGGATAACGCGCCCGCCAACACGCCGCGCAACCCAGACGTGCGCGAGTTCGTGGGTCAGCAGCGATAGCGCACAGGTGAGCGCGACGGCGAAGGTCGCGATGTACCAGAGCGTTGCGTCAGTCGTCGAGGCAGCGGGGGGAGCGAATGAGTTGGCGGTGATTACGGCAAGGCAGACGGCAACCACCAGCCACAGCCGGCCGAGTCGAATCGGTATGCCCTGAACGTAGAAATGGATCGGGCGGGACATTGGCACGCGGCTCTCACCAGATCGGATTCAGTCCCAATGAGACCAGGATCGCTGGAGAAACCGATTTCCCTGGATGCTTATGACGCGCTATAGCCGCTGGTACTCCTCCAGATCGAGCACGAACACCGTTGCGGCGGCGGTCTGGACCTCGCCACTCGTCTCCGCCTGCGAGCGGCTGCGAGCTTCCTGGCGGATTAGATCGAGGACGTGATCGACCTGATCGTCCTGGACACCGATCATGATCGTCGTGTTGCCTCGGCGGAGGAATCCGCCAGTGCTGGCGAGACGGGTCGCGCGAAAGTCATTCTCGAGGAGCGCGTCAACGACCGCGTCAGCGTCCTCGTTCTGCACGACCGCGATAATCAGCTTCATGTCGCTCTCGCCTCTCAGCACGTGGCTCGTCGATCAGGTCATGCGTGCATTATAGGTGCGACAGGAAAATGCGGTCAACCGCCGGATGGCCGCGTGGCCTTGGGTCTGGCGGGATTGTCGCGAGTAATGATATCGCGGCTCGACGGAAACGACGCGTCGTGGCATACGGGACGCGTCGCGTTACACTGGCCGGGTTAGCGCGTCAGCCGGGACTGCGGTGAGGAGAGCCATGGAACGGAGCATCAAGACGCGCGCGCTTATCGTCGGCGCGGGGCCGGTAGGGTTGACACTTGCGACGGATCTCGCGCGGCGGGGCATCGACGCGCTGATCGTCGAGTCGAGGCCGCGTGGCGAGCCGCCGAGCGTGAAGTGCAATCACGTCGCCGCGCGGTCGATGGAAATCTTCCGGCGGCTCGGTGTCGTGAAGCAGGTGCGGGCCGCCGGGTTGCCGGACGAGTATCCGAACGACATCGCGTACCGGACAGCGATGAACGGCCGTGAGCTGACTCGCATCTCAATCCCCAACCGGCTCGAGCGCTATACGGCGACGGGCGGGCCGGACACGTGGTGGCCGACGCCAGAGCCGCCGCACCGCATCAATCAGATCTTCCTGGAGCCGATTCTGTTCGAGCACGCGGCTGCGCAGCCGCGTGTCACGATTCTGAATTGCGCGCGACTCGACAGCTTCGAGCAGGACGATGAGCGTGTCACCGCCCGCATTCGAAACCTCGACACCGGGGCGGAGTCGACCGTCGTCGCGGAGTTCTTGATTGGATGCGATGGCGCGCGATCCACGGTCCGGCGTGGCATTGGCGCCCGGCTGCAGGGCGACGCGGTGATTCAGCGCGCGCAATCCAGCTACATCCGCGCTCCTAAGCTGCTCTCGCTGCTGACGACACAGCCCGCTTGGGGCAACGTCTCTCTCAACCCGAGACGCAGCGGGACGGTCTACGCCATCGATGGGCGCGAAACATGGTTGATTCACAACTACCTGCGCGACGAGGAAGCCGATTTCGACGCTGTCGATCGGGATTGGGCGATTCGCGCCATTCTCGGGGTAGACGGAGACTTCGATTACGAGGTGATCAGCAACGAGGACTGGTTCGGCCGCCGGCTGGTGTCTGACGCCTTTCGCCGTGGCCGGGCGTTCATTTGTGGCGACGCGGCGCACCTGTGGGTGCCATACGCGGGCTACGGCATGAATGCCGGGATCGCGGACGCGGCGAACCTCGCGTGGCTTCTTGCGGCGAATCTCAATGGCTGGGGAACAGACGCCATCCTCGACGCCCACGAGCGGGAACGACTGCCGATTACCGAGCAGGTGTCGCGCTTCGCCATGAATCACGCGCATGCAATGGCGAAACAGCGCCGGGCTGTTCCGCCGGAGATTGAGGATGAGACGCCCGAAGGAGAAGCGGCCCGGAGCGCGGTCGCAGAGGCCGCCTACACCCTCAACGTGCAACAGTACGCCTGCGCCGGTCTGAACTTTGGTTATTACTACGACCGGTCGCCGATCATCGCCTACGACGGCGCGCCGCATCCAACGTACTCGATGGGCGCGTTCGCGCCGTCAACCGTGCCCGGCTGTCGCACGCACCACGTCTGGCTGCGGGACGGGCGGTCGCTGTACGACGCCATGGGACCCGACTACACGCTGCTGCGGTTCGACAGAAACACTGACGTGGCGAGATTCGTGGACGCTGCCGGCCGGCGGGGGGTCCCGTTGGCCGTCCTGGATGTCGAGTCCGACGGTGGCTCGGACGTGTACCGGGAGAAGCTTGTGCTCTCGCGGCCGGATCAGCACGTGGCATGGCGTGGGAATGAGGCTCCGGCTGACCCCGTTGCACTTGTTGACCGAATTCGAGGCGCGGCTCATCGGGCTGACGAGTCGCCAACAGGAGGGATGGGTTGTCATGGCTCGCTTGCCAAACGCCGCTGAAGCCATCGCCGAGATCAACAAGGTGCGCCAGGCGCGCCAGTACACCAGTCGTAAGGCGCCTGATCGTGTCGTTAACGACCTGCTCGAAATCGCCCGCTGGACAGGCAGCTCGCGCAACACCCAGCCGTGGGAGTTCATCGCGATTACGGGCAAGGACCAGTTGCGAAAGATCAGCGAGCTGCGCGCGCCAATCGCCTGGGTCGCGGAAGCCCCGCTGGCGATCGCGGTTGTGCTCGACGGCCAGAGCGAAGTGGCGGAGGCGTACGACGAAGGCCGTGTCATCGAGCGGCTACTGATTGGCGCGCGGCTGCTGGGGCTGGGAGGGGGCGCCGCCTGGTTCGGCGACGACGCGCAGCAGGCCGAGGCCAAGAAATTCCTCGGCATACCCCAGGAGCGCACGGCCCGCGGGGTCGTGGCGATCGGATATCCGAAGTCGATCAAGGATCCCCGGCCGAATCCGGCCACGCCCGGGCGCCGTCCACTCGCCGAGCTGGTCAGCTACGACCGGATGGGCAACCGCTCCCGCTAGTTTGGTTTCACGTTGCTGGTGGCGCGGTCGCGTGCGCCGGCAGCGGCGCTCTGCGCGCTTGGATCGCCAACGCGCCCTCCAATCGGCAGCGTGGCGCGTGTCCGATTGCGTTGATGCGACATCGTCGTGCGTCGAGCGGAGTGAATGCAAATCTCCCCTATGAGCTTGGCGCTGCTCATGGGCAATCATGACGTAGTCGAGGTTAGACCGCCAACTCGTTACACCGCCAATTGGCGGTGTAACATAATATCGAGCCAGAATCGGTCTTCGTCACGCTTGAATCACGTGGCCGGTGCTCCGCGCTGGGCGCTCTATTCACCTGCTGACGGGCGGCGATCCGGCAGCGGGTGGGCGTCGAGGTAGCTCTGAAGCATGACGGCGGCGGCGATGGCGTCGCGCTCTCCCCGCCGGGCGCGAGATGACTTGCCGTGAGCGGCAAGCACGCGGTCGGCGATGGCGGACGTGAGGCGCTCGTCCCAGAAGATGATCGGCACGCTGACGAACGCCTCGATCTGCGCCGCCATGGAGCGGGTCTCGCGCGCCTGGTAGCCCTCGTCGCCGCGCATGCCGCGCGGCAGGCCGATGACGATGCCGTCTACGAACAGCTCGGACGCGAGACTCGCGACATCTTCGAGGGATTGCCGTTTCAGGTCGACGATCTTCAATGGGCTGGCAATGACGCCCGTGTCATCGGAAACGGCCACTCCGACCCGACGCTCGCCCAGGTCGAGGCCGAGCAGCTTAGCGCCCGGACGACGTGGCTTGCGACGATATTCCCGTGGCATCCAGCACCTCAATCGAGATGCGGGACTGAAGGCGGGGCATGCGCTCGCCGAACCAGTCCCGCTTATACTGCACGTCGATCGCGTCGACGCCCTTCACCTGCTGGATGCGCGCCACGGCCTGGTCCGCGCTCAGCCCGACCAGATCCGTCTCAAGCTGTTCGATGTCGGCGGGGTCGATCACCGCGCGGGTCGTTGCCGACGCTGCGATCGTGAAGGCCATGCCGTGTGATTCGTCCACCGGTCGCGGTTCACCGATCGAAATAGAGGATGGGATGATGGTCGTGTTCGGCTCGACACTGGCCGCCAACCTGCCCGAGACCTCGGCCCGGGCCTGTTCGTGGGCGTCACTCGGCTGGAAAGTCGACGCCGAGAGCGCGAGCGACGCTCGAACTCGGACGACCTGTGCGTCATCGCCTGCCTCGTGATCGAATGTGTATTGAATCGCCTCGCGTTGGGTCGTGCCGTCAATCAGCGTTTGGCCCGGCGCGAGCTGGAAGTCGATGGCAGTCGCCGCCCTCGCGTTCAGGTCGTTCTCGGCCCGCTGTCGAAGCGTCGCGATGTCGTCCGGGCTGACGACGGCGATCTCCCGCATGGTCCCACCGGTGAACGCGTCGCGATTCGTGTAGTAGACGCCGCTGTCGAGCTGTCCCTGAATCACGGCGGGTCCGACGTTGCCGTCCGGACCCGGCGTGGTGGCGCTCACCTGGATTGTTGTGCTGCCGACCGTTAGTGCGCCGAACGGGTCGGCGGCGGGGACTATGGCGTCGTCACTCGACAGGAATGCGACGCCGGTGGCGCTGATGAACGTCGCGCCAGCCGGCACGACGATGTCGACCGTCGACGTGTTGGTCAACAGGATCGTGCCACTTGCAGCGGCGTCCGGCTCGCCCCGGACGCCGGTCGTCGGAATCATCTCCTCGAATGACAGCACGACGTTGATCGGCTCCGGCTGGATCGTGACGTCGAACTGCTCACCGGAGAGGGCGATCCCATACGTGACGACGGCATTGTGCATTTGCGTCGCCGGGGTGAGCTGAATGGTGGCGGACGGCACCACGACGATCGAGACGAGCAGACCGGAGATGAACACCGTTGCCGCGACCATGAGCGTCGCTATCACGCGCCGCGCGGCGCCGCGTCGCGTGCGCTTCCTCGGCGCCGCGCGCTGCGATCGATGAAAGAGCGGGTCGGGCGGCGCGTACCCTTCCCAGACCTCGTGCAGCGGGTCATGCGGCGATGGCGACATCTGGCCGGTGGCGCCCACGCGCGCGGCTTTCGGCGGGCTTACGACGAAGCTGAACGACGGGTTGGAGTGCTCGAACTCGATCTCGAGCGACCCTATATCCTCGGCGCGAGTATCGCGCTGCCATGGCCGGAATGAGGGTGGACCGGCTGCAATCCTGGTGAAGACCGGCGCCGCGCGGTTGCCGTCCAGCTTGCGGGTCTCTGCGTCAGGAAGCGGGTCCGGTCGCGGGATCGGATCGGCCGTCAGGCGTCCGCCGACAATGCGCGCCAGCTCGCGGCGCAACGGGTCGTCCGTGGCAAACGCAATCTCAATGGCATGCTCACGGGCGAGCCGCACGACGCGGCGGAACTCACGGGCGTTCAGCAGCGCTGTCGAACCGTCCGGGATCTCAACCAGCGCAGACTCGACGCGCTGCTCGTTCAGGCAGGCTTCGAGATCGGCGAGATCTTCGGACGTTGCCACGGTGAACTGTTCGACGTGTCGCGCGACCATGCTCGCACCCTTTCGGGACTATGGACCTGCGCGCGTGTTCACGTCGTGCGAGCACGTCCGCGCGCAGACCCTATCCGGAGAATTGACGCTTAACGATGTCTTCAACCGCCGCGAGCGCCTCGTCCAGCCTGCTCGCGTCAGTGCCGCCCCCTTGGGCCAGCTCTGGACGTCCACCGCCCCGCCCGCCGATGATGGGCGCGATTTCCTGTATCAATCGGCCAGCGTGCAGGCCCCGTTCGACGAGGTCCCCGGTCACCATCGCGACCAGCGCCGGCTGGGCGTCGATCTCGCTGGCCAGCACGAGCACTCCCGAGCGCAGTTTGTCCCGCAACCTGTCGCCAATCTGTAGCATCGTGTCCCGGTCGTGGGCGTCGATGCGGGTGGCGAGCACGTGCGTGCCGTCGACGCTGACCGCGTTTCCGGCGAGCATGTCGACACTTGACGACGCGATCTCGACGCGCAGTTGGTCAATGGCGCGCTCCTTCTCCCGCAACGCGCTGATAAGCTGGCGGACCTCGTCGAGCAAGCCCTCCACCGGCGCGTGCACCACGCGGGACAGCTCCGACGCGACAGCATGCAGCTGAAGTTGGTAATCGACGGCTGTCTCCCCGGTGATGGCTTCTATGCGCCGCACGCCGGAGCCGATCGACGACTCGTTCAGCACGATAAGCGGACCGATTTGTCCGGTGCGAGCGACATGTGTGCCGCCACACAGCTCCGACGAGAAGTCGCCGATCGACACGACGCGCACCACATCGCCGTACTTCTCGCCGAACAGGGCCATGGCGCCCCGTTCGATCGCGTCGGGGTATGACATCAACTCGGCGGTCACCTCGGTGTCGTCCAGCACTGCACGCGCGGCGATGCGCGCGACACTTTCGAGTCCCACAGGTCCGAGCGCTTCCATGCTGGTGAAGTCGAAGCGCAAACGGTCGGGCGCGACGAGCGAGCCTGCCTGACGCGTCTCGGCGCCCAGCACCTCACGCAGAGCGCGATGCAGAACATGCGTCGCCGTGTGATTGCGCCTGATGGCGGCGCGGCGCGCGCTGTCGATCGTCGCCCTGGCGAGCTGACCGACGCGCATGAATCCTTCGGCAACCTCGCCGATGTGCACGATGAGGCCGGGGGCCGGCCGCTGAGTGTCGTGCACGGCAAACACGCCGGTGTCGGTCACGATCGCGCCGGTGTCACCAATCTGGCCGCCGGATTCGCCGTAAAAGGGAGTCTGATCGAGGACGATCTCCGCCGCGGCGCCCGCTTCTATCTGCTCGACTGACGTTTCGAGGGTGAGCAGGTCGGAAATTGCACTCTCGATCGAATCGAACGTGTAACCAGCGAAGGCAACGGGAGCGCCCTTTGCCGTGGCGTACAGTGGAGCGCGGCCGCGACCCGAATCAGAAAACGCCTGGATCGCGGAGCGGCTCTGTTGTCGCTGCTCTTCGAGCGCGCGTTCAAATCCATCGCGGTCGACGTTGATGCCCGCGTCGCGGGCCAGCTCGGATGTCAGCTCAAACGGAAAGCCGAATGTGTCGTAGAGCCGGAACGCTTCGTCGCCCGGGATAACCGCGCCGCCTGCTTGCGCAACGCTGTGCGCCAGCGCTTCGAAGCGCGAGATGCCGGTCGAGAGGGTGCGGCCAAACGCCTCTTCCTCGTGGCTAATGACACGACGAATGGTGTCCCGTCGCGCGACCAGATCCGGATAGTGCGCCGCGAACTCGTTGATGACGATGTCGCTGATCTCGTTCAGGAATGGTCGCTCGATGCCAAGCAGCTTGCCGTGCCGCGCCGCCCTGCGCAGGACACGCCGCAACACGTAGCCGCGTCCCTCGTTGCTCGGCAGCACGCCGTCGGCGATGAGGAACGTCACAGCTCGAGCATGGTCGGCTATGACACGCAACGACACGTCGGCGCGCTCGTCGGACTTGTAGGCTACGCCAGCGATTGCCGCCGCGCTCTCGATGATAGGGATGTAGAGATCGGTGTCATAGATCGACGGGACATCCTGCAGGATGAGGCTAACGCGCTCCAACCCCATGCCCGTGTCGATGTTCTTCCGGTCCAGGTCCCGGCGGCTTCCGTCGCGCTCCTGGAACCACTCCATGAACACGAGATTCCAGACTTCCAGGTGCCGATCGCAGCGCTCGCAGTTCGGCCCGCAGTCGGGCTTCCCGCAGCCGTATTGCTCGCCTCGATCGCAGTAGATCTCGCTGTTTGGTCCGCAGGGGCCGCTGGCGCCGACGGGGCCCCAGATGTTGCCGGGATCGTCGAAAATGCGATCCATCGTGAGTCCGAAATGCTCGGCCCACAGCGAGCGGGCCTCGTGATCTTCCGGGTAAACCGTGACGGTCAGCCGGGAGTCGTCAATGCCGAAATCGCGCGTCAGAAGATCCCATGCCATACGCATGGCGTCGAGCTTGAAGTAGTCGCCGACGGAGAAATTGCCGAGCATCTCAAAGAAAGTGCAGTGGCTCTCGTCGCCAACTTCGTCGATGTCGACGGTGCGGAAGCACTTCTGGATAGAGGTCAGGCGCGGCGCGGGCGGCGCGTCCAGCCCGAGGAAGAAGGGCGTCATCTGCTGCATGCCTGCCGTCGTCAGAAGCACCGTCGGGTCGTTGTATGGGATGAGGGATGACGATGGCAGATGCGTATGCCCTCTCTCGGCGAAAAACTCGATGAATCTGTGACGAATCTCGCGGCTGTGCATGTCGCTCCTGCCTCAATCTCCCGTGCCCGATGAACCCTCCCGCGTGTAAAGCGCGTAAGTGTAACGAACAGTGGCCAGAGTGCGACATAACCGGCGGGTGCGACCGATCGTACGTACAGTATGCCCGTACAGTGACTTCGTGTCAATCACGAACAGTTCGCGTCGTCCGAAATTTCCCGTCCAGATGGTAAAATCTACGCATGGCAGGGAGATTCAGTGACCGGTTGGCAGGGCTGTCGACCGGTCCCGGTGTCTACGTGATGAAGAACGACAGCAGTGAGGTGATCTACGTCGGAAAGGCTGCCTCGCTGCGTAGCCGCGTGCGCTCCTACTTTCAGGAGCGGCGGCCGAGCGATCCGAAGACCCGCGAGCTGGTCAGCAAGATCGCCGACTTCGACGTGATCCGCACCGACACCGCCAGCGAGGCGCTCATTCTCGAAAACGAGCTGATCAAGCGCCATCAGCCCTGGTACAACGTGATGCTCAAGGACGGGAAGACCTACCCGTACATTCGCATCACCAACGAGGAGTGGCCCCGCGTCATCAGCACACGGCGCATCGTGCAAGACGGATCGCGCTATTACGGCCCGTTTACGTCGGCGGGCTCGGTGCATCGCTCGATCGACCTGTTGAACCGGCTGTTTCCGTATCGCCCTTGCGACATCGAGATCACGGGCAGCGCGCCGCGGCCGTGCCTGTACTACCACATGGGCCGCTGCCTGGGTCCGTGCATCGGCGCGACGACGACCGACGAGTATGGCAAGGCGATCGAAGGGGTGGCGATGTTCCTGGAGGGGCGGGGGGAGGAGCTGCTTCCGGAGATGCGCGGACGCATGGAGGCGTACGCCGACGACCTGGACTTCGAGCGCGCGGCAAAGACACGCGATGAGATTTCAGCCATCGAACACGTGCTGGAGCGGCAGAAGATCGTAACCGGCGCACGGCAGGACGCGGACGTGATCGCGCTGGCCCAGTCTGCCGGGGGCGACGCCGTCGTGCAGGTCGCTTTTATCCGCAACGGCAAGATTCTCGGCTCTGAGCACTTCTCGATGCGCGGGACGCGCGTTGACGATCAGCCAGGAGACATTCTCAGCAGCTTCCTGTCGCAATTTTACGATGAGGCGGCGCTCGTGCCGCCGGAGCTGGTGCTGCAGCACGCCGTGTCGGACGCCGGGATACTGGAGGACTGGCTGGCCGAACGGCGGGGGAGTCGCGTGCGACTGCTCGTTCCGCAGCGTGGCGAGAAGCGAGCGCTGGTCGCGATGGTAGCCAGCAGCGCCGAGGAAAATCTCGAGCAGACGCGGCTGCGCTGGCTGAGCGACGAACAGCGCATGACGGCTGCCATGTCCGAGCTGGCCGACGCGCTGGGGCTGACCGAGCTGCCGCGTCGCATCGAATGCTTCGACATCTCAACGTTGCAGGGCACGAATTCCGTGGCATCGATGGTCGTCTTCGAGGACGGGAAACCGAAAAAGAGCGGCTACCGTCGCTTTTCGATCAAGGGGGTGGAGGGTCAGAACGACTTCGCGATGATGCACGAAGTTGTCACGCGCCGCTTCCGCCGTTTCGCGAACGAGCCGGACACGGAGGCGTGGGCCCGGAAACCTGATCTGGTCATCATAGACGGAGGCAAGGGGCAGCTCAACGCGGCGCTCGACGCGCTACGGGCCATCGAGCTCTCGATCGCCGTCGTCGGGTTGGCGAAGGAGAATGAAGAACTGTTTCTGCCGGGCAGGACTCACCCGGTCATCCTCGATCGCGAGTCTCAGGCGTTGTACCTCGTGCAGCGCGTGCGCGACGAGGCGCATCGCTTCGCGGTGGCGTTCCACCGGCAGAAGCGAGGCAAGACGGCAATCAGGTCCGCGCTCGACGAGTTGCCGGGAGTCGGCCCGAAGCGGAAGAAGGCGCTCATCAGCGCCTTCGGCAGCGTCAAGCGCATCCGCGAGGCGAGCGAAGAACAGCTTGCGGCCGTGGACGGCATCAGCCCGGGACTGGCTCGACAGATCAAGGCGTCGCTCTGACACGGCGCTGGAGTGCATGGTAGGACAAGGGTGGCGGGGGCGGCACGCAAACGCGATCGCGTCGCAACGAGGGCGGCGATCCTGGAGGCAGCCCGCGACCTCTTCGTCTCGGACGGCTTCGAGCGCGCTTCGATCCGCAGGATCGCCGAGCGGGCAGGATGCGCGCATGGGACGCTGTATCTGTACTTCCGTGACAAGGACGACCTTCTCCAGCAGCTCATCGAGGAGCAGTTCGTGCTGTTGCAGGGTCGCCTTCGCGCGCTTCCCCGCACGCTGGGAACCTGGGAGCGCCTCCGCGAGACGGCTGTAACAATCCTCCGCTTCGGGCTCGAGATGCCAGACCATTTCCACCTGATAATGTCGACCCGGCCATCACACGCGCCTGACGACGACCGGCGCCTCAGCACGATGGCCGATGAGATGAGCGCCTTCCTGATCGACGGAGTCGTCCGTGCAGCGGGCAGGAGGCAACTGCGATCGGGGTCACCGCAGATGGAGGCTCACGCATTGCTGGCGCTCATCCACGGAGTGGTCGAGCTTGGCCGCTCTCAGGTGATGGACGCCTCCACCGCTGAGGCAGTCGCGACGAGGGGGATCGATCTCGTGCTAGCGGGCATGCGAGTCGCGCCCGAACCGAGCGCGCCGACTGACGCGTAAGCGCCACCGCCCGCTAGTGGCCCGAGCCGCTGGGAGGCGACAGCCGCTCCAGCCGCTCACCCTTTTCGGAGGCCAGGATCAGCGCCTCGAGCCTGCGCTCGCGCGTCGATTCGCGCTTCGCGCTTGTAACGATCCAGGTTGCCGTGCGCTGGTACCACGGTGGTTGCGACTGGAACCAACTCCAGGCGGCCCCGTTGGCCCTGAAACGCTCCTCGAACTCAGGACTGAGGACTGCCGTGTTCCGCTGCTCATACGCGTAGACGCCGGACCGTTCCGGCGTGCGCGCGTCGAAAGCCGCGAAACCGGCCGGCCGCATCATCCCCGCAGCACCGAGTTGCTCGACCTTGTTGATGTTCACCGCGCTCCATTTGCTGCGCGGACGACGTGGCGTGAATCGTTGCCGGTAGCTGGCGTCGTCGATGCGCTGCGTCAAGCCGTCGATCCAGCCGAAGCACAGCGCCTGCTCGACAGCGTCTGAATACGTCAGGCCGGTCCTGCCCGAACCTTTCTTGTAATATCCAACCCAGAGTTCCGACTCAGAGGCATGATGCTCCTCCAGCCACAGCCGAAACTCCGCTGCTGAGTCGAAGAACCGTGCCGGTCTTTCCATCACCATTCCCGTGTGCTCCCCATCCAGCATCCGTCAGCACAGCCGGTCAGCTCAACATACCCGAGCCCGATGACTGGTTCACCGCCGAAGGCGCAGCGAACCTCGACCTCGCCTTCCCAGTAGATGACTCTGGTGCTGGACATTGTGCGCAGCTCCTGATCGCTCACGGCCGGCGTCAGGTCGAGAGAAAGATCATATCCGGCCAGCTCCATCGTCCAACTGGCGGGACAGGTTGCTCCGCTGCGCGGGCTGGCCCACGTTTCTGTCGCGGACGCGGTGAAGTCCCAGGGCTTTAGATGGAGATCCTCGCCGTCCTCTCGAACGAGGCGGTGGCGCCGAAGTGGTTGACGCCGATGACTTCTGGAAGCGCAACGACGCCAGCCAGGGCGATGTTCGCATGCTTGATGCAGCGCGGATCGGTGGCCGGCAGCGCCTCGGATTGGAAGATCACGACCAGCGTAGATGGAGCAGAGGCCGGCAGCGACTCCTCGAGCAGAGCCCGCGCCCACGGCGCCTCGATAACTTGATTGGAGAAGCCGCTGACCGCGAGAACCTGCGGCAGGCGGGGAATGAGTGGGGCGCTCAGCGCGAGGCAGACGAGCCAGAAGGCGATGACGAATGGCAGATACCGATACGCGGGCCGTCCAATCGAGTAGAACATGCTCGCGGTTATGCACGTTTGGCGAGGCGGGCACGTGCTTGGGAATCCCGCTACGGTACGCTATGCCGCGCTCGGCAGGAAAGCGATTGCTCAAGCAGCTGGAGGGTGAACGGATGCGTGATGGCACGGGGGAATACGACGCCCAGCGCCAACGAGTACAGCAGCAATTCGGCGAGATCGCGCAGTCGTACGTCGAGTCACCCAGGCATCGTTCCGGCCGCGACCTCAAGCGGCTGGTCGAACTGGCGGAGTGTTGCCCCGAGGACCGGGCACTCGACGTGGCGACCGGTGGTGGGCACACGGCCCTGGCACTGGCCCCCCGGGTGGCACACGTCGTTGCCAGCGATCTGACGCCCAGGATGCTGGAGGCCGCTGAGGCCTTCATCCGCTCTCAGGGCGTGGAGAACGTTTCGTTCGAAGTGGCGGCCGCCGAAGACCTGCGGTTTGACGAGGCCTCGTTCGACATCGTCAGCTGCCGGATCGCGCCGCACCATTTCGCCGATGTGGTGGCCTTCTGTCGCGAGGTGGCTCGCGTCCTCAAGCCCGGCGGTCGTTTCGTCCTGATGGATTCGGTCGCGGCAGAGGACGATGAGCTCGATCACTTCATCAACGACATTGAGTGGAGGCGCGACAAGTCGCATGCCCGCAGCTACCGGCTCAGCGAGTGGCAGACGTGGATCGCCGCAACCGGACTGGACGTCGACCTTGTCGAGGAGTTCGAGCGCAGGCATGAATTCCAGCAGTGGACGAAGCGCTCGCGCATGGCAGCGCAGGAGCGGGACGAGCTGGAGGCCATCATCCTGAGCACACCGCAGAGGGTGCTGGAGCACTTCAGCGTCGAGATACTGGACAAGCGTGTCGAGTCATTCGCAGACCACAAGTTCATCCTGCGGGCACGGAAACAGGCCTGAACATTTCCGCGTCTGGACGCTGAAAACTCAAGGACGCCAAATGGCGGTGTAAGGGGTTGGCGTCCTTGAAAAGCCCATGTCAATATTGCTTACGTGATGTGACAGTTACGTGGCGGGCGATATGCATTTACCCAATTCGCATCAAGATAAGGCGATTGAGGTCGGATCGGCAACGTCGACGCAGGTTCGGTCATCCTGACCCTACGTGCCTCAGGGCAGGCTCCCGGACGGATCCGTTCCTTTTCTGCGGCTACATCGGCTAAAGCGAAGTACGGATTCTTCATTCCGTTCAGAATGACAGGAGCCCAGCCCCCGCCGCACCTCCAAACGCACCTTGTCTTGATGCGTAATGGGCGGCGTGCGTCTGCACGGATAACCACGGATTCGGCAGCGTCAGGATCGTTGTGCTGGTGCGTAGTCGCCCAAACCACAGCATTGGGCGAACGCAATGCGACCCTACGGAAGGATGGGGGCATCGGCCTGTCGTTTGCTAGGTTGTGCCGAACATCTGCTGGTAGGCGATGTTCTCGGCGGCTTCGATGCGCTCCGCCAGTGGCGGGTGCGAGTGCAGCAAGAGCACGACGGGCGTGGGCGGGTTGGAATCGGCCAGGTTCGTCGTCGCGAGCCGGCGCATCGCGTTGGCATACGCGCTTGGGTTGTTGGTGAGTCGCATCGCGTGTCGGTCGGCCACGCGCTCGATGTGGCGCGAGTACGCGAGCTGAAGCGGGGTGAGCGCGACACCTGCCAGTGCCGTGACGAGCGCCAGCACGGGCAACGAGCGCCGATTCGCGAGGTCGTTTGTGCCCGTCAGTGAGGGCATCGCGCGCAGCAGGCCGCGGGCTACCCGGTCGACGAACACGGTGGTCGCGAGGGTGAAAGCGCCCGACAGCGCGATGAAGCGCCAGATGTCACCGTTGAGCTGGTGCGCGAGCTCGTGCGCGACAATGCCTTCGATCTCATCGGGCGTGAACTTGTCCAGCAGCGTATCCGCGAGGACGATGCGCCTGGTGTGGCCGAGACCGGCGAAGAAGGCGTTGGCCTTTGAGGTGCGACGGCTCAGATCCATCTGTAGCACGTCGGCGATCGGCACACCCGCGTCAGCTGCCAGTTGCTGAAGGCGCTTAGCGAGCTGTCGGTCGCGCAGTGGCTCGTAGCGATTGAAGCGCGGAGCGATCAGGACCGGGAAGAGCTGGGCGAGGAGCGCGGAGAGGGGCACGACCGCCGCCGAGCAGACGAGCCACCAGCGGGCGGGCCAGCGGCCAATCGCGGCGTAGGCGCCTTCGATGACGCCAAGCTCCAACGGCGCGCTGATCGCCTTCGCCTTGAGCGCGTCGATCCACCATCCAATCGCGGGCTGATTGCTCAGGTCGTATCGACGCTCGACGATGTGATCATTGAAGAACGAGAAGGGCAACGACGCCAGCCAACCCGCGGCTGAAAGCACAATGCTATATGTCAGACGCTGCCGAAGGGATGGCCGCGGGCCCGGCAGCAGACGCTCGTTGATCTGGCGCGCACCTCCACGGAAGACGAACAGCGCTGGCGCGAGCAGTGACAGCGCCATGCCCAACAGCGCGAGCCGGTCTTTCAACCGGCTGTACGATCGCGCGCGACTTCGATCCTGTTCCAGCCGCATCCGAAGTCTGATCCTTGTCTACACGCGCGAGGACACGTAGCATCGGGCCGTGCACGCTCGGACACCCAGAGGAAGGCACGCAAGTGAGCCATGACATGACGCGCCCGCGCGCAAGGGAGCTTGGAGTCCGCATCGGGACGCTCGATCCCGGCCCATTGAACGCGATCACCGACGTCGCCGGCGTTCGGGTGGGTCACACGACGCTGATCTCCGGTAGCGGCCCGCTCGCGCCGGGACGCGGGCCCGTGCGAACCGGCGTCACCGTCATCCTGCCACACGGCGGCAATCTGTTTCGCGAGAAGGTTCCCGGGGCGATCCACATCGTCAACGGCTTTGGCAAGTGCATGGGTCAGGAGCAGGTTGACGAGCTGGGAACGATCGAGGGACCGATCGCGCTCACCGGCACGATGAATGTTGGGTTGGTAACTGACGCGATCATCTCATACGGCATTCTGGAGAACCCGGATCTGGGAGTGACAACGACAACGATCAACCCGATCGTCGGCGAGTGTTCAGACCAGTATCTCAATGACATTCAGGGGCGGCACGTGCGGTCAGAGCACGTGTTGCAGG
>DATKCN010000252.1:0-2321 GCA_035513175.1 Thermomicrobiales bacterium
CGCGGGGATATTGATCGCCGCCCGGCCGCGACGACCGCAACGACCCGCGCGGTGATGGCTGGCGTTGGCTACCGAGACTCTTGCGCCGGGCAATTTGGTAAACTTCCCGGTAACAAGCGACGCTCTCAATAGGGCATACGATGTTGCCAGGATCGCTGCCGGCATGTCCGGCCGCCGGGGCCTCTTCCGACGACCTCACCGCCGCGTCCGTCCTGGCTGGAGGAGGCAGTCCCAGTGTGTGACGAGACCCGCGACGTCGACCACTCCCCTTCGTTGCGCTCCCTGACGCGCCCGAGCACCCGGCGACAGTTTCTCGGCGGCGCGGTTCGACTGGGCGCCGGCGCGGCAGGCATTGCGGCCTTCGGCCGGCAGGCGGCTCGCCCGCAACACGTGCTGGCCAAGCGGCCCGAGCACGTCGAGGTGCTGATCGATGATGTCAGCGAATCGACACGCGCTCAGTTCAGCAGGGGACAGTCACGGGGCGCCACGATCCATGCGCATGCTGTCATCGGCAGTCGGGGCGACGTCTTTACGTCCGGCCCGGTGCAGCTGCCTTTCGCCGCCACACACCTGGGGCTGCATTGGATCACCGGTGGGCACGCGGCGGACGCGTTTGCCGTCGACGTGCGCACGAGCCGCGATGGTCGCGCCTGGACCGCATGGCAGTCGGTGACAATCGAAGCGGCTGCTGAGGCGTCGCCTGGTCAGGAGCTGTTCGGGGCGCTCGTGGCCGGCCAGCGGGGAACATTCGCGCAGTACCGGACGACATTTCAGTCGGACGAGCCGGTAGCGCTGAACCAGATGACCGTCACGAGCATCAATACCGACGATGGCCCGGCGCTGTCGACGTCCGCCGCGAGCGCGTCCGTGGCGGCGACAGCTTTCCAGGTCGCCGATGGCAGCAGCATCAGCATCGTGACCCGGGAGGGGTGGGGCTGCGACGAGGGGCTGCGTTTCCGCGGCAAGAACGAGCGATGGCCCGAGATGTACGTGCCCGCGAAGAAGGTCGTCATCCACCACACCGCGACATCCAACACGTACGTCGACGGCGCGGCGGAAGTGCGCGCGATCTATACCTACCACGCCCGCACGCTGGGCTGGGGCGACATCGGCTACAACCTGCTCGTCGACCGCTTCGGCGCGATCTACGAGGGCCGACATGGCCGGGGCGAGTCGAGCGGTCGCGAGATCGCCAGCGCCGATGTCGTCGCCGGGCACGTCCTCGGGCACAACTACGGCAGCACCGGCATCGCGGCCATCGGCCACTCATCCGCTTCCGACTGGGAATCGCCACCGGCCATGCTCCAGGCGCTCGAGGACGCCGCGACCTACGAATGTGGCCGCCACTTCATCGACCCCACGAATGCATCCGACTTCCTGAAGTCCGATGGAATCTGGCACCCCGACCTGGATCACTGCTCGGGGCACTCCGACTCGTTCGCGACGGAATGTCCGGGATCAATGTTGTACGGGCATCTCGGAACGCTGCGCCTGAATGTCGCGGACCGGCTGAACGGGGGGACGCCGCCCGCCCTGGAAGGCTCGCAGACGGCGAACTCGCTCAGCTTCACCTGGTCCTCGCCGGACGGGCCGTATCTGTACTGCCTCGAAGGCTGGCACAAGCCGTCAAACAGCGAGGACATCACCTACCTGTCCGGTTATGAGGACCAGAGCGAACAGTGGAATGACCCGCTCGCCAGAGCGCAGGCCTGGACAGCAACGCACGACACGTCCCGGACCTTCCCGGGACTGGCCTCGGGCCACTACACAATGCATGTGAGGACCGCTGCCGGAACGAACGCCGATCGCTATGAGGCGAATCTGACCTACCTGATCGACGGCGCCAGCGCGGACAATCCGCCGTCGGTGACGCTGCAGCAGCCCGCCGATGGCTCCACCGTCTCCGTCGTCGTCACCCTGGTTGCCAGCGCGACCGACGACTTTGGCGTCAGCCAGGTCGAATTCTTCGCCAACGGCGTGTCGTTGGGACTGGGCAGTCACAGCGCGGGCACATGGTCCCTGGACTGGGACACGACGACGACTGACGACGGTCCGTATACCGTGACCGCCACCGCGACGGACACCGCGTCACAGACGGCCAGCCACTCGATCGACGTAACGGTGTCGAACGAGACCGATCCTCCAGCGGGAGACGCCGTGCATGTCGGCGACCTCGACCGCGCCAGCATGAACAACGGCAGCACGTGGACGGCGCGCGTCACGGCCACGGCTCACGACGCGGGGCATGCCCCCGTCAGCGGCGCCACAGTCAGCGGCGCGTGGGGTGGCGGCGCGTCCGGGACGGGTTCTGGCACCACCGA
>DATKCN010000253.1:0-6842 GCA_035513175.1 Thermomicrobiales bacterium
ATCATGGGCGCCAGCCTGGCGTTCGAGCTGACCCGGCTGGGCGTGCGGGACGTCGCCATCGTCGAGCGGGGCACGATCGCCTCCGGCGCGAGCGGCAAGACCGGCGCGCTGCTGCGCCAGCACTACTCGAACGTCCCGGAAGCGACGCTGGCGCACCTCAGCCTGCAAACCTTCACCCACTGGGACGACGTGGTTGGCGGCGACTGCGGCTTCGTCAGGACCGGCTCGATCGTCACCGTCGCCACCAGCGGGGTCGACGCCGTCAACGTCGAGCGCATGCGGCGCGTGATCGCGATGCAGAACGAGATTGGCATCCAGTCGCAGGTCATCAGCGCCGACCAACTGTTCGAGCTGCAGCCGTTCACCTGCGTCGACGACATCGCGGTGGCTGCCTGGGAGCGGGATTCCGGCTTCGTCGACCCCATCGCCGCCACGCGGGGCATGGCCGAGGCTGCCATCCGGGGCGGGGCGCGCATCCACGAGGGACGCGCCGTGACCGGCATCCGCTCCGATGGCGGGCGGGTGACGGGCGTGGAGACGAGCGACGGGCCAATCGCCGCAGGGGCCGTCGTCTGCGCGGCGGGCGCGTGGTCCGTGCCGCTGCTGGCGGGCATCGGCGTGGCCGCCCCTGTCGAGGCGCAACGCGTGCAGGTCGTCATCCTCAACCGCCCGCTGGACATGCCGTCGGAAGGCACGATGACCTACGTCGACACGGCAGCCGGGTTCTTCTGCCGCAACTGGGGACCGAACCGCACGCTGGCAGGCGTCGGCGGCGGCGAGTTCCACGACATCGTCGACCCCGACTACTGGGACGAACGCGCCAACCCTGGCTTCGGCCACACCGTCATCGAGTACATCAGCCGACGCATGCCGCCGATGGCCCGCGCCACGCCGCTCTACGGGCACGCGGGCATCTACGACATGACGCCCGACACACACCCCATCCTCGGCGGGGTAGACGGCCACGACGGCCTGTACCTGATGCTCGGCTTCAGCGGCGCGGGCTTCAAGAAAGGGCCCGCCATCGGCAAATGCATGGCCGAGCACATCGTCCACGGGCGGTCCGCGACGGTCGAGCTGACGCCGTTCCGGCTGAGCCGCTTCGACGACGATTCGTGGCAGGAACCGTGGAGCGCGAACGAGTATTCGTTTTCGACGGATTTCGGGCATAAGTTCTGAGAACCCCACCCCCCGGCCCCCTCCCCGGCGCGGAGAGGGGGGGTGAGGGGCTGCGTGAGTTGCGTGTGCACCCGGAGGCTCAGGCGGGGATGACATCCTGCCGACATGTGCCGAACGGGAATTGGGCGGAATTGTGTGCCAAGTTTCGAGATGAAAGATTTGTTGGACACGAGACAGTGGTGAGGACTGGGTAGGGGAGGCCCCGCGTGGCCTCCCGGTCGGATATCCGGGCGGTTCGACACCTGCATCGACGCTCGATACTCTTCGCTGATCGCCGGGCGGCTAACCCGGGAGGCCACGCTGGGCCTCCCCTACGCGGTCAAACGGCCGTCTGCCAATCCGCGTACTGATCCACCGCGTCCCATCCCCCCGGCCCCCGGCCCGCATCCCTCGGCCCTCACATCACATTCCCGCCGTTCGGCCCCAGCATCTGCCCCGTCAGAAACCCGCCCGCGTCGGAGGCCAGGAAGAGGGCGCATTCGCCGACGTCGCGGGGGCTGCCGAAGCGGCGCAGGGGCAGCTCGGCCATGCGGCGGCGCTTGGCGTCCTCGTCGGGGTAGACGTTGGCGTTCATGTCGGTGATGATCGAGCCGGGGCCGATGGCGTTGACGGTGACGCCGTGCTGGCCGAACTCGCGGGCGAGGCTCTTGGTCCACGACAGGATGAAGCCTTTCGTGCCGGAGTAGACCGCGCCACGGGGCCAGCCGACAAGCGCCAGCTGCGACGAGATGTTGATGATGCGTCCCCAGCCCTGCGCGATCATCTGCGGCGCGACCGCGTGCGTGACACGCAGGGGCCCGAAGACGTTGACCTCCATCTCCTGCCGCCAGTGCTCTTCGCTCGATTCCGGAAACTCTTCGTGGAACATGATCCCCGCGTTGTTGACCAGGATGTCGATGCGCCCGAATTCGTCGATCGCCCGCGCCACCATCGCCTCGACGGCGAGTCCGTCAGTGACGTCCGCCTGCACGGTGATGGCCTGCTGGCCGAGCGCGCGCGCCGAAGCCGCCACCTCCTCGCAGCCGTCGCGGCTGGCGCGGTAGTTCAGGACGAGCGACGCGCCCGCCTCGGAAAAGCACTCGGCGGTCGCCCTGCCGAAGCCGCGTCCCGCGCCGGTGATCAGCGCGACCTTGCCGTCAAGCTGTCCCATGCGTGCCTCCCCTCACATCCCAAGCAACCGCGCGCCGTTGCCGAGGATCGTCTCGATGTCGGCGTCGGACAGTCCCGAGCCGCGCACGAAGCCGACCGGGTCCGGCTCGCCCATGTCGAACGGGTAGTCGGTCCCCAGCGTCACCTGTTCTGCGCCGACCGTCTCGACCATGTGCCGCAGCATGAGCGGGTCGAATACGACCGTGTCGTAATACAGTCTGCGGATGTGCTTGATGGGGGCGGCGGCGCGCAGCTTCGGCTCGTCGCGCACCTTGTGGCCGTGCCGCAGGCGTCCGACAAGGTGCGGCAGCGCGCCCCCGCCGTGCGAGAGGATGATCTTCAGGCCGGGGTAGCGCTCCAGCACGCCGCCGAAGATCAGGCGGGAGCCGGCCAGCGCCGTCTCGACCGGGTTGCCGATGAGGTTGCTCAGGTAGTACTCGCCCATGCGGCTCGGCCCGACGTTGTGCCAGGGATGGACGAGGATGGGGACGTTCAGTCCGTTCGCCTCCTCCCAGAACGGCTCCAGCGCGGGATCGTCCAGCTCCACCCCGTTTATGTTCGTCGCGATCTCGATGCCCCGCAGCCCGAGCGTTTCGATCGCCCGCGCCAGCTCCGTCACCGACGCTCCGACATCCTGCAACGGCAGCGTCGCGAAGCCCACGAAGTGCTCCGGATGCCCCGCAACCGCCTCGGCGATGCCGTCGTTGATGGCCCGCGCCCAGCGCACTCCTTCAGCGGCAGGCAGCTCGTAGTTGAGCGTGAACGGCGGCGGCGCCAGCGCCCGCAGCCCGACCCCCTGCTGCCGCATGTCCTCTACCTGCGCGTCGAGGTTGACGAGGCCGTCTTCCAGCAGCATCGAGCGGGAACCCGCGACGTAGCGGTAGGCGTCGCCTTCCAGCGTGACCGAGATCGATGTCCCGGCCCGCCCAGCCGCCTCGGCCGGAAATATGTGGCAGTGCAGGTCGACGATGGTGTCTGTGTGGGGCATGCAAATTCCTTTCCTTCGATGCTGGCATTATCGCGCGGGATTGGATTTGGAGGCGTGCTTTTTGGGTGCGTCGGATTCTCAACCACGGTCTGCGCTGGGGCTGGGAGATTCTTCGCTGCGGCTCAGAATGACAAAGTTTGCGCCACACGGTTTGAGAAGAGCGCTTGCGCTGACTACTCGCAGCGTCATTGTGGAGCACCCGGTTGGCGGGCAACTACGCGTTCGTTGAGTTCATGTACCCAGCGGCGGGCGCGGAGCGTTTGGAAGGCGATGACCTTGTCGTCGTCGAGCGTGACGGCGAAGACCGGCAGTCCCGGGAAGACAAGCCAGAAAAATCGTATCCAGGGCCGAATCGCGACGTTCTCGACGCATCGCAGTGGGATGTCACGATCTAGATACACCTCACGACTGTTTGATGACGTTCCAAGAGGCCGTGTGGCGCAGAACAGGAGCCGCTCGGTCGTCAGAATCAGCCATCCGCGCTTGGGGAAGTACCAGGGTGGCCCTGACGCGGTGCTGCGGAGCACAACGCACTCATGCTCAGAAAGCGCGAATAGCTCAGCCTCGCGCCGGCGATAGACTGCATGCAAGTGTGTCCACAACCGTCGAAACAAAGCGACCATCGTGCCGGTAGCCTTCCAGCGCCGTGTGCTACATGATCCCAGTATCGCGCAACGAGCTGGCGACGATGAGGATGCCCGCGAAGGAGATCGCCGCCGCGCTGGCGATCGGCAGCAGGCGCGGCACGCGTGGGGTGAACGAGTAGCGTTCGAAGGCGCGACGGGCGAAGACCAGCAGCAGGCCGATGGCGGTCAGCACAGCCGCCAGCCCGATGCTGAAGGCCGCCACCAGCAGCATCCCCAGCTCCAGCCGCCCCAGCGAGATCGCGCCCAGCAGCAGCACTAGCGCCGACGGGCACGGCACGAGTCCGCCGCTGACCCCCAGCGCCAACAGCGCCCGCCACGTCACCGGCGCTCCTGTCGCGCCCTGCGGCAGGTGCGTGTGCGTGCTCCCGCCGTGCGCGTGCGTCGATGGCAGCGCGGGGGCGTCGTGCTGGTGGTCATGGTGATGGTCGTGATGATGGTGAACGTGGTCGTGGTGATGGTCGTGGTCCGCGCCACCCCGCAGGCGGCTGTAGACGAGGGTCGCGCCAATGGCGATGACCAGCAGGCCGGACGCGACGCTCAGCCACGGATACAGGTCTTCCGGCAGGATGTAGCGCGAGAGGTAGAGCGTGACGCCGCCCAGCGCGAACACCCCGGCCGTGTGGGTGACGGTAACGGTGATGCCCAGGAAGGCGGCGTGCTTCGGCGTTCCGCGCGCCCCGACCAGGTAGGCGGCCACGACCGCCTTGCCGTGTCCCGGCGACAACGCGTGTCCCGCGCCCCACACCATCGCCAGCAGCAGCGCCAGCGCCAGCGCGCCGGGCGTCAGCTCCCTCGTGGAGACGAGCGAGCCGACCCGGTCGACCAACCCGCCCGACTCGGCCCGGTCCGTAACCGCTTCGGCTGCCTCGGGGATGCCGGTGAAGCCGCCCGCCGGACCCGCGCCGGGGACGAGCGTGAACGTCGCCTCCGACATCAGCATCAGCGTGGTCGCCGAACCCTCGGGGTACTCCCGCAGCTCGCGCGAGATGTCCTCGGTCAGCGCCGTCGTTGTTTCCACCGCGACGCCGGAGCCGCCGACGACGATCAGCTCGCGCCAGCCGAGCCGGTCCAGGTAATTGCGGTCGACATAGCCGCCGTCGCCGCGCTCCTCCCAGCCCTCCGGGAGCTGGGAGGTGAAGACGGCGTCGATGCGCAGCGTCGGCATGTCGGCCAGCCCGGGAACCGTGACGCCTGAACGTTCGGCGATCGCCAGCGGCAACCGCTCGCCGTCTACGACCAGGCGGATGTTGTCGACGATCTCCGGCAGCGTGCGGTCGAGGTAGGCGCCCATCTCGGCGTCGGAGAGCGTGTCGTCACCGTCGGTGTCGATCAGCGGCAGCTCCAGCAGGGTGGGTACCTCCGCAAAATCGAGCACGTAGACGATGCGTACGAGGTCTGCTGAGAACTCGATGCGGGCGTAGCGATTGACGGTGAAGTTGCCCATCGGGTGCGCGGAGGCGGTTGAAGGGGACAGGGAGGCCAGGGCCGCCAGAGCTGTGGCAACCAGCGCGGCGGAGCACAGCAAACGAGTTAGCGACCTGGACAGGTGGAGCATTGTTCCCAACCATGACTGCGGAGTGATGCACCTCAATTCTACAGGGCGTGTCCCGTCACTTCAGCGAGGGCGGTGGGAATGCCGAACGTTCCTCTCCAGCAGCAACATGGGCCACAGTTGAGAAGGGATGCTTCGCTCCGCTCAGTAGTCCACCACAGGAACATGTCATCGTGCGCGTGGTGATACCGTCATGCAGAGCCGCAGCGAAGCATCGCCGAACCTCGGCTACCGGCGCGGATGAACCTACCTGACGGGGCAGTCGCCAGCGCTTGGCGATTCCTTCCTATCGTCAGGACAGGCTCTTCGCTGCGGCTCAGGATGACGATCCGGGGTCGGCACTCAATACAAGCCCACGATGTCCGACTACTCAGAATGACAAGGCTAAGGCCCCGCTTCGATTGCCGAAGGGGCCTTAGCTCGACGCAAATGGAGTTAGCGGTAGATACTCCTGCGTGACACGCGGTTAGCCGAGGGTGGCTCGAATCGTGGCGGTGTGCTCGGCGGTATGGCCGACGACGACGTACTCGATCACCTGAGATACGGTGAGCGGGTTGCCGCCGAACACGCCAGCCTCGGCGTCGAGGCGGTCGTCCGGGAGGCTCTGAAGCATCTGGTACATGGCGTCGCCGGTGGAACGCGCAAGGTCGAGCACATCCGCCTGTTCGACATTGGCGTACTCAATGGCGTGCTCGGCGTTCATGCGGTGTACTTCGTCTATCGAGATCGCAGGGGTGACGGTGTCGCCTGAGGCCATCCGGGTGACCATATCGGCGAAGGCGCCATTGACGCTGGCGACATGGTGAGCGACGACGGCGACCGATCGGCCGTCGTCTGCGGTTGCTTGTCGCCACTGGTCAGCGTTGCAGCCTTCGACGGCGGCGATGAGCTCGGCATTGGCAGCCTGAAACTGGGCGGCGAACTGTTGGGCGCGGGTGGTCATGGACGTACCTCCTGGTGGGCTTGGGCCAGGACTACCGGGCAGCGTCGACCGGCGGCGCCTGGCGCGGCGAGTGCGTCGACATGTGCCGACATTAGATAGTCGCTCGGCGACGCGTCAATTCGACAGTGCGCGGGCCGATGCGTCCGTGACCTGAAGCTCGCCGATCCGTAGCAGGCCGTCCGGCAGCTGGTTTCCCCCGCTGTCGAACACCGGCAGCAGATCGCCGCTGTCTCTGTGCTGGAGTCCGGCCCAGACGCTGTAGCTCCCGGGCGGCGGCAGAGGGAACGCGACCGAGTCGTTCAACTTGTCGCCTGCCTGCCACAGCCGGGGCGCCGACATGCCGTCGAGCGCGTAATCTTCGTAGCGGGCGATGACGGCGCCCTG
>DATKCN010000254.1:0-11329 GCA_035513175.1 Thermomicrobiales bacterium
AACAACACATTACGAGTAGATGGACTCGAACTCGCGAGCGACCGACACGTCATGTACGCCGTACTGTCGCATATGCAAGGATCGATAATAAGCACATCCGGCTTCAAGCCTCTGATCTCACTGTGGAGTTTCCCTTCAACAGCTTCGTCGCACGTCACGATCTGTGCGAGCTGTGGGAGGTGTGCAGCGACTCCTTCCATGAAGATCTCACATTGGCCCGTCACGACTATTGCTTGGCTCATCGTGCACCTTTCCGCGTTTACTTACCAAATGCGCCCCGGCTTCCGTGTTTTACGTCACGATCCCTGCATCACGAGGAAAAAGTAGGAGTGCGCCGGGTGAGTCGGCTACGCGTCCGCCAGGCAGATGGTCACTACCTGTCTACGCGCTCGCCTCTGACGAATCAGATTGCCCGGCGCTACCACCACATACGGAGAGCCCTCGCACCGCGATCCTCAATGACCGCGGCGCCTGTGACGCCCGGTTGTCACCGGCTCCGGCTGCCCCTGCGCTGGCCGCCGTCGCGCGATTGACGCGTCACCGTGTGCTCCCGCTAGAGGTATAGACGCACGCGAAGACCGAAGTGTGACACCCAGATGTGCCGAATCTTTCGAGCAACGGCTTTGTGCTCCCCGGCGGAGGCGCCATCGACAGCGTAGCCCAGCGAGGTGTTGCATTGCAGCGCCCGGGGTTTCATTTGCGCGGTTGGCAGGATATGCTGTGACAATGCCGGAACCAGCGAGATTACTCGCCCGCGTCAGCACTCGGAGGCCACGATGAGTGCTCCAGCCAACGCAAGCTTCGACATTGAGCAGTCTGCCGCGACTGACGCGGAGCTCGTGCGCGCGGCGCAGGCTGGCGACAGCCGGTCGTTGGAATGCCTGATTGAACGGCACTACGCTTGGCTGGTGAGCCTGTTGACGCACATGGCGCGCGATCCTGAACTGGCGAGCGACATCGCCCAGGAGGCGATGCTTACCGCGTCGCAGCGGCTCGGCGCGTTGCGTGACCACGACGCCTTTCGCACGTGGCTGTACCGCGTGGCCGCGAGCCAACTGAACAGCGCGTACCGCGGGCAACCAACGCGCCGAGCCGTGTCGCTGGACGAGCTGCTCGACCGCTTCCCGTGGCGGCGTGAGCTGGCGACGCTGGAGGTCCACATCAAACGCTACGGCGACCGCGAGGAGGCCAAAGACGCGCTCGACGGCCTCAGCGCGGAGGATCGCGAGCTATTGTTGTTGCGCTTCGTCGCCGGCTTTACCGGCGCGGAGGTGGCGCAGATCGCGGGCATTTCTCCGGCGGCGGCGCGCAAGCGCATTTCGCGCGCCGTCCACCGCTACCAGCGTTGCCACGCCACGCGCCAGCCAGCCCCACGGCTGGCGCTCAAGCACGAGCGCATGATGTGACACTCTCCCGATGCCCCGATTCCGCGGAGATGCTCGCGTATGAAGACGACGAGCTGCCTCCGTCACGCCAGGCCGCGGTACACGTTCACGTGCAGCAGTGTCAGGACTGCCGCGCGCGCGTCAACGCGTTGCGCGAGGTTGGTCGCCAGATTCGCGCTGACGCGCCCGCCATCGAGGATCCGGCAGGGCTGGCCGCGCTCAAGGCGCGGCTGGCCACGCTGCCGCTCCACACCCCAACCCGATCGCGGGGACCGTCTCGCGCTCGCGTGATGGCGGGGGCGGTCACGCTGGCGGTGGTGGTGCTGGCCGGTTACAGCGTGGTCTCCAACGGCGCCGTCGTCGAGGGAGGTAGCACGTTCGCGCGCTGGCTGATCGTTGACGGTATCGTCGCGCGGGTAACGCCGCAGGACAACCCGGGTCAGTCGCCGATCATCGCTCCGACCGGCGCCCCAGAGCAATCGGATCTGCCGCTCGGACTTGGTCAGGTCGGTGAGGAACAGCGCAGGCCGGGCTATGTCACACGGCATTACAGCGCGCCGAACGGGTTGTCGATCCTGTTCGCGGCCGAACGAGCCGGGCAGGAGATCATTGGGCTTCCGGACGATCCTGAATTGCGGAGGATCGTGCCGGTAAATGGACGCGATGTGCTGCTGGTCTTCGGCATGTCGGCCAGCGATATCGTCACGATCTACTGGAGCGACGGGGACATCCTCGTGTCGTTGTTCATCCTCACTCAACCTGATGGCGGCCTTGACGCTGACGCGGCGTTGGAAATCGCGGCGTCGATGATGGAGAAAGGGGTCGAGCTCCCATGACACGCCCGTCTATCTCTGATGACTCGCAAGCCGCGGCCCACGATGGCCCGCGTCCCGTCCCGCCCGTCACACGGCGACGGCTGCTGCGGACCGCGCTGGCAGCCGGGGCCGGGCTGGCACTGAGCGGCATCGGGCGGCCACGGCCCGTGGCCGCCGAGGATCAATGCTACTGGCAGACACATACCACGACCTGCTCGGGCGGGCGGCTGCTCGCTTACCGCTGCGAGATCTGCTGCGCCGGAGGCAACTGCGAAACCGTGCAGTGCGGCTGGTTCGACATCGGTCCCTGCTGACGGGTTGACCGGCGGCGCCGCACGTGCCGCCGCCTCGCGCAGGATAGCAATCCGTGTGATGGCGTGTGTGATATCCACGTCACATAACCGCGCGTGACGTGACCATGTCGTCTGAGCGCGGGCCGGTGGAGGGCTTCAGATGGCGACGCGAACGCATGTCGTGCTCGCGAACGATGTCCTTGAAGAGCTGGACCGGCTGGTCGGCAAGCGCAAGCGCAGCCAGTTCATCGAGGAGGCCGTGCGCGCCAAGCTCCAGCGCGAGCGGCAACGCATCGCGCTGCGTGACGGCGCCGGTATCCTGAAAGATAAGGACTACCCGGAGTGGGAAACTCCGGAGACGATCTATGCCTGGGTTCGTGAGCAACGCACCGCTGGCGACCGGCCGATCAAGGAGTTCCATATCCGATCGGCGGATGATGCCTGATGGCGAGGTACCTGCTCGACTCGGACATTGTGGTTGATCTTCTGAAGGGCACGCCGTCGGCAGTCAATCGGATGAATGCGCTCGACGAACAGGAACATCTGCTGTGCCTCTGCGACATCGTTATCGCCGAGGTCATGTCGGGCGTGCATGACGACGACCGCAACGACGCCGAAGGACTCTTGCGGTCGTTTGCGTTCCTGGAGTCAACCGCTGACATCGGTCCGCAAGCGGGGATCCGGCGATATTCGTACGCCCGCGAGGGAACGTTTCTCTCCGTCGCCGATGCCATCATCGCCGCAACGGCACTCGAATACGATGCAACGCTGGTCTCACGAAACACACGCCATTTCCCAATGCCGGAGTTGCGAGTGACTACGCCAGGGATCGCTTCGGAGCGCGGCTGACGCGCCTCGTCACCACAGCCCCAGCGCCATCCAGTCAGAATCAGGAAACCATCCTGGAACACGGCTCGTGCACAACCGCCAGCACTGCAATCAGCCAGCAGTCATCCCTCCATAGCATCGCTCTCTCATTGGCCAGGGCCGGCGATGATGCTGGAGGTTCGAACGCTGATCCAACCGGCACGCTTGCTGCTCATTGACATCTGCCCCCGGCGCCGCCATGCTTGCGCGTCTCAGGCGCGATCGCTGGAAAAGGGCGTGACATGGGGATCGTCGAACCCACAGCCCGTCAAGACAACCTGCCGATAGCCCTCTCATCTCTCATCGGCCGGGAGCAAGACATCGCGGCTATCCGCGCTAGCCTCAGTCGTGAGACTGCCCGCATGCTCACGCTCACGGGCCCTGGGGGCGTCGGCAAGACCCGGCTGGCTCTTGAAGCGGCGCTGTGCCTTCGCGACAGCTTTCCCAACGGCGTGACGTTCGTCGATCTGGCGGCCATCAAGGAAACCGGCCTCGTCGCGCCAGCCGTCGCGTCGGCGGTGGGAGTCCGGGAACAACAGGGGCGCCCGCTGCTCGTCACGCTGCCAGAGGTGCTGGCGTCTCACGCGATGCTGCTCATTTTCGACAGTTGCGAGCATGTCATTGGCCCATGCGCCGAGCTTGCCGAGCAGTTGCTGCGCGTCTGTCCTGACCTCAAGATGCTGTGCACCAGCCAGCAACGTCTGGGTGTTCAGGGAGAGATCGTGTATCCCGTGCCGGCATTGCAGGCGCCTGACACAGACGCAGTTCACGTCCCTCACGAGCTGACACGCTTCGACGCGGTGCGGCTGTTTGCTGAGCGGGCGGTTGGCGCGAGCCCCAACTTCGTCGTGGATGCGACAAACGCCCCTGCCATTGGGCGGATCTGCCGCCAGTTGGACGGCATGCCGCTCGCGATCGAGATCGCTGCTGGATGGATTCCAACCTTGACGGCTGATCAGATCGCAAACCGCCTCGACGACCGCCTGCGGCTGCTGTCGCCTCCGGGCCGCCTGGCCAATCCACGCCAGCAGACTCTCCGTGGCGCGATCGAGTGGAGCTACGATCTGCTCGACCAGCGAGAGCGGTTGCTCTTCACGCGGCTGTCTGTCTTTGTCGGCGGGTGCACGCTGGCGGCAATCGAGACTGTCTGCGCTGAAGACGGCATCACTGAGCCAGACATCATTCACTTGTTGTCACGACTCGTCGACAAGTCGCTGGTAATCGCCGAGGAACACGGTTCCGAGAACCGGTACCGCCTGCTGGGAACGCTGCGCCTCTATGCGCGTGAGAAGCTCGTGGCGGAGGGCGAGGCGAAGCGTCTTCACGAGCGGCATGCATGGCACTTTCTGGAATTGGCGGAGGCCGCGGAGCGCGAGCTGTGGGGGCCCAATCTCGAGCAATGGTTGCGCCGACTTGAGACGGAGCACGAAAACCTGCGCGCCGCCCTGCGCTGGAGTGTTGGGCAGGGGTCGACGGAAATTGCGCTCGGTCTGGGGGCCGCGCTTTGCCGGTACTGGCGGCTGCGCGGACATGCAGGCGAGGGGCTGAGCTGGCTCGAAGGCGGTCTCGCGTGGAACACGGGCGCTTCCGTCGCAACCCGCGCCAAGGCCCTGGAAGCTGCCGGCCTGCTGGCGCGTGACCGCATCGACTATGTCGCGGCCGAGGGATTTCTCGATGGTTGTCTCAGCCTGCGGCGCGAGATCGGCGACATGCGCGGGATCGCGCTGGCGCTGAATCACCTCGGAACAGTTGCCCAGTTCCAGGGCGAGTCGGGACGCGCCGGGATGCTCCATGAGGAAAGCCTGTCACTGTTCCGAAAGCTGGATGACACGCGCGGGATCGCGTTGTCACTCATGACCCTCGGCACAATGGCGCAGTTACGGGGCGATCGAGACCAGGCGGAAGCGCAGTACGGGGAAGCGCTGCAACTGTTTTCATCGATTGACGACACACATGGCGTGGCCGCGTCTCTCAACAACCTGGGGAATCTGGCATGCGCTCGTCTGGACTACGATGGCGCAGATGATTTGTACACGCGTAGCATGCTGCTGTTCGGGGGGATGGGTGAGAAGTACGAGGTCGCGTCCTGTCTCCGAAACCTGTCGGGCGTCGCCCGGGATCGGGGCAACCTTGAACAGGCCAAGGCGTACTGCCGGGACAGCCTGAACCTGTTTGTCGCCCTCGGGGACACGTTCGGCGTCATGACCTGTCTCGAGATGCTGGCGGACCAGGCCGCGCGGCAGAATGATCTCGAACGGTCTGCGCTGCTTTATGCAGCATCGGAGAAGTTGCGCGGTGCCGTAAGCGAACCTCGCGCGCGAAGGCACGACCCCGAGCGGGAGAGAACGAGTCTGGTCATCCGGGAACACCTCGGCGAGCGGGACTTTGAGCGGATATCGGAACTGGGTCGCTCGCTGACGCTGGAACAGGTGATTTCCGCATCATCGACATCACTCGGCGCCGTGGCGTCCTCCCCGTTTCCTCCCGCGGAGGCGAATCCGCTATCACCTCGCGAGCGCGAGGTCGCCGCGCTGATCGCGCGAGGTCATACCAACCGCCAGATCGCCGCGGAGCTGTTCATCGCCGAACGCACTGTCGACACACATGTGGAGCACATCCTCACCAAGCTGAACGTCGGCTCGCGATCCCAGGTCGCCGCGTGGATTGCCGAGCGAGGCGTGTCGAGGACGCCGTAGCGTCAGCCTCCACCTGCCAGCTCCAATATGTGTGCGGACGAACAATACGTATACCAAATACGTCTCTTGCCCGATGGCGCGTGGCGTGATGATCCCTAGAATGGAATTGTCCGGACACGCTGTTTCGAAATCGGGTCCCAAGAGATTGAGGTCCGCGGAACACCCGAAACGTTGCTGAAACGGAGCGCCCGCCTACAGAGGCGCTCGCAAGGAGGATTACGGTGACACAGTATCTCGTCGAGCGCTACCTGCCGGGCATCCAGCCGGATCAGCTCGCCGCAGCCGCCGGCAGCGCCAAGAGCACGTCAGCGGCGATGGCGCAGGAAGGCACGCCGGTCCGCTACCTGCGGTCAACATTCATCCCCGGCGAAGACAAGTGCTACTGTCTTTTCGAAGGTCCGTCCGCGGACGCGGTCAAGACAGTGAACGACCGCGCGCAGCTTCCATACGAGCGCATCGTCGAGGCGATGCACATCGCCTCCGACGATCTCAGCTGAACCGGCGCGGGCGGGCATGGCGCACTGCCGGAGACCAAATCGGCGCCAGCCCGCGGCGTGTGCCCGCACGCGGCGCCGAGTCGTCGGAACCTGGCATCGAAGACCACGACTCATTTCTTTTACACGATTGCTACGGAGGAGCGCGCCATATGTATGCGCGAGTAACGAACGCACAACCCCAGGCTGAGCGATTCGACGATGCCGTGAATTCGGTCGAGACGGTCTTCATGGCCGCGGCTCGGGAGCAACGCGGCTACAAGGGCTTTCTGCTACTGACCGACCGGCAGACACAGCGACTCCTGGGAATCTCGCTTTGGGAGAGCGAACAGGACCTGCGGAACAGTGCCAACTCGAGCGGCTACTACCAGTCAGGCATCGCCGCCTTCGCCAAATTCCTTGTTTCTCCAGCGGAAACGTCGACCTTTGAGGTGTCCCTGCGAGACGTCTGAACTGCGCTGACGATGCCCTGCGTGAGACGACAACGAGCGCGGGGCATCGCCTCACCATAACCCCAGTAGCTCGCGCCCGACACCCCGCGCCAGCGACAGCCACAGCAGCGTGCCGGTGACAGCGACCGTTAGCGCCAGAGCGACCCAGTCTGCCCGCTGCATCGCGATGTCGCGGAACGTCGTGCGTCTGCGGCTGGCGCCGAAACCGCGTGAATCGAGCGTCATCGCCAGCTGCTCGCTGGAGCGGAAGGCGCTCACCAGCGCCGCGACGAAGATCGGCGACATCAGCCGCGCCTTGCGGAACCACCAGCCCTGGAGCACCAGCCCGCGCGCCTGCTGCGCGTCCGACACCGTGGCCCAGGTGCCCGCGAAGGTCGGGATGAAGCGCAGCCCGATCGTCAGCGCCATGCCCCAGCGGAACGGCAACCCCAGCCGGACGAACCCGTGCACCAGCTCGCGTGGCCCCGTCGTCCCGACCCACAGGATGAACAGGAAGTTGATGCCCGCGATGCGGGTTGCGTTGACGACGCCGCGCAACACACCCTGCCGCGTGATGTCCAGCGGCCCGAGCGAGAACCACACGTCCCCAGCCCGGTCGAACAGCGGCCAGATTACGACGATCAGCGCCAGCAGCACGGCGATTGCCCGCCAGATCGTCCGCAGCCGCTCTTTGGGATAGCCGCTGGCCATCAGGGCGACGTGAATCGCCACCAGCGCGGCGATCAGCAACGCCAGGCTCAGCCAGAAAAACAGCACCGCCCCCCAGGCCGCGATGATGAACAGCTTCACCCGCGGGTCAAGCCGGTGCAGCAGCGAGCGGCCAGGGACGTAGAAATCCAGCGCTCCGGCGCTCATTGAGACTCTCCCTGCCGCGCGATCCACGCGTCGCAGAACCCGGCGACGGTGACGACGCCGGGCGGCAGCATCACGCCCCGTTCTCGCAGCTCCGCGGCCAGCAGCGCCGGGTCCGGCGCCTGCAGGCGCGCCGCTTGCAGCAGATCCTGCCGCTCGTACAGGCTGGAGGGGGGCATGTCCGCGACGACCCGTCCGTCCCGCAACGCGACGACCCGATGCGCGTGCTCCGCCACTAGCGCCATCTCGTGCGTAATGAGCGCAACGGCGCGCCCTTCGTCCACCAGCCCACGCAGCATCGCCATCAGCTCACCGGTGCGGCGGCGGTCCAGCCCGCCGGTCGGCTCGTCGAGCACCAGCACGCGTGGTCCCATGACGCACACGGCCGCCAGCGCCGTCAGCCGGCGCAGCCCCCGACCGAGCATCGCCGGATGCGCGTCCGCCAGCGCGGTCAACCCGAAGCGCGCCAGCGTCTCGGCGACCCGGCCGTCCAGCTCTGGTCCGTCGATGCCGAGCTGTCGCGGTCCATACTCCACCTCGCGGCGCACGGATGGCAGGAAGAGCTGGTGGTCGGGATTCTGGAAGACGAAGCCGACGCGGCGCGCCAATTTGCCCACTGCGATCTCCCGAGTGTCCGTCTCACCCACCAGTACTCGCCCGGTCGCGGGCTTCAGCAGGCCGTTGAGATGCTTGGCCAGCGTGGTCTTGCCGGAGCCGTTCTGGCCGATGAGCGCCACCAGCTCTCCGGCGTGGATGTCCAGCGACACGTCCTGCAGGGCGGGCGGCAGCTGAGTGTCGGCGTCAGCGGTGTATGCGAACGAGATGTCCTGCACGCGGACCAGCGTCTCACTCACCCGGCGCCACGCCCTCAGACGGGGCGAGCGCCCGCGCGGCCCCGCGCAGTTCGGTGAACGCGAAGCGCGTCCCCAGACGCCGGTTCAGCCCCGCGGCGATCTCGCTTACGGCGGGAACGGCGACGCCGCGTTCCATCAGCGCGAGCGGGCTCCCATAGAGCGCGCCAGGCGTGTCGAGCGCCACGATCCGTCCCTCGTCGAGGACGGCCACGCGATCCGCCAGCCGCGCGAGGACCGACGCGTCGCTTTCCACCATGATGACGGTGATGCGCTGCTCCCGTTGCCGGAGCCCGGCGATAACCGCCGTAATCTCGCGCCGTCCAATTGGATCCAGCTCAGCCGTCGGCTCGTCCAGCACGATGACGCGCGGCATCATCGCCAGCACCGCCGCGATGCCCACCCGCTGCTTCTGCCCGCCGGAGAGCTGCGGCGCCGGACGATCCCGGTGCTCGCTCATCCCGACGACATCCAGCGCCCACGCCACCCGCTCCCCGATCTCACGGGGATCGACCGCCAGATTTTCGGGGCCGAACGCTACCTCGTCCTCGACGGTCAGCCCGAGCAGGTTCGCCTCCGGGTCCTGGAAGACGATACCAACGCGCGTGGCCATGCGCGCCACGGGCGTGCGCTTGGTGTTCAGCTCCCCGATCCAGACGTCGCCCCGAATCGTCCCGCTTGTCTGCTGGGGAACGAGCCCGTTAAGGGCCATGCACAGCGTCGACTTGCCGCTGCCGGTCGTGCCGCAGACGCCGAGCAGCTCTCCCTCGGCGACATGCAGGTCGATTCCGTTGAGCGCCCAAGGCTGGTTCTCGTCTGTCTCGTCGCCACTGGGGTCGAAGGCCGGGTAACGGAAGTGGAGGTTTTCGACGCGGATCACCGGGAGACCTCACCCCAACCCCTCTCCTCACAGGAGAGGGGCTTTTGTGTGTGGGAGGCGAGGGCGTTGAGGATGTGATTGAGAACGGCATCGAGGTTGTGGAGGATTTCGTCGTTGGAGACGCGGAGGGTGAGGATGACGCGTGAGGCGAGGGTGTCGTCGCGGGCACTGTCGGATTCGGTCTGCTGGGCGTGGATGCCGCCGTCAACCTCCACCACCAGCGCCGCCGCGTGGCAATAGGAGTCGACGATGAAGCCGTCGATGATCTGCTGCCGGCGGAACTTCCGGCCGCCGAGGCGGCTTGCACGGAGCTCCTGCCACAGAGCGGACTCCGCCCGTGTCATGCTCCGCCGCAGGTCGCGCGCACGCTCCGCCAGCCCTTCCGGGACTCGCTGTCCCACGACCACACGCCCATCATCGACCACACACTCACCCCTCCCCAATCACGACGCGCACAGCATACCCCCATCCCGCGACCCACAATCAAAGCCCCTCTCCTTACAGGAGAGGGGCTGGGGTGAGATGCCCCCGCACGGTACTCGAAACCTACTCCTCAACCCAGCTCGGACCCGCGCCCCAGCGCCGGATCGGCGGGTAGGCAGCCCGCAGCGCCAGCACCAGCGGCACGGCAATCACGGCCGCCGCCAGCACCTGGAATGTATTGGGCCACACGGCCGCGAGCGCCGTCGCCGCGGCAGATTCGCCTTCGTCCGCGTCCAGCACGCCCGCAGGGATGAAGATGAGCATGTAGAGGAAGTACCCGATGACGACGATCGCGCCGCCGGCCACGACGGCCGCGATCAGCCGCGGCAGGCCACCCCGCCAGGCGATCAGCCCGGCCACGAGCCCCTGCAGCCCGTGAATCACGAACGTGCCCGGGGCCCAGGCGCCATAGCCGGATTGCAGGTCGGCCAGCGATGTCCCGAACGCGGCGGCGATGAGGCCGACCAGCGGCCCGAACACAAACGCCGCCACGTAGATGCCGATGTCACCCAGATGGATGTAGCCGCCGGGCCCGATCGACGGCTGGAACACGCGCGTCATCACGAACACGACGGCGATCATGACACCGGTCGCGGCGATCATGCGCGCGTCGAACCCCTGCCCCAACTCGGCAGCCGTCACGCGCCGTCCCGGTCTCCCACTGCTGTCAACGTCCCGCGCAGTCATCCGAACCACCCCTTCGCTATGGTGCTGCCAACCCGGCCAGGGCGCTCAGCCCTCCCGCAAATGCTGTCGGGTTCATCGAGCCTGAGCAACATCCAATCGGGATGGTCCAAATCGGGGGCGTAAAGCGCGAACAGGGGGCGCGATTGAACTCGCGCCCCCTGCCTCACTCCGCGTGGGATCAGACCTCACTGTCCGTCCCGGAACTGGTCGTCTGATTGATGTGTCAGCGGCGCTTGTCGTCGCGGTCGAACACCTTCTTGGCGGCGTCCTTCGCGTCGGAAGCGGCGTCCTTCACGCCACCAAGGGCCTGCTTGCCTTTGCCCTTGGCCTGATCACTGCGGCCTTCGGCGCGCTTGGCGTCGTCGTCGGTCAGGTCGCCCCAACCTTCCTTGGCCTTGCCTTTGGCCTCGTCCCACTTGCCCTTGACCTTGTCGTCCCGGCCACTCATGCACATTGTCCTTTCGCTACTCCTGGCGTTACCGCGTTCGTACACATTGGCTCGTCCGAATGGACTCGCTTAGGGGTCGGCTACGCACGATCGTTGCCGCGATCTTTCGCCTCGCCGGGCCCACGG
>DATKCN010000255.1:0-7316 GCA_035513175.1 Thermomicrobiales bacterium
AACGACGTCCTCCAGCGTTTCATCGGAGACCTCCCATACTCGTGCGACCCACCGGCGCAGCACCGGCGAATGATCGCTGGGCAGAGCGCCGGATCCGGATCCGTGCCACTGCCAGCTCTGAAGTGGAGATGCGGCCGGGAAGCCCGCCGGGCGTCCATGAGTAACCTCGAGCCGTCCAGCGAATTCCCCGGTGTCGCCATCGTAGGGAGCGTTGGAGAGCGCCGCATCCGTGTAACCACCCAGATTGACGGCGGGCGCGTGGCGGAAACCACCCAGTCGGGAGCCCGGGTCAGGCGAGGTTGTGCCGCAGCGCCCAGGCGGTCGCGTCGGCCTTGTTCTGCGCGTCGATCTTGCGGTAGATGTTGTTGATGTGCCGTTCGACGGTGCGGATGCTGAGGCAGAGATGCAGGGCGATCTGCTTGTTGCTGCGGCCACCTGCGATCTCGATCAGCACCTCGATCTCCCGCGAGGAGAGTCCGGGGTCCCGGTTCGCGGCAACCGATGGCCTCACGAGCTGGTCCCGCCTGTCGATTTCGAATCCGGAGTCCGCGCGTAGCTGACCGGGCAGCACCCGCAACGAGCCGGATATGACGCCAGGGGACGCGAACTCCGCGCGCGACGACTCGACGAAGGCGCGCAACTGCGAGAGCGCCGCCAGCGCCATAAGACACTGATGGCTGCTAGCCCGGCTCAGGTCGAGGGCCTCCTGCAGCTCGCGCTCGGCGGCCTCGAGCCAGCACGTGACGGGGCAACGCGTTTCAGCGGCGGGCGGTGCGTGTGCTGCGTCATGTTCGTGCTGCATCTGCATCGCTGTGTCCTGTTCGTTGCGCCGTGGCTGTCTGGCGCTTCGCCATGACTGCCGGCATGTCTCAGAGTAGCGATCGAGCGGCGCGCGCACATCGTCGAAACAACGTGTCTCACGGTGGGCGCTTCGTTGAGTGGGCACGTCATACGACGTGACCCACGATCGGCCGAAGCACCGTCATCCGAACGCCCTCAGGCTCCAGTGAGCGATAGAAGAAGCTTCGAGCGCGGGGCCGGATCGCGTCGCAACCGGCCAGAAAGAGACGCGGCGCAGACCGTGTCGCTACCAGGTATTGACGCCAGTGTGCGGTTGCGCAACACAGGCGGCGTCTGGAGCGATCAGCCGCCCATCGAGCGCGACGCACGGGGCCTGGGGCTTCTGCTCGACGAGCTGGCTGCCAGTGTCGTGGCCTCCCACGCCGGTCGGGTGAGCGGCGACGTGTCCCATGCGCTCGTGGCTGGTCACCGCCTGATGCTGAGCCAGGGGGCTGCTCACGATCGCCCCGTGGCTGCCGCCGGCTACTCCCGCATCGCGGACGATGGCAAGGGCCGCCACACCGATGGCGAGCAGAGCGACTGCCAGTGCCGCCCACATGAGCGGCCGTGGAATGACGCTCCGGTCGCTGGTCGTGTTTGTCGCCTGCACGGCGGGACTCCTTCGTGTCTGCCGCTCTGCTGCTCGCTGGTTTCTGACGATTTGCCAGCCACGGCTACAGCATGCGCCTGAAGAGGACGTTGCACATCACGAGGATCAGTGAATCCGTCAGCTGGGACATATGGTTAGAGTTACCTATGGACTGCGACGCGCGGCGGCGTGAAAACGCAACGTCCATCCGCCTGGCAGGTGTGGACCGGCGCTGCCATCGGCGTCCTGCGGATCTTTCGCGCGCTCACCGTAGCCGCTGAGAACGGACGCGGCATCCGTGTAACTACCCAGATTGGCGCATCGTCCGGTGGCGGAAACTACTCACATGACGGGCGTGACTGAGGAAATCAGGAGAGGTCGTGGCGCACGGCCCAGGTGGCGGCCGCCGTGCGCGACTCGACGCCCAGCTTGCCGAGGATGCTGGAGACGTGCCGCGCCACGGTGTGGTGGCTGATGAACAGTTCCGCGCCGATCTCGCGGTCGGTCTTGCCCTCGACGATCAAGCGCAGCACCTCGATCTCGCGTGGGGAGAGTCCGGCTACATGCGTCCCGGCGACCTGTGCGCTGGTCCCGGCATCGATGCGCTCGATGCGTTCGATGCTTTGTAACACCGGCTGCGCGTTGAGCGCCGTTGCGATCTCCCGGGCCGTGTCCAGTAGTGAGGTGGCGTCGTCGTGTGTGCCAGTTGAAACCCGTAGCTCGGCAAGCGCCCGCAGGGTCACGGCACGCTCAAACGGCGCGGCGCAGCGCTCAGACAGCTCCAGCGCTTCCGCGAGGTGGTGGTCCGCGTCCATGTGCCTGCCGTCGCGGGTCGCAAGCTCACCCAGGAAGCGATGGACCGCCAGTAGCGTTAGCGGTTGCCGTGGCGCACTGGCGCGCGCGAGCGCCTGCTCTGCCCGCTGGCGCGCCGCGCCGGGATTGCCGCTTGCGTCCCGATACATCGCCCAGAGCAGCGCCACATCTGCCTGCCCCAGCACCGCTTCGCTCCAGCCCAGCCAGCGCTCGCAGGCATCCAGCCAGGCGCGCACGAGTGGCAGATTGCCTGCATCGAGCGCCAACGCGACCGCCAGCCGCTGCAGCAGCGCGGCCGGGAGAAACTCGGTGTCTCCGGGCTCGTGGCCAGGGCCGCCCGGTAGCCCGTCGCGAACCTGCTCCCAGGCCAGCTCGATGTCACCCTGGGCGCGGGCAACTGTTCCAAGGGCATGCATCGCGCGCAGGTGCACGGTGACATTCGCGTGTGCCTGCCGGTGCTGGCTGGCGAGCTCGCGCATGTCAGCCCAGTCGCCTTCAATAGCGAGCAGCGGCAGGCGCGCTATGCGCAGGGACTGGATGGACCGCATCGCCCCCTGCGCGTCGCTCCAGGCGGTTGCCGCGGCGGCAGCGCCCTGTTCACGATAGGACGGCTGGTCGCCGAAATAGTGGATCGCCAGATCCAGCTCGTTGACGCACGACGCGTAGACCATGGCGGGGTGGTTCATGGCCGCGAACATCTCTCTCGATTGCTGGTAAAGGTTCCGCGACTCTTCCGGATGTCCGAACGCGGCCAGACTTCGCGCGAGCACCAGACACGTGGTCGCTTCCAGGTTGTCACCTGATTTCGCCCGGTCCCAGTGAACGTATTCAGGAGTGATGCCGGCGTCAATCCTGCGACGGCGGGACTGCTCCAGCAGCCCCTCGGCGATGTCAGCAGCTCTGTGGAAATGGCCCGTGATACCCAGCCAGAGCGCCAGCCCTCCCCTGGTCGGGTGTGCCCCTTCGCCGGCATGGCGGCGTTCCTCGGGAGCGAGCGCGTCCAGTTCGGTGACGCCAGCTTCCATCTCCGCTAGTCCCTGCCGGACGTTGCCGGTGAAGCACATCAGCATGCCGTGGAAGAAATGCGCTACGGCGGCGAGGTCAAAGTCTCCGGCCTGCCTGGCCACCCGCACGGCGTCCGCAACATAGCCCGCTCCCCGTTCGGGGTCGGTCCAGCGGATAGTCATTCCGATCTTGTACAGCAGCCAGGCCCGCTCCTCGGCGCGGGCGCTGTCGGTCTCCATCAAGCGCGCCGCGCTGTCCATCAGCTCGGCGGATGTGACCCAGGCATAGACGCGGTGGGCGCGCTCGCTGGCCCGGATGAGCCAGTCGATCGCCCGCGCGTCCCCAGCCTGCTGGAAGTGGTACGCCACGTCATCTGGATCGGGGTTGCGAGTCAGCAACAGCTCTGCGATCTGGAGATGGCGGGCGCGCCGCCTCGGTGGCAGGATGCCTTCATAGACGGCCTCGCGGGTGAGCGCGTGCACGAAGCTGACACTGGCGCCGTCCGCGCTTGGCGCCAGCAGACGCGCCTCGACCGCCTGCTCAACCGCGTCAAGCAGCCGCTCGCTCTCAACGTCGCTGGCCGATTGCCAGAGGTCAAGCGGCACGCGATGTCCGATGATTGCCGCCCACTCCAGCAACTGCCGGGTATCGCGCTCCAGCCGCACGAGCCGGCCTTCGATCACTTGCCGCACCAACGGCGGAGTCACGCTGGCGGGGAGTGGGCTCAACTGCCAGGCGCCGTCCAGCAGACACAGCAATTGCTCGGCCTGGAGCGTCCGTAACACTTCGGTCAGCAGGAACGGATTGCCTTCGGTGTGCGCCGCCAGGTAGCGCACGAGCCGCGTCACATCATTGCCCTTGAGCCGGTACTGGCTGCTGACGAGCGCCTGGATGTCGGCCTGGTCTAACCGGCGCAGGTCGATGCGTTCAGGCTGCGCTTCGCGGATGAGGAGAGGTAGCAGGGGGAAGAGAGGATGGGCAGGGGTGATCTCATCGGGGCGATAGGTGCACACCAGCAACAGCGGCAGCGCCTGAGCCCGGCCTGCCAGATAGCGCAACAGATCAAGGCTGATGCGATCGACCCAGTGCAGGTCTTCCAGCGCCAGGACAAGCGGCTGCCGGGCGGCGACGCGGGCCAGCTCCTCATACACATGCTCGAACAGGGCGAGCTGATTGGCGGCCTTTGCCTGGTCAGGATCCCCGGACAGCGCCTCCCGCAGGGGCAGCGCGCCACTCTCGAACGAGTCGAGCCACGGTCCGTATGGTGGCGTGGTTGTCAGGTCGTAACAGCCGCCGGACAACATGCGCGCGCCATGCGCTTCAGCCTCGTTCTTCAGCCAGTCGACGAGCGTCGACTTGCCGATGCCCGCCTCCCCCGCGATGAGGACGAGGCTGCCACGGCCGGACAACGCCGCGTTCAGGCGATCGCGAAGCAACACCTGCTCCCGCTCGCGTCCGACGAGGTCGTCAGGCTGGGGACTCTGTCGCGGCGCTTGGCGCGAGAACGCAGGCACAGGGGCCTCCCCTGAGAGCGTGTAGCATGAATGACCAGTGTGTTGCCCAGAGTGTAGCAGGGATGCACGCTGTCAGAATCGGAGCGCATGCCGCGCGGGCATCCGGCACGATCCCAGCCGTCAGGAGAGGTCGTGGCGCACGGCCCAGGTTGCGGCCGCCGTGCGGGACTCGACGCCCAGCTTGCCGAGGATGCTGGAGACGTGCCGCGCCACGGTGTGGTGGCTGATGAACAGCTCCGCGCCGATCTCGCGGTCGGTCCTGCCCTCGACGAGCAGGCGCAGCACCTCGATCTCGCGAGGGGAGAGTCCACTGGGCTGATGATCCGCGCTCTGGATAGGAGCCGGGGTATCCGTAAGGCCCTCCAACGCGGCGGCTATGGCTTCCGACTGCGACAGCGAGCGGCCCTCGGTCCACGCCTGCTCCCACTCCGCCTCGCTGAGCTGTTCCCGGGCTAACTGGATGGCGCGTTCGTAATTGCGGTCCGTCACCGCTGAGGTGGACATACCGATGCTCTCTCGCAGTCGATCCGACACGCCGATCAACCGGGCGGCATGAGCGTACGCGCCATCAGTGGCGGCGAGGGCGGCACAGCCTTCGAGAATCTGGGCAATGTAGCGCGGGTCCTGAAGCTCCTGCTGGATTTCCAGGCAGCGCCGGAACGCCTCGCGAGCGCCGGACGTGTCACCGCGCTGGATTGCCAGCCCTCCGAGCACGTCGAAGATCGCACAGACGGCCCAGACTTCGCCCCGGCGCTCTGAATGCTCGAGCGCTTCCGCCAGTGCTTCGGCCGCGCGATCGAGCTGTCCGATCTGGATCAGGACGTTGGCCAGGTTTGAGAGCGCGATCGGCAGTGTTACAACACCGTGCTGGCGCAACCCCGGCAGCGCCTGCTCGTACAGCGTTACAGCCCGTTCCGGCTCACTCGCCCATGCAGCGTTGCGTCCCAGCAGGAACAGGCAGGTCGCCTCCCCCGCGCCGTCGCCCACGTCCCGATACAACGCCAGCGCGGCCTCGATGTCGGATTGCGCGGACTCGAAGTCGCCGTAGGTGGTGGCGTGCATGCCCATCTCAGCGACGGCTCCGGCGCGCAGGTCAGCGGCGACATCAGGAGCATTCGCGAGGGTCTGCGCGATGCGCCGGCGCGCCTCCCGAAAGGCGCCGCGCGAGAACCAGTAGCCGGATACCGCCCGCGCCAGCCGTAACGACTGCTCTGGGTCGTGCTCCAGCGACCAGTCCAGCGCCACCCGCAGGTTCTCAACTTCTGCGTCTCCACGCCGCAGGGCTCCCGAGGTTGTGGGTCCCTGCCAGGTCAGGTCAGGGCCGGTGAAGACCGTCAGCAGATAGGCCAGGTAGCGTCGATGGGCCTCGTCTACCTCGCCTGCCGCCTCAAGCTGTTCGAGCCCGAACTCGCGGATCGTTTCGAGCATCGTAAAGCGCGCAGTTCCTTCAACCCCCTCGCGCCGCTGGATCAGACTATGTTCCAGGAGCGTCACGAGGCTGCTAAGGGCATCCGGTGGTGCACCAGCCTCCCCGGCGACGAGGGCTTCGGCGGCGTCCAGCGTCCAGCCGCTCTTGAGGATGCTCAAGCGGCGCAGCAGCAACTGGTCCTCGGGCTGCAACAGGTCATAGCTCCAGGCGATCGTCGCGCGCAGCGTCTGCTGCCGCTCCGGCACGTCGCGCGGTCCGCCGACCAGCAGCGGCAGGCGCCGGTCCAGCCGTGTGGCCAGCTCCTGTGGACCAAAGACTGCGACACGGGCGGCGGCCAGCTCGATCGCCAGCGGCAGGCCATCCAGCCGGACGCAGATGTCCGCGACGGTTGCGGCGTTGTTCGCGTTCAGCGTGAACGACGACTGCGCCGCCTGCGCACGCATGGTGAACAGACGCACTGCCTCAACCCGAGCCAGCTCGTCGACAGGTGGGAGATTGGACGCATCCGGGACCGCCAGCGGGGGCACTGCCACCACACGCTCGCCGTACAGATGCAATGGCACGCGGCTGGTAACGAGCAGCGACACGCCGGAGCACGCGCCGAGCAGGTCGCTGAGGAGCGGCGCGGCGGAGACGATCTGCTCGAAGTTGTCGAGCACGAGCAGCAGACTCCGGTCGCCCAACGCGGCCACCAGGCTGGCCAGCAGAGGCTGACCGGCTGCTTCACGCACGCCCAGCGCCTGTGCGATGGCGGGGATGACCAGCTCAGAGTCGCGCACTGGCGCCAGCGAGACGAAGACCACGCCATCACGAAAGCTTCCGGCCAGCTCGCTGGAGACCTGAATCGCCAGCCGTGTCTTGCCGGTTCCACCGGGACCGGTCAGCGTCACAAGCCGAGCGTGCTCGTCGCGCAGCACGTCCGTAACGGCGGCAACCTCGCGCTCGCGGCCGATCAGCGGGGTCAGCGGCGTTGGCAGGCCCGGCGAGCGTGAAGCGGCAGCAGTCACGGCGCTCTTCTCATCATCTTCAGGCGGTCGGGAACGTCCTTACTGATTATAGTTACATAAATGGCGGTCAGATCGCCGGTGATCTACGGACACGAAGCGGTCACGTGTGGCCGTGACGC
>DATKCN010000256.1:0-11000 GCA_035513175.1 Thermomicrobiales bacterium
AGGTGTCGTGCGCTGCATCATCGGACACGTGGCCCCTTCTGCATGCAGGCCTTGGTCGGGTCGTCCGGTCCGTGGGTGGCGACATAGATGAGCTTGGCCATGCGTGGCTCCTCCGCTACATGTCGGTCGGCAGGGCGCCGGTCGCGTCGTCACCACTATACAAGCAGGCCGGCGCCTGTCAACCATCGGGATTGAGCCGCGTGAGGCGGTCGGCGGAACGGCCCCCGGAGCCTGCTCGCGCCGCCACGCGTCGTTGCCCCCGAGCGGGCGAAAACGATGTCAGCGCGTCCTGTTTGCCAGCGCCTGCTCGATCTCATCGAGATGGTCGCTCCAGTGCTCGCCAATCGGTTGGCGCAGCTCCTCGTCGCTCAGCCGCTCGACCAGGGCCTTCATGCGTGCCAACTGCTGCCGATTGCGCTCAACGCATGAGGTGTCGTGCGCTGCATCATCGGACACGTGGCCCCTTCTGCATGCAGGCCGAACGCGAGACGAGCGCATCGTAGCACGCATCCGGCGAGGTTCAGCTGACGCGTTCGTCCTTCCGGGGTTGAGAACTGCAACTAGGAGCTCCAGCATCGGACACGTTCAGGCGGTTCCGGACAGAGATTCGCGGGCGGCGCGAGTGAGGCCCTTGACGACGAGCTGGTACGAGTCGTGGATCAGCTCGTCGATCAGGTCGTCCGGCAGCGTGCCGTCGAGGATCGCGGTGATCCAGTGGCGCTTGTTGAGGTGGTAGCCGGGCAGAATCGCCGCCCATGTTTCGCGCAGCGCCTCTCCCTCGACTGGATCGACCTTCAGCGAGAGGTTGACGTAACGCTGGTCGTAGTACAGGATCGCGTACATCTTGCCGCCCACCTTGAAGACGAGCGAGTCGGGGCCGAACGGGGTTTCCGCCACCGCCCCAGGCAGGCTCAGCAGCGTGGCGTGCACGCGAGCGTAGACGGCGTCTTGTGGGGTCTCGGTCATGGTGGTTCCTTTCTCATGCGTCTCACGTGGGCGCTTGGCGAGGCTCCTTCGCTCCATGTCGCGCAATACTTGACACATCGGTCAAGGACGACAAACCCTGACACCGACAGTTGTCGTCCTTGAGCACGGCGTGCTCTGCATTCGCCGGCAGGGACATCCGGAGCCGTCACGACACCGCTGCCTCGGTCCGACATCCGCGCGTGCGGTCAGCGGGCCGCCGAGCCGGCACAAGACCGGCCCCTACGAGACGTCTGCTCACCCTCTCGCGCAATACCTGCATGGAACGATGCAGATCGCCAAACCCTTACGCCGCCATTTGGCGGTCTAACTCATTGCCGGTTACATTCCTCGCGTCCCGCATCCCGCTACCCTCCCGCCAGCAGCTCCAGCACCACGCTGTCGATCTGGCCGTCGCTGCGTAGCCGCTCTTCGAGGTTCTCGGTCCCAGCCCAGGCAGCCAGGGCTGCTTCGATCTCGGCGCGTGACGAGTCTGCTCTGTCGAGCCGTCCGAGGCGGGCGAGGTGTCCGGCAACGACGGCCAGCAGCGCGTCGTCCAGCGGCTGCAGGTCGGCGTCGTCGATGTCGAAGTACACGCGGTGCAGCATGACGAGGCGGCGTAGCTCGGCGATCGGCCGCGGGTGATCGTCGACGCGCAGGTCGATCCAGCGGTCGTTGCCGCCGCCGTAGCCGCCGTTGGCGCGTACGACGAGAATGGCCGCCGACTGCTGTCCCCGGCTGTCGCCCCCAGCAGCTTGCCCTGCCTCGAGCGCCGTCAGCAGCCGCGCTGCGAAGGAGCCCTGGGCTGTGACGTAGCCCTCGGCCATCGCGTCGACGACCTCCGGGCCAGTGAGAATGTTGCCCTGGCAGCAGTAGCCGTTGCCCGCGAAGCCGCCTGCCCAGTCGGTGCAGCCGGGACCGGTGAAGGTCGCGACATGCCCCAGCGCGTCGACGATGCCCGCCTGTCGCTGGTCGCGCCCGGTGTCGGCGGTCGTCAGCTTGTCCAGCACCTCCTGGGCGGACAGACCCGTCTCCAGCATCACCAGCCCGTCCGGGCCGTACGATACGTTGGCGTGAGCCTGGGTCGCGATCGCGCCCACGCCGGCCCGCGCCCAGGGCACGACGGCGCCGACCGCCAGGAACTTCGACTGCACGGCGACGCCGAGGTCGCCGGTATCCGGGTCGCGGGCGACGATCGAGAAGGTGTTGACGACGGGCTGCGCGCTCTTCATGAAAGCTGCTCCTGACGTGTGGCGCCGCCGGATCGGCGACGGTTGACGCGCGGCGTTCGGTGTATCCTGCCTGCGCGCTCCATGATAGCGAGATGCCGAGCCGCCGCGCGCAACGTGGGAGAGACCGGTGAAGGAACCCCGCCTGAAGGGGCAGGAGGCGATTGTCGCGCGCTATGGCACGCGCCGCTCGTTCATCTTGCGCCTGCTGTACTCCTGGCTGACGATGACGATGCTGTTTTCCTTCCCCTGGCCGCTTGCCGTGCTGATCGCCGAAGCGCCCGGCGGGTCGCCCTGGACCACCCCGCTGGACTGGTTCCAGGTGCGATTCCTCCCCCCGGCGCTGATCGCGTCCATCGCGGCCTGGCTCTGGACGCTGTCCCCGGTCCCGTCGGATATCATCCGGCGCGAGCGGCTGCTCGCGCCCTTCCATTCCGGCCGGGTCTGGCCGCAGGTGATGGTCTTTCTGCTGGGCATGATCGCGCTGACGGCGATCCTGCTGCTGGTCGAAAACACGGGTGGGGCGCTCAAGCTGATCCTCCTGACGGCCGCCGAGGCGGCCGTGATCATGATTCTGATCTCCGGCTACATGCACGCGGCGTTCGACACGCTGCTGGAAGAGTACCGCTCCATCGCGGCGACGCTGCCGGTCCTGCTGCTCTACGCGCTGACCTTCGGCATGCGGGGCGGCCTGGCAACCGCTTCGGAAGAGGTGCTGGCCGGAGACCAGTTCGTCGTCGCGATGTCGGCCGGGATCGTCGCCGGAGTGATCATTGGCGCCATCGCGGTCTTTCTGCGCCATCGCAGCGGCAGCCTGCTGCCCGGCTTTCTCGCGCTCTGGCTCGTCCTGCTGCTCCTGCCGCTGAACGACTTCTATGGAGGGTGATGAAGCGCGTCGGTAGCGGGGTCTGTTTCAACCCGCCTGAACGCAAGCGCTCGCCGCTGACGCCTGGCTTGACCGTGGGTGGCTGTCCATGAGCGTCCCGGGTTTCAATGCGCCTGAGCGGGGAGCCCCGCTGCGGCGCCTGAGCCTGCCAGACGTAGGCCGCGTCGTGACCGTCGCCAGCGGCAAAGGCGGGGTCGGCAAGTCGACGGTGGCGGTGAACCTGGCGCTGGCCATGTCGCGCCGGGGCTGGCGGGTCGGGCTGCTGGACGCCGACGCGCACGGCCCGGACGTGCCGCTTATGCTGGGCGTGCGGCGCCGGGACGACGTGAGCGGCTGGGAGGCGCTGCTGCCGGTCGGGCGCAACCTGGGTCTGGGCGATCTGGCGCAGCACACGCTCCCGCCGCTGGAGCGTTTCGGCATCCGCGTGATGTCGCTGGGGCTGCTGGTCGGCGAGGAGCAGGCAACTCTGGCGCAGCACGCTTCCCTCGTCGGCTGGCTCGTGCGCAACCTGCTGGCGATGGTCGACTGGGGGGCGCTCGACATCCTGCTGATCGACCTGCCGCCCGGAACCGGGGAGCCGCAGGCGACGCTGCTGGAGACGGTGGTGCTGGACGGCGTGCTGTTCGTCGTCGGGCCGCAGGACCTCGCGCTGCTCGATACGGGCAGGGCGTTGCGGGCCTTCCAGACAGCGGGTGTGCCAGTGATCGGCGCCGTCGAAAACATGAGCTACCTGCTGTGTCCCGCCTGCGGCGAGCGCATCCAGGTTTTCCACCGTGGCTCCGTGCCGCGCGCCATCACCAGCGGCGAGATCCCGCTGCTGGCCGAGATCCCAATCGACCCGGCTATCTCCGAGGCGGGCGACACGGGCCGGCCGGTTGTCGTCGCGGCGCCGGACAGCAACCAGGCGCGGCTGTTTCTCGACCTGGCGGCGCGGGTGGAGGCGCGGCTTGGGGGCCGCTAGCCGTGCAGACGGTTGCGGGGCGCCTGGCGAGTTGGAGAGGCCGTCATGCAACGCACGCCCACACGCGCGGCGCTGGCAACGGTTCGCCACGCTCGCGCGCAACATCGACGAGCAGCCCCAGAACCTCGGCGCCATTTCTCGCCGCTTCCTCGTAGGCGCCGTCGTGGGTCGCTGGCGTGTTGACGCGATCGGCCCACTCGGGGAGCGTGACCAGCTACGCCTGCTCGTCGTCTGACCATTCAATCAGCATCTAGCATCGAAGCATGTCGCTCATGTCGTGGCCTCAAGAGTGGTGTCCGAACTGAGTAGCTGGCACGCATGGCGCGCCGGCGCCGCCATGATCTTGCCGTTTTCTCCGCCCTGGCGCATAGTGACGGCGCCGTCGCACAGCACTCTCAATCACGATACGTCGGAGGCGCCGATGGCTGTCGAACCCGAAAGCAGGACCAGGGTTGCCGAGCTGATTGCCGCGCTGTCGCTGGCGACCGACCTGGGCATGGGCCAGCCGATGGAGCAGGCCCTGCGCACCTGCCTGCTCGCCACGCGCGCGGGCGCCGAGCTCGGCCTGGCCGGTGACGACCTCTCCGATGTCTACTACCTCGCCCTGCTGCGCTTCATCGGCTGCACCGGCGACGCGCATGAGGAGGCCGCGCGGGTTGGCGGCGACGAAATCGCTTTCTACGCCGGTATGGCGCCCCTCGTCAACGCCGAGATGTCCCAGGTCATGGGGCACATGCTGCGCCATTACGCGGAGGATCGCGCGCCGCTGACCCGCGCGCGCCTGTTGCTGGCCGCCTTCGCGGACGGCACGCGCGGCGTGAAGCGCTCGCTCGCCATCCATTGTGAGGTGGCGCAGATACTGGGCAGCCAGCTCGGACTGCGCGACACGATCGGCCAGGGGGTCGGGCACGTCTTCGAGCGCTGGGATGGCAAGGGGTTGCCCGGTGAGCTGGCCGGGGACGCCATTGCGGTCGCGGCGCGGGTCGTGCTCGTCGCGCGGGACGTCGAGGTGTTCCACCGGCTGGGCGGCTGGGCGACGGCCGTCGACTGCCTGCGACAGCGGCGGGGCAAGGCCTACGATCCGACCGTCGCGGACATCTTCATCAGCGAAGGTGAGCGATGGGTAGCGCAGCTTGACGACGGCTCCGCCTGGGACGCCGCTCTGGATGCCGAGCCGGAGCCGCAATTGTGGATGCGCACGTCGCGGCTCGCTGACCGCCTGCGGGCCTTCGCCAGCTTCGCCGATCTCAAGTCGCCGTATACCATCGGCCATTCCACCGGGGTCGCGGAACTGGCCGCCGGAGCGGCACGGGCAGCGGGCCTCGGGGCCGACGTCGCGGACGGTCTGCGCCGCGCCGCGCTCGTGCATGACCTGGGCCGGGTGGGCATTCCGAACGGCATCTGGGACAAGCAGGGCAGCCTGACCATGAGCGAGTGGGAGCGGGTCCGGCTGCACCCGTACCTGACCGAGCGCATCCTGTCGCACTGCGGGCCGCTGCGGCAGCTGGCGCCGCTGGCGGGCGCGCACCACGAGCGCGTCGACGGCTCCGGCTACCATCGCGGCAGCGCGGGCGCCCAGCTTCCGATCGAGCACCGCATCCTGGCGGCGTCCGACGCCTATCAGGCGATGACCCAGCCACGCCCGCATCGCCCGGCCTTTCGGCCCGTGGACGCCGCGTCGGAGCTGCGACGCGAGGTGGAGGACGGTCGCCTGGATCATGCCGCCGTTCACGCTGTGCTGGAGGCTGCCGGTCAGACCAGCGAGGCCCAGCGTTACGCCTGGCCCGCCGGGCTGACGACGCGCGAGGTCGAGGTGCTGCGCCTCGTCTGCCACGGCAGCTCGAACCGCATGATGGCTGATGAGCTGAGCCTGGCCGTCAAGACGGTCGGCCGCCACGTCGAGAACATCTACAACAAGATCGGCGTCTCCAGCCGCGCCGCCGCCGCCCTCTTCGCCATGGAACACGACCTCCTGCGCTAGCTCGTGGAAAACGTGGGGTGTTCACCCGATGCGTGCCCGCCTGCCCGTCCCTAGAGTGGTGGACATGACGCGTTGGAGCCGGCGGTGTGCCGGCCCGGAGCAGCAAGGAGGAACCCATGCACGCACGAGTCACGACGTTCCAGGTCGCGGACGGACATGTCGACGCTCTGGCTGAGGCCATGGAGTCGAACGACATCACTCTCGTCGACGGCAACAAGGGCGCGTATCTGCTGATCGACCGCGCCAGCGGCGAGGCCATGACCATCACGCTCTGGGCGAGTGAGCAGGCGTTGCAGGACGCGCTCCCGTTCGCGGCCAATGTCTTCAGCGGCGCGGCGGATTATCTGGTCGGCGAGCCGTCCCGCCGGGTCTTCGAGGTCGCCAGCAACGCCTGACGCGCCGCCGTAGCGCATGTGATCCCGGTTCGGTCATGTCGAGAAAGGACAATTCCATGCTGAAAGCACGATTCGTGAAGGCAGCGCTCGCCGCCGCCCTGATAACGGCGTTCCTGATCGGTTCGAGCGTCGCGGCGGCGCCGGCGGGGCAGCAGTCGAGCGGCGTCTACAGCTTCGCCGACGGCAGTCCGGTCGATGGCGCGCATGCGACGCTGCTGCGCAATGACGGCGGCATCCGCATGACGCTGACGACCTCGGGGCTCGATGCCGGCGGGACGTACACGATCTGGTGGGTCATCTTCAACAACCCGGAGGCCTGCACCGACGGCGTGCACGGGCTGGGCCTGCTGTGTGGCGCAGGAGATCTCGGGTCGGGCGACGTCGCGGCGTCCGTGCTCTACGCAACCGGGCACGTCGTCGGCAAGAACGGCAAGGGCAACTTCGGCGCCCATCTCAGCGTCGGACAGATGACGAACGATGTGCTGTTCGGTCCGGGGCTGCTCGATCCGCGTGGGGCCGAGGTGCATCTCATCGTGCGCGGCCACGGCGACCCGATCCCCGGACTGGTGCGGGAGCAGATCTCCACCGTCGACGGCGGGTGCAGCATCAACGACTGCGAGAGCCAGCAGTTCGCGGCGTTTGCGGGACCGTAGGACGTCATCAATCGGACGCTGAGCCTGACGTCGATGTCTGATGTGGTCTCGCGGGCGCGCGGGACCACACCCATGTCCCTGGAACGTCGTGTGCTTTTCCATGGGCGCGCCTCGTGTCTCGCGCATGGCGCGACGGCGTGTGTCAGCAATGACCGGCGCCTGCGCCGCGTGACGGCGCTCCGGCGCCAGTCGTCGCCGACTTTATCGAAGCCCGAACCCCATGCGGCCCGCCGCTGAACGTTCGTCGGTTGCTGTTGACTCGCGAGCCAATGCGTAGTACAGTTTGCGTTGTTGCGTGAGACTGTGAAGGATGTCACGAAGCAGATGTACACGTTCACCAGGAACATGAGGAGCCCTAGGCGCGGCTGATCAGCGATCAGCCGACCCGCAGCCGCGTGGCTTTTCTCGTGATTTTCTGGAGATGTCCGTGACTTACTCGCATTCCTCGTCCGCCGATTCCGCCGACAGCTCAGGCAGTACCGCTGGCGCGCTTGCCGCGTCCGTGGCCGGTTTCCCTGTTCCCACGCCCCCTCGACGCGTCAGGCCGTGCGCCTGACATGACAGCGTTCGCGCCAATCGCGTGGCGCGCGCGTGGATGTCATTGTCAGGCTGTAACGACCTCAACCGTCGATGGATCTGGAACTGTTCGAAAGGGAAACCCGCAATGCCCGGTACCATCACCGCATCAACGCCACACGCGCATCTCGACCATGAGCTGCTGTCGCTCGCGCTGCAGAAGGTCGAGACGACCGCGGTGCAGCAGGTCAACAAGATCGCGATTGCCTTCTCCGGCGGCCTTGACTCAACGCTGTGCATCATGCTGGCAAAGGTCAAGTACGGCGCCGAGGTCGTGCCGATCACAGTCGACGTCGGGCAGGGCGATGACGAGATCGCGATGGCCTTCGAGAAGGCCGCGCTGCTCGGCATCGAGCCGATCCTGATCGACGCGAAGGAGGAGTTCTCGACCGAGTGGCTCACCAAGGCTATTCGGGCCAACTCCGACTACAACGGCTACCCGGTCTCGACCTCGATGACCCGCCAGCTGATCGCCGCCAAGGTTGCCCAGAAAGCGGCTGAGCTCGGCTGCGACGCTTTGATGGAGGGCTCAACCGGCAAAGGCAACGACCAGTACCGCATGCACAACGTCTTCAAGATCTTCGCGCCCCAGTGCCAGATCCTTGTGCCGGTGCGCGACTTCGACCTCACCCGCGCCGAGGAGCTGGCGCTGTGCGCCCACTACGGCGTTCCGGTCGAGGAGATCATCTCCGGCGGAGACGACAAGACGATGTGGTGCCGCTCGATCGCCAGCGGCGGCATCGGGCTGGACACCGTCATCCCGGACCACGTCTGGATGTGGCTCACGCCTCCAGCGAAAGCGCCTGACAAGCCGGCCACCATCACGCTTGCGTTCAAGAACGGCCTGCCGGTCGCCCTCAACGGCGAGCAGATGCCGCTGCACGAGCTGATCCCGGCTCTCAACACCCTCGGCGGCCAGCACGGCATCGGCAAGATCGACATCTGGGAAGACGGCATCATGGATCTCAAGTCGCGCGAGATCTACGAGGCCCCCGGCGCGAAGATCATCCTCGCCGTCCACAAGGACATCGAAGGCATGACGCTGACCAAGCAGCAGGTCGTCTTCAAGAAGAGCGTCGACGCCGCGTGGGCATCGCTGGTCTACCACGGCGAGTGGTTCCAGCCGCTCAAGTCCAATCTGGACGCCTTCATCGCCAGCACTCAGGCCGTCGTCGAGGGCACGTGGACAGTGTCCCTCTATAAAGGAAATATCGACATCGTCAAGCGCGAATCGGCCGCCTCGCTGTTCAAGCCGGAAATCCGCTCCATCGAGAGCAGCGGCTTCAACCAGCAGCTCTGCGGCCCGGCCGCCTACATCAAGGGCCTGCCGTTCGAAGTCCTCGCGTTGCGAGACGCGGAAATGGCGAAAGCCGGGAACGGCGTGAAGGAAGCTGTATTGGCCGGGAGTTAGGGACCTAACCCCCCAGCCCCCTTCCCTGCGAGGGAAGGGGGAGAAGGAACGGGGGGCACGCGGGAGTGAACTGGCTCCCCTCTCCGCGTCGGGGAGGGGCTGGGGGAGGGGTTCTTGGTAACGAAGCTGTGGGACAAGGGATACGAGCTGGATCCGCGGATCGAGCGGTTCGAGGTCAGCGATGACCTGGTCTACGACCGCCGCCTGATCGTGCCCGACGTGCTTGGCTCCATCGCCCACGCGGCCATGTTGACGAAGATCGGACTGCTGCCGCTGGACGCCTTTCACGCGCTGCGCGCCGAGCTGGCCAACATCGCGGCCCTGTCGCAGACCGGCGGCTTCACGCTCGACGCCGGTGACGAGGATGTCCACACCAAGATCGAGGGCTGGCTGACCGCGAAGCTCGGCGACGCTGGCAAGATGATCCACACCGGACGATCCCGCAACGATCAGGTGCTGGTCGACATGCGGCTCTACACCCGCGAGGCCGTCGTGCCGGTCTACACCGCCGTGCTGGACGCCTGCGACGCGCTGCTGGACATGGCCACCCGCCACCAGCACACTCCGATGCCGGGCTACACCCACATGCAGCGGGCCATGCTCTCCTCGGTCGGCGTCTGGGCAGGCGCCTTCCTGGAGTCACTGCTGGACAACCTGACGCTGCTGGACGCGGCGGTCGCGCTCTCGGATCAGAACCCGCTCGGCTCGGCGGCTTCCTACGGCGTCGGCCTGCCGCTGGACCGGCAGTACGTCTCCGACCTGCTGGGCTTCGCCAAGGTGCAGTCCAACGTGCTCTACACGCAGAACGCGCGCGGCAAGTTCGAGGCGGCCATCGTCCAGGCCTGCTGTCAGGTGATGCTCGATCTGTCGAAGCTGGCGCAGGACATCCTGCTGTTCACCACCAGCGAGTACGGCTTCTTCGAGCTCGACGACTCGCTGACGACCGGCTCCAGCATCATGCCGCAGAAGAAGAACCTGGGCGCGATGGAGATGCTGCGCGCCAAGGGGACCATCATCCTCTCCTGGCAGCAGCTGATGATGACGATGCTGGCGGGCCTGCCGTCCGGCTACAACATGGACTATCAGGAAACGAAGCGGCCCTTCATGGAGTCGCTGGACCTGGTCGAGGAGTCGTCGGCGGTCGCCGGGCTGACCGTCTCGCGGCTGCTGCCGAACGAGGAGCGCCTGCTGGCCGCCTGCACGCCGGAGCTGTACGCGACCGACGTGGCCTACGACCTCGTCCTCAAGGGCGTGCCGTTCCGGGATGCCTATCGCAAGGTGGCCGGGATGCTGGACGACCTGGGCGACATGGATGCTCACTCCGTTCTGGCGAACCGCGCGCATCAGGGCACGAGTGGCGACCTGCGGCTGGACGCCTCCGCCGAGATCATCGCCGCCCGCCGCGAAGCGGTGGCCGACCGCTCGAAACAGCTCGAAGAGATCAGGGCCGGGCTACTGTCAGGCACGGCGGCTGGGCTGCCCGCGCCCCCGATCCCTGGCAGGGGAAGCCTCCCCCAGCCCGTGGGAGGAGCCGCCCGCTCCTGACATCGACCTCGAGGTCGAGCGCGCAGGCGGCCTGCGGGTCAACAGGAGGCTTCCCCGCCGCCGTTGCATCGAAACCATGACGACACGGCGCCATGTTGGCCGCCGTTAGCGAACAGGGAACAGGAAAGAAGGAAGAACCGATGATTGCATGTCCAGAGTGCGCCGCCGACGTCGTCCTGAACGGCGTCATCGTTGGCGAGATCGTGCAGTGCGAGGACTGCTCCGCAGAGCTGGAGATCCTCAGCGTCAACCCGGTCGAAGTCGGCCTCGCGCCGGCCGAAGAAGAGGACTGGGGCGAGTAGTGGGGTTGGACCTCACCCCCAGCCCCTCTCCTGCGAGGAGAGGGGAGCAGATGTCATCGGCCCAACCCCTCCCTCTCCGCATCGGAGAGGGGGGCCGG
>DATKCN010000257.1:0-5074 GCA_035513175.1 Thermomicrobiales bacterium
GTCCATCGACCCCCGCGAGCCCGGAAGCGTCCGTCATCGCCACGCCGACCCCCTCCGCGCACGCCGCGGACGCCAGTGCCAGCACCGAGGGCCCGGCGCCGGACAGGCAAGCGCCGATCGCCCCGGCGTGCAGCGCGGCCGCGATCGCCGGTTCGAGGTGCTGGAAGATCTCAGCGCGGTACGGCTGGTGGAGAAAATCCACCATTCCCTCACGCACAAGATCGGACCGGTGAGAGCGCAGCGCGTGCGCGAGCAGCACGCCCCGACCGATGTTCGCGGCCGCGTCGCGCAGCGGCACGAGCGCGGGCAGCACGTCGCGGGCATCCTTCGTCAACGAGTGCGAGTGCGGAATGAACACGACCGCGCGCCAGGGGAGGCTGGCTACCAGCACATCCGCGACATACCCGACTGCGGTGTGCGCCGCCACCGTCACGCCGCCGAGCACCGCCGCGGAAACATTGTCGGCGTGTCCTTCCATCTCCCCTCCGATGTCGACGATCTGCGCCAACGGAAGCTCGACGCCTGCCAGTTCCCCAGCGGCGCGAATGCCCGCCACGATCGCCGCTGCCGATGAGCCAAGCCCACGGGCCACCGGAATGTCGCTGCTCACGGTGATGTCGCAGCCGGGCAGGGTGACTCCCAGCCGCCGGGCCGTCATCGTCATCGCCTCGATCACGAGGTTTACGCCACCGAGCAGGTCCACCGATCCTACGTCGCGGATTTCGCCCGTTGCGGTCCGCGTCACGGAAGCGTGCAGCCAGAGATCGAGCGCCAGCGCCAGGCTGTCGAAACCCGGCCCCAGGTTCGCGCTGGAGGCTGGCGCGCGAACGCTAAAGGATGCCGGCAAGCGCACGGTCCAGAGATTCCGGCGTGGGATCGATCGCGATCATCGGCGCCTCCGTCGCGAGCGCGTCAGAGTCCTTCAATAGATGTCCGGTGAGAAACGTGAGCACGCGCTGACCTGGCTCGATCGCGCCGCGCGCGACGAGCTGGCGAATCCCGGCCAGCCCCGCGGCTGACGCTGGCTCGCACCCGACGCCGGCTCGATCGACCTGACCCTTCGCGGCCATGATCGCCTCATCGTCAACGGCGACAACCGTTCCCTCGAACTCCAATATCACGCGGCGGGCTTTGGCGTAGTTTACGGGATCGCCAATCTGGATCGCCGTCGCGATCGTGAGGGCCTTTACCGGCTCGTACGTCTCGAATCGCCGCTGGAAAGCGTGAAACAGCGGCGCGGCGCCGGTTGCCTGCGCAACCGCGATGCGCGGCGCCGTGTCAATCAGCCCGGAAGCAAGCGACTCGCGCAGCGCCTTGCCGAGCGCGCTGGTATTCCCGAGATTGCCGCCAGGTATCACGATCCAGTCAGGGACCTGCCAGCGCAGTTGCTGCAGCGCCTCGAGCACGATCGACTTCTGCCCTTCCAGCCGGAATGGGTTGAGCGAGTTGAGGAGATAGATGCCGTACCGTCGCGACGCGTCACGCACCATGTGCATCGCCGCGTCAAAGTCGCCCCGAACCTGGATGATGTGCGTGCCGTAGGCAATCGTCTGCCCCAGCTTCGCGACCGAAATCTTCCCGGCCGGCACGAATACGACCGACGGTATCCCCGCGGCCGCCGCGTAGGCCGCCACCGACGCGCTGGTGTTGCCGGTCGACGCGCACGCCACCATCGTCGCTCCGGTCCACTGGGCGTGACTGACCCCGACGGTCATGCCGCGGTCCTTGAATGAGCCGGTCGGGTTCTCCCCCTCGTGCTTGAACCACACGTCCACCCCGGCATACTCGCTGAGACGCCGGTCGTGGTACAGGTTCGTGTTCCCCTCAGGCTTCGACACGATCGCGTCGTCAGGCAGCTCGGGCATCAGCTCTCGGAAACGCCACACGCCGGAGCGTAGCGGATGCTCCAGCGCCCCCAGCCGGCCGTCAAACAGCTCCCTGCTCAGCGCTTGGGGCGCAAGCTCGACCTCCAGCAACCCCCCGCATTCACACTGGTTCCGAGTGTCGCGGGGCGCGTAGATCGCGCCACACTCGATACACCGCAGCTTCACAATAACTCCCAACCCGCAACCTGAAGCCATCCGACGATGCGCGCTACGGGATGCCTCGCCGGGGCGCATGCATGCAACTGGCCAGCGTCGACGACTGAGCGCGCCGGCGCCCCGCGCTAACCCCAATTGTGCCAGCAACGAGTCCGTCTACGACGACTTGCGCGGATCGAGCGCGTCGCGCAGCCCGTCACCCACGTAATTGATCGACAGCACCGAGAGGAAGATCATCAGCGCTGGGAAAATCACCATGTGGGAGGCGAAGGGCATGAAATTCACCGAGTCGTTGAGCAACCGTCCCCACGTCGGCACGTCCGGCGGGAAGCCGAGCCCCAGGAAGGACAGCGTCGACTCGGTGATGATCGCCGCGCCGACCGCCAGCGTGGCCGCCACGATGACCGGCCCCAGCACGTTCGGCATGATGTGCTTGAAGATAATCGCCGAGCGGGACGCGCCGATGGCGTGCGCCGCCTCGACGAACTCCTTCTGCTTCAGCGAGAGGAATTGCGCGCGCACCAGCCGGGCGACGGCCATCCAGTTCAGGACCCCAATCAGCGCCACGATCAGAATGAACGGTCCAAGCGTCGGGCCCCAGCGCGCTCGCAAAGTGTCGCGGAACAAATAGATCGTCAACAGCAACAGCGGCAGGTCCGGCAGCGAGATGAACATGTCTGTAACGCGCATCAGAGCGGAGTCGATGAAGCCGCCGAAGTAACCGGCGATCGCGCCGATCATCATCCCAAGCCCGATCGCGACCAGCATCGCCGTGACGCCGACGGCCAGGGAGATGCGCCCTCCCCACAGCACGCGCCACATGATGTCGCGTCCAAGGTCGTCCGTGCCCATCGGATGCGCCAGCGACGGACTCAACGTCGAGCGGCTGAAATCGATGACAGTGCTGCCACTCCAGATGACCGGTCCCACGAGGGTTACGATGACCAGAAAGATCAGCACGCACGACCCTGCCATGGCCAACCGGTGCTTGCGGAACTGTCGCCACGCGTTGCTCCACAACGAGCGTGACTTGTTTGCCCCGAGCACGCCGGCTTCGTACAGGACACTCGGCGTTTGCCTGGGGTCAATGTTCAGGGCGTCCTCGGCCACGATCGACGTTCCTTACAATGGGACCTATGTCGAGCATGAAAATGCCGGACCACCACGGTGGCGGTCCGGCATCGGCTCGTGCTAGCTTGTCGTCTTGCGCGGGTCGAGCGCGTCGCGCAGACCATCGCCGACGTAGTTGATCGACAGCACCGACAGGAAGATCATGAGCGCCGGGAAGATCACCATGTGAGGCGCAATCTGCATGAAGTCCACCGCTCGCAGCAGCAACTGGCCCCAGGTCGGCACGTCCGGCGGGAAGCCGAGCCCCAGGAACGACAGCGTCGATTCGGTGATAATCGCCGCGCCGACCGCCAGCGTGGCCGCCACGATGACCGGCCCCAACACGTTCGGCATGATGTGCTTGAAGATAATCGCCGAGCGGGACGCGCCGATGGCGTGCGCCGCCTCGACGAACTCCTTCTGCTTCAGCGAGAGGAACTGTGCCCGCACCAGCCGGGCGACAGGCATCCAGTTTAGCAGTCCGATGAGCGCCACGATCAGGACGAACGGCCCAAGGCTCGGACCGAAACGGCCACGGAGCGCGTCGCGGAACAGATAGATCGTCAACAGCAGCAGCGGTAGGCTGGGCAGTGAAATGAACATGTCGGTGATGCGCATCAGCACAGAATCGAGGAAGCCACCGAAGAACCCGGATATCGCGCCAACCAGGATCCCGAGCGATATCGCGACCGCCATGGCGGCGAAGCCGACAGCCAGGGAGATGCGCCCGCCCCACAGCACGCGCCACAGGATGTCGCGCCCTAGATCGTCGGTGCCCATCGGGTTAGCCAGGGACGCCCCCTGCGTGGCCTTGGCGAAGTTGATCGTTGTGTCACCGCCCCAGACGATAGGTCCGATAAGCGTGAGCAATACCAGGAACCCGAGGACGAACAATCCTCCAAGCGCAAGCCGGTGCTTGCGGAATTGTCCCCACGCGTCACCCCACAGTGACCGGGGCTTCTTGGCGCGTAACGCCCCAACCTCCAGCGTGCCGGCGCCCGGGTGCGACTGTGCCTCTCGCACGTCTGCCATCTACGTGATCCTCTCTTCGCGCCGACCGCGTCATCCCGCTTCGACGCCTTAACCGCGTGCCGAATCGGCTCTCGCTATGAGTACTTGATGCGTGGGTCGAGCACGCCGTAAATGATGTCGGCGAGCAGGTTGAACGCGACCACGAGAATCGAGAACAGGAACGTAATCGTCATCACGACGGGAGTGTCGTTATTCTGAATCGACGAGATGAGCAGGGCGCCCATGCCGGGCACTCGGAAGATCTGCTCGGTCACGACCGCGCCGGTGATAACCGTCGGCAACGCGAGCGCCACGATCGTGACGACTGGAATCAGGGCGTTGCGTAACGCATGCCGTCCGATCACCGTGCGTTCATTAAGGCCCTTCGCGCGAGCGGTGCGGACGTAGTCCTGGTGGATGTTCTCAAGCATCGAGGCCCGCACGAAACGCATCAGCGTCGCGGCCTGGAACATCGCCAGCACGGCAATCGGCATGATCGCCTGCCGGGTCCGGGCCCAGATGCCGCCCAACCCCTCCGCTTCTCTCGTCGTGCGATAGATGGATGGCAACCAGTCGAGTTGGATCGTAAATAACAGAATGAACAGCAGACCGGTGGCGAAGGTTGGCAGCGAGAAACCGATGAAGGCCAGCGTCGTCGCCACGTTGTCGAAGACCGAGTATTGCTTGACCGCGGACAGCACCCCGATCGGTATCGCGATCAGCAACGCGACGAGGAATGCCATGCCGCTGATGTAGAGCGTGGTGGGGACCCGCTGCTTAATGAGATCGATCACGGGGCCGCGCGTGCGGAACGAGTAGCCGAAGTCGCCGCTGAACAGCGAGCTGGCCCATTTGGCGTAGCGCACCGGGATGGGCTCTTCCAGACCGAGGTTCTCACGAATGCGCTGGCG
>DATKCN010000258.1:0-4006 GCA_035513175.1 Thermomicrobiales bacterium
TACAATACGGTCATTCCCCGGAACGTTCGGGTGTGCGAGGCGCCGTCCTACGGCAAGCCGGTGCTGCTCTACGACTACGCCTGCGCCGGCAGCCAGGCCTATATTCGACTCGCATCCGAAATCATCCGGCGGGAACAGGCATTGCGCGTGGCGTGACGATTTTGATTCGCCTCTGAAACGAATTCGGCGAGGGGTTGACGATGGCAGCTTACAAGCAGCGGTTGGGCCGGGGGTTGGCGGCGCTGATCGGCGACGATGCGGACGAGGACGCCGTGATGGACGAGGCGCGCGGGTTTCGCCGCATCCCCATCGAGCTCCTCCATCCCAACCCGCACAACCCGCGCCGCCGCTTCGACTCCGGCGATCTCGACGAACTCGTGCAGTCGATCCGGGCCCAGGGTGTGTTGCAGCCGCTGATCGTCCGCCCCCGCAGCGACGGGCAGAGTTACGAGATCGTGGCCGGGGAGCGGCGCTGGCGCGCGGCGCAGCGGGTGCCGCTGCATGAAGTCCCGGCGCTGGTGCGCGACTTCACCGACGGGGAGGCGCTCGAGATCGCGCTGATCGAGAACGTCCAGCGCGCCGACCTCAACGCGCTCGAGGAAGCGCAGGGCTACGCCCAGCTCATCGAGCACTTCGGCTATACCCAGCAGCAGCTCGCCTCCTCCATCGGCAAGAGCCGCAGCCACATTGCCAATTCGCTGCGACTGCTGTCGCTGCCCGACGAGGTCAAGGTCCACCTCGAGTCGGGGGCGCTGACGGCGGGGCATGCCCGAACTCTGGTGGCGAGTGCCGCACCCGCCGAGCTTGCCCAGGAGATCATCAAGCTTGGGCTCAGCGTCCGCGAAGCCGAGCGCCTGACGCAGACGGCGCAGCGAAAACAAGACAAGCCGCGCCGGCCACCCCGCCCGGACGCCGATACCCGCGATCTCGAGCGGAGGCTCGGCGAGGCACTCGGACTGAAGATCGAGATCGTGGACCGCGGGGACGCAGGCGGGCGGCTGACCATTCACTACCGCACTTTGGAGCAGCTCGACGAAGTGTCGCGCCGACTTGCTGAGGGGTAATGGAGGATGCGTTTAGGGCGGCACTCGCGGGCAGCACCCCACCCCCAGCCCCTCCCCCTTGGTGGACCCCCGAGGGGGAGGGCGCAGAAAGGCGCTCCGTCGCACCCCTCCCCCTTGGGGGGAGGGGCCGGGGGTGGGGTGCCGGCGACAATGCCGACCTGAATTCATCGTGCGCTACACCGGAATCGTCACCACGGCGCGCAGGCCGCCGAGGGGGCTGTCCTCCAGGCGCACGCTGCCGCCGTGGCTGTGGGCGATGTCGCGGGCAATTGTCAGGCCGAGACCGCCGCCGCCGGCATCCTGGTTGCGGGCCTGGTCGAGCCGCACGAAGGGACGGAACACGGCCTCGCGCTCTGCCGGCGGTATGCCGGGGCCGTCGTCGTCGACGGTGACCACCAGGTGCGGACCGGCGCGGGACGCCGACAGCCTGACGGTGGCGGCATGGCGCGCGGCGTTGCCGGCCAGGTTGCCGATGCAGCGCTTCAGCGCGTCCGCCTTCACCGAGGCGAACAGCGGTCCTTCGACATCGACGACGATGCTCTGCCCGGAGCGCTCCAGGCCGTGTGCGACGCTCTGCAGGAGCGCGGCCACATCGACCTCGTTGGAGCGCTCGTCGCCGTCGCCGCGCACGAAGGCAATATAGCCCTCCAGCATGCGCTGCATCTCGTCCACGTCCTCCTTGAGGGCCTGCAGCTGCGGCCCGTCGTCGAGCAATGCGAGCTCGAGCTTGAAGCGGGTGAGCACCGTGCGCAGGTCGTGGGAGACGCCGGCCAGCATGGCGGTGCGCTGCTCGACGTGGCGCTCGATGCGCTCTTTCATCTTGAGGAAGGCCGCCGCCGCCTGCTGCACCTCGGCAGCGCCGCGCGGGCGAAACTCCTCGACGCTGCGGCCCATTCCGAAGCTCTGAGCGGCGTCCGCCAGCTGCAGGATCGGCCGGATCTGGTTGCGCAGGAACACGACTGCGACCAGCAGCAGCACGAGCGACGACCCTCCGAGCCACCACAGGAAAAGGGGCGTGTTGGCGGCATAGGCCCGTTTCTGACGCGTCACGAAGCGGAACACGACGCCCGGCTCGACCAACACTCGGGCTTCCAGCAGGTTCCGCTGGGCCGTATCGATCCAGAACGGCTTCTCGACCAACCGTTCAATGTGGTTCGTCAGCTGGTGGTCGAGCATGGAGAACCGCCGCGCCGGCAGGGGCGGCGGCAGGCTGGCGCCGGTTTGAACGTCGAGGTCGAGCTCCAGGTGCTCGCCGGCAAAGTCTTGAAGTTGCCGGACGACCTCAGGAGTCTTCGGCGAGGCTTCGTAAGTTGCAACGAGGAAGGCCATTTCGCCTGCAATGGACTCCGACAGCATCCCGCTGACCTTCTTCCAGTGATGGTCGAGGATCACTGTCGCCATGATGGCCTGCAACACGATGACGGGCGCGATCACGATGATGAGCGAGCGCGGGTACAGTCCGGCGGGAAGATAACGCTCGAGGAAGCGGTTGAAGCGCCAGTAGAGCCCTTGAGGCACGCCGCGCACCGCCTTGCCGCCTAATGCCGTTGCCATCGATGCCTCTCCAGGTGCCGGGACGCCATTCAATCGAGATGCAGGATATAGCCTGCGCCGCGGACAGTCTGCAGATAAACCGGAAACGACGGATCGTCCTCGATCTTGCGCCTCAGGCGATTGATCTGCACGTCGATGCTGCGCGCGCCTTCCGTCGGGGTCTGCGCCAGTTCGTCACGGCTCAGCGTCTGGCCGGCCTTCTGGACGAACAGGCGCATGAGATCACGCTCGCGGCTGGTCAGCCGCACCAGCTCATCGCCACGGCGCAATTCGCCGCGTTCGGGATTGAACGTGCATGTGCCGAACCTCGCCTGCGTCGGCGCGGTGCGCGCTGGCTGCCGGCGCAATATGCTCTGGATGCGAAGCAGCAGCTCGGCAGGCTCGAACGGCTTGGCGAGATAGTCGTCGCTGCCCGACGACAGCCCCGTGATCCGGTCGCCGCTGTCAGCCAGCGCCGACAAGATGAGCACCGGCACGCCGTCGGCCGCTGCTCTGAGACTGCGCACCAGTTCGAGCCCCGATTCACCCGGCATCATGACATCGAGCACCAGGAGGTCGAACGCCATGCCCCGCATGCGTTCGCGCGCCTGCCCGGCATTGCCGGCCGCCGTCACCCGAAAGCCCTTGCCGGCGAGATAGCTCGTGAGCAACTCGCGGATGCGGCGGTCGTCGTCCACCACCAGGATATGCGGCGCGGCTGGATCGATCGTTGCCATGGCTCCCCCGTCAGGCCGTCTTGCGCATGGCCGCCCGATCCAGCAGGGCCAGCACATGGTTGCGGTCACCGGCGTCCACCAGCCGGAACAGCATGTCGCGGCTGGCTGCGCCGCTGTCCAGTCCGGCGGCGGCTATCGCTGCGCGTACCCGCGCGGCCTGCGGCGCCATCAGCCGCTCGTGAAGCTCCTGGCCACGCGGCGTCAGATAGAGCAGCCGCTGGCGGCGGTCGACCGCTCCCGACTGCTGGCGCACATGTCCGGTGTCGATCAGCTGCCTGAGAACGCGGCCGAGGCTCTGCTTGGTGATCCTGAGAATGTCGAGCAGTTCGGCGACGCAGATGCCCGGATGCCGGCCGACGAAATGGATGACCCTGTGATGAGCCCGGCCGAAGCCGTAGTCCTTCAGGATCTTGTCGGGGTCGGATACGAAGTCCCGGTAGGCGAAGAACAGGAGCTCGATCAGTTCCACGATCGCGCCATCGGCGTCGGGATCGGCGTCGGGATCGCTGCGGACGGGAGCCTTGGCGGCCTGCAGGTTTATGTCAGTCATGTTGACATATATACCACGTTTTGTTACCGCTACAAACCGCCCTCACGTCACAGGGTGCACTTAGCGGAGCACGGCTCATGTTGCCATTCGATCAGCGCGAGGGCGTCATCTGGTTCAACGGC
>DATKCN010000259.1:0-6024 GCA_035513175.1 Thermomicrobiales bacterium
AAGGAAGCCTTGCCGGTCATCTTGGCCTCAGCCGTCGTGATCGTGACCGCCCAGTGTCCTGTCACATCGGCTGCTTCGATCGCAGGCGAGAAGCACACCATCAAGAAAGCCGCGACAGGCAGAAGTCGCGTTGTCATTGCATACCGCCTTTCGGTCCTATACTTCGTGTTCCGAATCCGCCGTGGCTCGGCGTGGGTTGTCTCCATCGTGCAAGGGTGTCCGCTACAAGCAATACGTCATCGTGGACTCTAGAGGTTCACAAGACGGCCCAACCTCGGCTTGCAGCCGACCGCGGCGCGTGCGACGCTGCCGACGCTGCTGGTGCTCGTCGTGGCCACGCATCTCTTGGCGCTACCAGGACCCTTCCTCGATGTACTGCCGCGCGCTTGACGCAGCAAGAACTGCACCAAACAGTTCGTTCCCGAATAAAGCCGAATAAAGGAGTGAAGGACGACGCGTCGCGACCATCCAGCCGTGGCGGCGTGCGGATGCGGAACGCCGGTGTTCGCGGGCGGACAGGTGGTTCGGGCGGGCCGGCGGGCCTCATCGTACGGTCGTCAGCGTGCCCCGGACAGGGATCCTTAGCTTCTAGCCGGGAGCCTTTGAGAATTTCTCTCTCAGATTCTCTCACGCGGCGACGAGGTCAATGAGTTGTTGAATGGCCCCACAGGCTGAGGGTGGCGGTTTGCTGAATGCCGATCGGCTATTCGGCCGACATCGTTTTTCCTCGCAAATCCTCTTGTCACGACATCACCGACAGGGCGACTTGTGTGCCGTTGGCCTTCGAGGGCTGGCATCTGGCGCTCACAGGGACAGCCCGCGGTGAGCGGTCCGATCGGGCAGTTCTGGCGCTCTTGACCAGTCGAGACGACTGGCATAGTATGACTATGTCAGAGGCTCACATGCGCCGAGATGAAGTTCCGCCGGGAACGCTATACCTGCTGATCCTCAAGACGCTCGCCCGTGGCGGCGAGATGCACGGCTACGAGATCGCCGAGGCAATCGAGCGTCGTTCGACGGACGTGCTGCAGATCGAGGAAGGCTCGCTGTATCCCGCCTTGCAGCGGATGCTGATCAAAGGCTGGGTCAAGGCCACCTGGGGGACGACCGAGGGAAACCGGCGGGCCCGCTATTACCGACTGACACCTGACGGCCGGAGGCAGCTCGAGGCCGAGGTCTCCCGTTTCCGCCGCGTGACGGACGCGATCACTCAAGTGATCGCGGAGGCATGAAGGATGATCTCGGCCTTCGGAGAGCTCGTGAGACGGCTGTGGATGCTGCTGCGACGGCGCCATTTCGACCACGATCTCGACGAAGAGATGCGATTGCACCTGGATCGCCGCGAGCAATCGTTGCGAGCCGCTGGAGCGACCGCTGAGCAGGCGCGCGACTTGGCGCGACGGCGCTTCGGCAACCCCCTCCGATTGCGCGAGGAGAGTCACGACGCCTGGGGGTGGAGTTGGTTGGAGCACGTCATTCTGGATGTGCGTCACTCCCTGCGATCCGCGTTCGCGACTCCGCTGTTTACGTTCATGGCTGTGGCGATCGTGGCGCTCGGTGTCGCAAGCAATGCACTTGTATTCAGCGTCGCACACGCGGTTCTCTTTCGACCGCTGCCGTTCGATGCACCGGAACAACTTGTTCGCATCTACGAAGTCAGCCCCGAGGGCGAATCAACAGGTGTGGCGCCGGCGACATTCGGCGATCTCCGCCGCCACGCGCGAAGCTTTACGGACCTGGCGACGCTGACGCTGGATGGCTTCAACCTGACCGGGAATCCTGTTCCGGAAGTGGTCATGGGTGCGTGGGTCTCGCCGGAGTTGTTTTCCATGCTGGGCATCCGCCCGGCGTTCGGGCGCGTGTTCTCCAGCGGCGAGGACCACCATACACGAACGGCCGTCATCTCTCACGCGCTCTGGGTGCGGCGGTTCGGAAGCGATCCCGCGGTTGTCGATACGCCGTTGGCACTGAGCTCCCACGACCGACCCGGTGAAACAGAAACGTTCACGATTGTTGGTGTACTGCCGGCCGACTTCTGGTTCTTGCGCAATGAGTTTGAGATCTGGCTGCCGCTGACGCCAGGGCCGGCAGACTTGACCGCGCGCGAGCCGCGAAGTCGACCCGTCATCGCTCGTCTCAAGTCTGGCGTCACGATTGAGCAAGCCACGGCCGAGATGCAAATGTTGGCGCGAGATATTGGCGAGCGCCATCCAAGAACGAACGCGCGTTGGAGCGCCAGCGTCGCGCCTCTCCATGCACAGCTCGTACACAGTGTTCGGCCTGCACTGCTCATGCTTCTGGGAGCGGCGGCGTTCGTGATGCTAATCGCGTGTGCGAACCTGGCCAACGTGCTGCTGGCACGCGGAACCGGGCGCGCACGCGAGTTCACAGTCCGAATGGCCCTAGGCGCCGCACGCGCGCGGGTGGTTCGGCAAGGCGTCTTCGAGGCGCTGATCTTCGCCGGCCTCGGATGTGTCGTCGGTTTGGTGCTCACGTATTGGGCAATTGGTCTCGTGGTGCACGTCATCCCCGATCGGATTCAGCAAGGTCTCCCCGGCGGGATTAGTTCAGTTGCTGTCGACCATGTGGTGGTGCTTGCCGCCATCGTCCTTGCCATGACGACTGGAACGATATTCGGACTGATTCCCGCGCTCCACATAACCAAGATTCCGCTGAACGAGACGCTCAAGGCAACGACTCCAGGGTCCATCGGCCAGGCCCGCGGCCGCCGCATTCGTGACGGTCTGCTCGTGATCGAGACTGCGCTCGCACTCGTGCTGCTCACCGGTGCGGGGATGCTGATGCAAACGTTCGTGACGCTTCGACACACGTCCTTGGGTTTCAAAGCTGAAGGTGTCCTTGGATTGAGAATGGCTCTTCCAAGGGCGCAGTACGCCGCGCCAGAACAGCAGATCAGCTTCTTCACGGAGGCCTTGACACACGTTGCTGCGGTACCTGGCGTGGACGCCGTTTCGGTCGTCAGCGCTCCCCCTTTGCGGCCGCCGGCCGAAGTTACATTCGAGATCGACGGGCGTCCTAGCGTGGTCGGATCTGACGCTCCATCCCGCGAGGTCGTATGCTCCCCGGATTATTTCGTCACACTCACGATCCCCGTGCTGAAGGGGCGGGACTTCGGCGAGCACGACTCGGCTTCTTCGTTGAACGTCGCCATCATCAGCGAGACATTTGCCCGCCGACATTGGCCGAACAGTGATCCGATCGGACAGCGAATCCGACGTGCAGACCAAAGCGACGACACGTCAGCATGGTCGACAATCGTCGGCATCGTTGGGGACGTGCGGTATGAGCTCAGTGAAGCCCCTATTCCAACGGTCTACCGTCCCTACACCCAACGGCCCTCCTCAATTATGAGTGTTCTCGTGCGCACGGCGGGTCCCGTCGCGACCATGCGGCCCGCCGTGCTTCGCGCGCTCTGGACCGTCGACCGCGATCAGCCGACCTACCACGTCGGCGGCATTGAGCGAACAATAGCCTCTGCGTTGGCGCAGCAACGGTTCGCGCTGTTGCTGGTGGCTGCCTTTGCCAGCTTGGCGATCATTCTGGCATCGCTCGGTGTCTACGAGCTTGTAGCGTACGCAGTGACGGCACGGACGCGCGAACTTGCCGTACGAGCGTCGCTCGGCGCCAGTCGCGGCTGCCTGTTGAGGCTCGTCGTGGGATCCAGCCTGAAAGTCGTGGGTATCGGGCTGATCGCCGGAGCTTTGGGGGCATTTGCGCTCAGCCATCTGCTCGGATCGCAGATCGTTGGACTGACGACGCCGGAACTGCACATCGTGGGGGCCACTGCCCTGCTGTTCCTGCTGGTGACCTTCTTGGCGTCGTACATCCCAGCACGCGCCGTCAGTCTTATCGAGCCGGTGTCGGCGCTTCGATCGGAGTAATCGATGTTCCCAGCGATGCTCCTGTTGATCGGCGTCACGCTTGTCGGCCAGACTCCAAGCTGGCGCGCGACGATGGTCTCGCCGAACGAACCGGGCGAGCCGTTGATCCTGTCCGGTACGGTGTACCAACGCGACGGGAGGACTCCGGCGGCCGGTGTACGTGTCCGGATCTATCACACCGATGCCAGCGGCGTATATTCGCGAGACGGTGACGGCGAGAGTTCACCTCGCTTACAAGCCATCGTCCACACGAACGAGGATGGCCGGTACGAGGTCCGCACGATCGTACCAGGCGCGTACCCAGGTCAGCGCACGACTGCTGCGCACATCCACATGATGGTGTCGGTTAGCGGCGGGACCGAGCAGAACGCCACTTTTTCGGTGGCAGGCGATCCACGCCTGACACAGGCCGACTACCAGAAGCACGGGCAGGCAGGAACCTTCTCGGCCATTCGTCCCATCGAACGCGATCCAAATGGTAGTCTCCGTGCCGTACGGGACATTCGACTACGATGACACCTCCGCGCCGTAGATGCGATGTCGCCGCGCGGTCCTGCGCAGTGCTGTTTGCCATGGCGACGTTGTCGCCGCCGCTTCAGGTAGTCGCAGGCATTCAGGACCGGCCCACCACGATACGGACGTACGTCATCGTACCGAATCAATCTGAGCTGACATTTCAGATCCGTCACGGCATCCGGCAGTTCGTGGGCCGCTTCACAGATTTCAGCGGCGAGATCAATCTTGATCACTCCTCAGTCGAGCAATCCAGCATCAACTTTCGAGTTCGGGCGGCGAGCGTTGACACCGACCACGCAGAACGCGACGAGCACCTGCGCTCCGAGGATTTCTTTCACGTGTCGCGCTTTCCGAAGATCGTCTTTCGCAGCACACGCATTCGATCGCATGCAGAGACGTTCGAAGTGACAGGAGATCTCATGCTTCGTGGCGTGACGAAGTCGACTATCGTGACGGTCAGGACGCCCGAACTGGGCTCGCCGTCGCGTCTGCTTCGTTTCTCTGTTCACGGGAGTGTCAACCGGCGCGACCACGGAATGATCTGGAATCGCTTCATCGATCGTGGCGGTGTGCTGTTGGGCGACCAGGTAATCCTTGCGATGTCGCTAACGACTCGCTTGAGAGAATCGCCGTCCGCTCAGTAGAGTACACCCTTTTCGTCGAGGTCGCTCGGCGCGAGCCACGCACGCGTGATGCGCGCCGTGTTCGGCGAGGGCCTCGGTTTCGCGCTCGCAGGCTCGGTCGCGGGCGTTGCGGGCACACTGGCGGCCGGCCGGCGGCTCCAGGCGCAGATCTACGCCGTCGACGCGCGGGATCCGATCAGTTGTGCCGCCGCCATCGCGGTGGTCCTGTTGGGCGCGGCGCTCGCGTGCGGCATTCCCGCGTATCGGGCGGCGACGGTTCAGCGTCATGTATGAGGCGACGGAGGATGGCACGAGCGAGGTTATGTTCGTGCAGCGCGGGGGTTTCGCCCTCCATCTCGATGCGCCGATGAGCGGGCATGGCCGACATGTGGTCGTGACGCTCGAGGTCGAGGATACGGACGCCATGTACGACCAATGGCGTGGACGAGTCGAACTCAGCCGGCCGCCGCGAAATGAAGAATGGAAGCAAGGTTGTTTCGCGGCTGAATACCTGGCCCGCCCGTACCTCTGTCGCCGTGCACGGTGAACTGACGCGAGCCCTGGGCGACGAGAGCGTCCGTCCGCTCTGCGACGTAAACCGAAGGTCGGCGTCCATCTCGCGTTCCAATCTGCGAGGGTGAACGAGCGTCCGCAAGACCGAGCGAAGGCGAGACAGGGTGCTCACACGCCCTCCGGTGAGCGCGAACCCGCCCTGGAGCGATCGGGATGCCCCGCAACGCGATCACCGCGTCAACCGCCGCGCGACAGCTACGGCCTGATCACTCGTTCCTGACCAGGCCCGCCGCGTAAAGTCAGGCTTGTTGTGCCGGCCCGTCTAGCGCGGATATGCACGCCGGGCTCCGTCTGTTCATCGAGCAGGACAAGACCCGAACCGGTCTCGCTCGCGCCGAGCTTCACGCGGATCGTCCCATTCCTGTCGAGTAGCCGGAGGACGACCTCGCCGTTTGGCTCCACGTTGATGC